>CAJFMJ010000001.1 GCA_904391645.1 uncultured Neglectibacter sp.
GGCAAAAGCAGCAAAGCCAGGTCTGAACCCCCTTAGCGCAAAGTGAACCCCCTAACGCCAAAGGGGGTTCATTTGTATCACAATTAGAGCCATTTTCCAGCGGCAAGCTGCCGCTTCCAAGTCGCGAATCTCACTTTTGTGGGGTTCGCGATTTTTTGCGCTTTTTCCTAGAACCGCTCCTTGCGGTACTGGCTGGGGCTGGTGCCGTAAACCTTTTTAAAGGCGTTGGCAAAGTGTTCCGGGGAGGAAAATCCCAAGTCTTCGGCAATTTCCCCAATGGGACGGTCGCTGTTGCGCAGCAGCTCCAGGGCTGCGGAAAGCCGGGCCTCCTGCTTTTTTGCTGGAAGGTGCTGCCGTAGTAGCTCTTCAACAGCCGCTGGGTCTGCCGGGGGCTGAATTGCAGCCGCTGGGCCAAGGACTGCAACGTCAAGGTCTTGTATTCATAGAGGAAGCACTCCTCAATGATGAACGTGGCGTGGTTTTCACTCCGGGGGGCAGGGGCGGGCACCGGCTCCTGGCTGGAAGCCTGATAGCGCCGGGCCAGTTTTACGATCAGCTGGCCCAGGAGCAGCTGCACCTGCAGGTCGTACCCTGTCTGCTTCTGTTGGAACTCCTGGAACACCTGCCGGAAGATAGCTTCCACTTCCCCGTCGTCCTTCCCGAACCAGAAGGGCGTGGCACAAAACAGCCGGGTCAACGGCGAAGGCCGCTTCCCACGCTGCTCCACCTGGAGGTACACACAGTACTCCTGCATGGGCTTTTCCCGGCTGGGGATCTGGGCGTGGCGCACGTGGGGCCCCGTCATGTAAAGGGCACCCCGGCCTACGAACACCACGTGAAGACCTACGGCCCTCAAAAGGAGTTCGGCTACAAGGATTTCATCCCCCTGTTCCGGGCGGAAAAATTTGACCCCGCCGCCTGGGCGGAGCTGTTCCAGCGGGCGGGTGCCCGGTACGTGGTGCCGGTGGCGGAACACCACGACGGGTTCCAGATGTACCAGTCCAAGCTGTCCCACTGGAACGCCGGGGAAATGGGTCCCAAGCGGGACGTGGTGGGCCAGCTGAAAGCCGCTGTGGAAGACCGGGGCATGACCCTGGGTGTTTCCTCCCACCGGATCGAGCACTGGTTCTTCATGGGCGAAGGCCGGAAGTTTGACAGCGATGTACCGGAAAACGCCGGCCGGGACGACCTGTACTGGCCCGCCATGCCCATCCCGGAGAACACCGACAGCATTACCGGGGAGCCCGGCCCCAGCAAGGAGTTCCTCAACGACTGGCTGGTGCGCACCTGCGAGCTCATCGACAACTACCATCCCCGGATCCTGTACTTTGACTGGTGGATTCAGCACGTAAACGCCAAGCCCTACCTGAAAAAGCTGGCGGCCTACTATTACAACCGGGCCGCGGAGTGGGGCATCGAGGTGGCCCTCAACTGCAAATACGACGCCTTCCTGTTCGGCACGGCAGTGCTGGACATCGAGCGGGGCCAGATGGCGGACATCAAGCCCTATTTCTGGCAGACAGACACCGCCGTTGCCCTGAACTCTTGGGGCTACACCGAGGGCAACCAGTTCCGCCCGGCGGGGGACATCATCCAGGATCTGGTGGACATCGTCAGCAAAAACGGCTGCCTGCTGCTGAACGTAGGCCCCAAATCCGACGGCACCATCTCCCAGGAGGACACCCAGATCCTTATGGAGATCGGGGACTGGCTGGCGGTCAACGGGGAGGCCATTTACGACACCCACGTGTGGAAGACCTTTGGGGAAGGCCCCACCCAGGTGCTGCGGGTGGTGTACGACCTGGTGATCATCCTCCTTGGATACGCCTTTGGGGCACCCTTTGCCGCCGTGACCTTGGCCATGGCCTTCCTGCTGGGGCCTGCCGTATCCCTGGTGGGCAAGTGGCTGGACTGTTGGATCTTTCTAAGGCCCGCCTCACCGGATTCCAAAAAAGGCCCCGCTTAAACGGCCGTTTCCAGCTGCCGGGGCAAGCTTTCCCAAAAAGGGACCTGCTGCAAAATGCGGCAGGTCCCTTTCGCATGGCTGGCAGACGCCGGTCCACTCCCCGTTGGATCCTTCGGGCGCAAAAAAGCGGCTTCCCACAGGGGAGGCCGCTTTCCGGTTGCCTGAACCAGGCAGATTTACTTGATCTCTTTGCTGGCCACTTCGGCCTGGGCCTTCTGGATGAAGGCTTCCAGGGTCATGGAGCCCAGGTCGCCGTCCTTGCGGTGGCGCACGGAAACCGTGCCCTCTTGGGCTTCCTTGTCGCCCACCACCAGCATATAGGGGGTCTGCTGCAGCTGGGCTTCCCGGATCTTATAGCCGATCTTCTCGTTGCGGACATCGCACTCCACACGGAGGCCGGCCTCATCCAGCTGCTGCTGCAGCTTCTGGGCATACTCGTGGTGCCGCTCGGAAATGGGCAGGATCACCGCCTGGACAGGGGACAGCCACAGGGGGAACTTGCCGGCAAAGTGCTCGGTGATGACGCCGATAAACCGCTCGATGGAGCCCAACACCACGCGGTGGAGCATCACAGGGCGGTGCTTCTGGCCGTCAGCGCCCACGTACTCCAGCTCGAACCGCTCGGGCAGCTGGGAGTCCAGCTGCACCGTGCCGCACTGCCAGGTGCGGCCCAGGGAGTCCGCCAGATGGAAGTCCAGCTTGGGGCCGTAGAAGGCGCCGTCGCCCTCATTGACCTCGTACTCCTTGCCCATTTCCACAATGGCCTCTTTCAGGATGTCCTGGTTGTGCTCCCACTGCTCCACGGTGCCGATGTGGTCCTCAGGCATGGTGGACAGCTCGATCTTATAGGGCAGGCCAAAGACGGAGTACACCTCGTCAAACAGCTTCACAACGCCCTTGATCTCGTCTTTGAGCTGCTCCTGGGTCATGAACAGGTGGGCGTCGTCCTGGGTGAAGCACCGCACCCGGAACAGCCCGTGCAAAGCGCCGGAAAGCTCGTGACGGTGCACCAGGCCCAGCTCGCCCACACGCAGGGGCAGGTCACGGTAGGAATGGGGCTCGCTCTGGTACACCAGCATCCCGCCGGGGCAGTTCATGGGCTTGATGGCGTAATCTTCCTCGTCAATGACGGTGGTGTACATATTGTCCTTGTAATGATCCCAGTGGCCGCTGCGCTCCCACAGGGCCCGGTTGAGGATCATGGGGGTGGAGATCTCCACATAGCCGTACTTCTTGTGGACCTGCCGCCAGTAGTCAATCAGCAGGTTCCGCAGCACCATGCCCTTGGGCAGGAAAAAGGGGAAGCCGGGGCCTTCCTCGGTGAGCATGAACAGGCCCAGCTCTTTGCCCAGTTTCCGGTGATCCCGCTTTTTGGCCTCTTCCAGCATTTGCAGGTGCTCGTCCAGCATAGACTGCTTGGGGAAGGAAACGCCGTACACACGGGTGAGCATCTTATTTTTTGCGTCGCCACGCCAATAGGCGCCGGTGATGGCGGTGAGCTTCACAGCCTTCACCATACCGGTGCTCATCAGATGGGGGCCGGCGCACAGGTCGGTAAAGTCCCCCTGGCGGTAGAAGCTGATGTTCTCCCCCTTATCGGCGTGTTCATCGATGAGCTCCTCCTTATAGGGCTGGCCCTCCATCAGCTCCTTGGCCTCCCCGGCAGGCAGCTCGAAGCGCTCGATGGCGATGTTCTCTTTGATGACCTTCTTGATCTCCTCTTCAATCTTGGGCAGGTCGTCGGCAGAGAGGGGGTTCTCCAGGTCGAAGTCGTAGTAGAACCCGTTCTCAATGGCGGGGCCAATGGAGAACTTGGTGCCGGGATACAGCCGCATCATGGCCTGGGCCAGGATGTGGGAGGTGGTGTGCCAATAGGCGTGCTTGCCCTCCTCGCTGTCGAAGGTGAGGATTTCCAAAGCGCAGTCGTGGTCAATGGGGGTGCGCAGGTCGCAGACCTCCCCGTCGATGCGGGCGGCGCAGGCGGACTTGTACAGCCCCATGCCGATGGACTTTGCCACCTCGGCGGCGGTGATGCCGCTTTCAAACTCTTTCACTTGGCCTTTCAGATCGATTTTTACCATGTGGTGACTCCTTTCTGCCAGGGAAGCAAAAAACGCCTGCCCCAGCAAAGCTCTGGGGCAGGCGTCTGGCTTCTCAAACAAATATTTTGCCAGGGACCCGCGGTTCCACCCGGATTCAAAGCGCGAAAGGACGCGCTTCCTCGTTGCGGCCTGTAACGGGGCCATCCGCCGCCCCTTTTGCGGGAACCCGCTTTCGGAGGCGATGCTCAAAGGTGGTGGCCAACCCCCGCTCCCCGGCGGCCGCTTTCAGCCCACGGCAGCCGCTCTCTGGCCAGGGCGTTTTGGGAGGATGGCTTCCTTTTCGACGCATTTCTATCATTAGCTAGATAATAACACCGGCCAGGGGCTTTGTCAAGGAAAAGAAACCCGGGTTTTGGGGAGGTCTGTGTGAATAAAATGTTACAATTTTCTTGACAAGAATCACCCTAAGGGCTAGAATAAAAACAGAGTGCACAATGGCGCTTTCCTATATGAATTTCCCTGTTTTTCATTTTAAATGCTTTTTTATTGAGCAATTTTTCACAAAAAAGGCTGAAAACAGCCTGTTTCCCCCGCAGTTCCCAGGAGGCAGTGCGCCCCGGGAAACTTTTCCAAGCGGCGGGAAACGGTAAAAAAATGAGGCATTGAATCTCTTATATGGCAGCGGCCCACCTGCACTTTCCAGGGCAAACCACGCCCTGGCTTTCCCAGTTATTTGAATTTTAAAAAAATTAGGAAACGAGGAAAAGGAGGTGCCTGATTGGGCCAAGTAGCAGTATGGCTGTGTGTCGTCATCGCTGTTTTAGCCGCGGCTGTGGCCGGTGCGGCAGCTTTCTTTCTGGGCTTCAATTACCGCAAAAACAAGGCCGAGGCTGAAATCGGCTCTGCTGAACAAGAGGCAAAGCGCATTGTAAGCGACGCCATTAAAACCGCGGAAGCCAAAAAGAAAGAGATCGTGCTGGAAGGCAAAGACGAGTTACACCGCCTGAGAGATGAATCGGAAAAAGAGCTGGCAAACCGGCGCAAAGAGATCCAGCATCAAGAGCGGCGCATCCTCCAGAAGGAGGAAAGCCTGGAGAAAAAGCTGGAAAATGTGGAGCGCAAGGAAAACCAGGTCGACCAGAAAAACAAAAAGGCTGAAGAGCGCCTGCAGGAAGCCGAAGCTGTTAAGAAGAGCCAGTTCGATATGCTGGAAAAAATCTCTTCCTTCACGGTGGACCAGGCGAAGGAATACCTGCTCTCCATCCTGGAAAACGAGCTGACCCACGAGAAGGCCGTAAAGATCCGGGATTTTGAGCAGCAGACCAAGGAAGAGGCAGACCGCACCGCCCGGGAGATCATTGCCCTGGCCATCCAGCGCTGCGCGGCGGACCATGTGTCGGAAGCCGCCATCAGCGTGGTGCCCCTGCCCAACGACGAGATGAAGGGCCGGATTATCGGCCGGGAAGGCCGGAACATCCGGGCCATTGAAACACTCACCGGTGTGGACCTGATCATCGACGACACGCCGGAAGCCATCACCCTGTCCAGCTTTGAGCCGGTCCGCCGGGAGGTGGCCCGCATTGCTTTGGAAAAGCTCATCTCCGACGGGCGCATCCACCCCACCCGCATTGAGGAAACGGTGGAAAAGGCCCGCAAGGAAGTGGACGCCACCATCAAGCAGGAAGGCGAACGGGCTGTGTTGGAAGTGGGCCTGGGTGGCATCCACCACGAGCTGGTAAAGCTGTTGGGCCGCCTGCGCTACCGCACCAGCTATGGGCAGAACGTCTTAAACCACTCTTTGGAAGTGGCCTACCTGTCCGGCATCATGGCCTCCGAGCTGGGGCTTGACCCCACCGTGGCCAAACGGGCCGGCCTGCTCCACGACATTGGCAAGGCACTGGACCACGAGATGGAAGGCTCCCACGTGCAGATCGGCGTGGAAGTGGCCCGGAAGTACCGGGAGAGCGAAGCGGTCATCCATGCCATTGCCGCCCACCATGGGGACGTGGAAGCCAAAACCATTATCGCCTGCATCGTCCAGGCGGCGGACGCCATTTCGGCAGCCCGTCCCGGCGCGCGGCGTGAGAACCTGGAAAACTACATCAAGCGGTTGGAAAAGCTGGAAGAAGTGGCCTCCTCCTTTGACGGGGTGGAAAGCTGCTACGCCATCCAGGCCGGCCGTGAGATCCGCGTGATGGTCAAACCCGAGAAGGTCAGCGACGAGCAAATGACCCTGCTGGCCCGGGACATCTGCAAAAAGATCGAAGCGGATCTAGAGTATCCCGGCCAGATCAAGGTAAATATGATCCGGGAGAGCCGGGCAGTGGATTACGCCAAGTAACCAGACGCCCGAAAATCATACCACAGCAACCAGACAGGGACGTACCGTGTGTGCGTCCCTGTTGTAACTTTTGAGAGGGTGGAACACTTTGAACATTCTTTGCATCGGCGACGTGGTGGGGACCCCGGGGTGCCAGTTTTTGCGCGCCCACCTGCCCGCTTTGAAACGCGCCAAGGGGATTGACCTGGTGATTGCCAACGGGGAAAACTCCGCGGACGGCAACGGCATCACCCCGGCCTCGGCGGAGCACCTGTTTGACAGCGGCGTGGATGTGATCACCACGGGGAATCACAGCTTCCGCAAGCGGGAATCCTACGACCTGTACGACTCCTGCGAAACCCTGCTGCGCCCTGCCAACTACCCTGCTGCGGCCCCGGGCCGTGGGCTGTGCGTGGTGGACCTGGGCCGCACCCAGGTTGCTGTGATCAACCTGATGGGCACGGTCTACATGGAGAGCCTGCGCTGCCCCTTTGAAACCCTGGAATCCCTGCTGAAAACCCCGGACCTGCCCAAGGTGTGCATTGTGGACTTCCACGCCGAGGCCACCGGAGAAAAACGGGCCATGGGCTTCTTTGCCGACGGCAAGGTGACCGGCCTGTTCGGCACCCACACCCACGTGCAGACTGCCGACGAATGCCTGCTCCCCCACGGCACCGGGTACATCACCGACGTGGGCATGACCGGCGTCATCGACTCGGTGCTGGGGGTGAAGCCGGAGATCATCATCGGCAAGCTGCGCACCAAAATGCCCGCCCGGTTCGACTGGGCCAAGGGCCCCAGCAAAATGGACTGCGTCCTCTTTTCCGCCGACGAGCGCACCGGCCTGTGCACCGGCGTGGAGCGGATTTCCCTGACGTAACCCCCAGCGGCCCTGCCCTCCCTCTGGCATGGAACAACGGCCGCCAGGTGGCCTTTGCTGGCCCGCCGCCCATCCCCTCAGACCAAACGGGCTTGCCGCAAAATCGGCAGGCCCTGTTTTTTATAGAGCATTTGCAGAAATCCCTTTACAACGATTGTATTTTTTTATTTTTTGTGATAAACTAGTTAAAAGATATACCCATCTATGTGGTGAAGGATGTGTTACCTGTGATTTTAGGTTCTCAACTGAAGAATGCCATTCTGTCTGGCTCCAACAACATCTCCAAGTATAAAAAGCAAATTAACGAGCTGAATATTTTCCCCGTGCCCGATGGCGACACCGGCACCAATATGTCCATGACCATCGGCGCTGCCGCCGAGGAAATGAAGGGTTTAGACGACTCCTCCACCGCTGCCCAGGTGGCTAAAAAGGCCGCCTCCTCCATGCTGCGGGGAGCCCGGGGCAACTCCGGCGTCATTTTGTCTTTGCTGTTCCGGGGCATTTCCAAGGGCCTGGAAGGCCGGGAGGAAATTTCCGCGGAGGACCTGGTTGCCGCCTTGGAACTGGGCGTTGAGGAAGCCTACAAGGCTGTGATGAAGCCCACCGAAGGCACCATCCTCACCGTGGCCCGGGTGGCTGCCGAGCGGGGCCGGGAAGCCCTGGAAATGGGCAGTGATCCCGTCCAGGTGTGGGACGCCGTATGCATGGGCGCTGCCGACGCCTTGGAGGACACCCCCAACCTGCTGCCCGTGCTGAAAAAGGCCGGCGTGGTGGATGCTGGCGGCCAAGGCCTGTGCCTGATCTTCGAGGGGATGCTCAGTGTGTTCCGCAGCGGCATTGTGCTGGAGTGCGGCCTCTCGGAAGAGGAAAAAGCCCAGGAAACCGCCGAATTTTTCCGCAATGTGGCGGCAGAGTTTGACAGTGAGATCAACTTCACCTACTGCACCGAATTCATCGTGGGCCGCGACCCGGAGATCCAGAAGGATCCTCTGGAACTGCGGCTGTTCCTGGAAACCATCGGCGACTGCGTGGTGGTGGTAGACGATGACGAGATCATCAAGACCCATGTGCACACGGAAAATCCCGGTGACGCGCTGCAGGCTGCTTTACAGTATGGCCAGCTGCTCACCGTAAAGATTGAAAACATGAAGGAGCAACACCGCAAGGCTGCTGAAGCCAACGAGGCCCAGAAAGCTGCCGCGGCAGAAAAGCCCCAGCCGGAAAAGGCCCATCTGGAGCCCCAGGAGCCCACCGAAGAAATGGGCTTCATCTCCGTGGCTGCCGGCGACGGCCTGAAGAGCCTGTTTATGGATCTGGGCTGCGCCAACGTGGTCAGCGGCGGCCAGACCATGAACCCCTCCACGGAAGACCTGTTGGAGGCTGTGCTGGCCACTCCTGCGAAAAAGGTGTTCATCCTGCCCAACAACAAGAACATCATCATGGCTGCCGAGCAGACCATTCCCCTTTGCACCGACCGGGAAGTGATTGTCATCCCCACCCGGACCATTCCCCAGGGGCTTTCCGCCATGTTGGCTTTTGACCCCGACTCCGACGCCCAAACCAACCAGGAGGCCATGCTGGAAGCCGCAGGCAACGTGGACACCGGCCTGGTCACCTTTGCCGCCCGGGATTCGGAATACGGCGGCCACACCATCCGCCACGGGGACATTCTGGGCTTGAAGAACGGCAAGCTGGAATACATTGAAAAAGACCCCGTTGCCGCTTGCGTGCGGGTGACCCGTTCCTTTGCCACCAAACACACCTCTTTCATCACCTTGATCTACGGGGAAGGCATCACCCAGGAGCAGGCGGAAGAGGCCAAGCGCACCTTGGAAAACAAGCTCCATTCCGATGTGGAGATCACCCTGGTGGATGGCGGCCAGCCTGTGTATTACTTCATCATCAGCGTGGAGTAAGAAGCTGCGCTTCAGGCAAGTCGCGGGTTCGTGCGCTGCGCCCCAGGCGAGCTGTGGAAAGAGGAAAACCTGCGCACACCATTGAAAAGACAGATTTGGGAACCTTTCTTTCGGGAAAGGTTCCTTTTTGTAGGAGCATTTCGGGGACACCTTGCAGAAAAAGGAGGCACGCCATGGCATCCCTGTTTGAACGGGGCATTGAAACCCTCAAGGGTGTGGGGGAAAAACGGAAAAAGCTCTTTGAAAAACTGGGGGCTCCCACCGTGGGGGATCTGCTGCGGCTGTACCCCCGGGCCTATGAGGACTGGAGCCTCCACACCCCCATTGCCGAAACGCCCTTAGGGGAGGTGGCCGTGGTCAAGGCCACGGTGCTGCGCCGCCCCACGGAAACCAGGGTACGGGGCGGGAAGCTGCTCTACAAAACCACGGTGTCCGACGGGGACAGCGACATGGCCCTGACCTTTTTCAACAACAAGTACATCCCCACCCTGCTGCGGGAAGGGGAAACATACCTGTTCCGGGGCAAGGTCACCGGCACCCTGCTGCGGCGGGAGATGCTCTCCCCGGAGTTCCTGCCAGAGGCCAAAGAGCTGTCCATCCAGCCGGTGTACCCGGCCACGGCAGGGCTCTCCTCCCGGCAAATTGCGTCGGCGGTGCAAAACGCCCTCTCCCTGCTACCCGAGCAGATCCGGGACCCCCTGCCGGACAAGCTGCGGGAAGAGTACCACCTGTGTACCCTGCGGTACGCCTTGGAAACCATCCACTTCCCCAAGACCCCGGAAGAGCTGACCACCGCCCGGTTCCGGCTGACCTTTGAGGAGTTCCTTGTCTTACAGTTGGGGCTTTTGCGCATTAAAAGCGGCCGGAAGGGGGAAAACCTCCATCCCATCCCCAAGGCCTTCCCCGAAGGCTACACCCAGCTGCTGCCCTTCCAGCTCACCGGGGCCCAGCGGCGGGCCATCACCGAATCGGTAGAGGACATGGCAGGCCCTTCCCCCATGAACCGGCTGGTCCAAGGGGACGTGGGCAGCGGCAAGACCGCCGTGGCTGCCGCCCTTTGCTGGGCGGTGATCCAAAGCGGGATGCAGGCAGCCCTCATGGCCCCCACGGAAATTTTGGCTGCCCAGCATTATCACTCCCTCAACGCCCTGCTGGAGCCTGCCCACATCACCTGCGCCCTGCTCACCGGGTCGGTGAAGGCGGCGGAAAAGAAAAAGATCTACAAGGCCCTCAGCGACGGGCGCATCCATCTGGTCATCGGCACCCACGCCCTCATCAGCGACAAGGTGGAATTTCAAAACCTGGGCCTGGTCATCACCGACGAGCAGCACCGGTTTGGGGTGGGACAGCGGTCGGCCCTGGCCCAGAAGGGGGCTTCCCCCCACCTGCTGGTGATGAGCGCCACCCCCATCCCCCGCACCCTGGCCTTGATGGTCTACGGCGACCTGGATATCTCCGTGCTGGACGAGCTGCCCCCCGGCCGGCAAAAGATCGAAACCTACCTCATTGACCCGGCAAAACGGGCCAGGGCTTTCGGCTATGTCCAACGCCACCTGGACGCCGGCCGGCAGGGGTACCTGATCTGCCCCCTGATCGAGGAGGACGAGAGCGGCATGATGAGCGTCACCCAGTATGGGGAGCTGGTGAAAAAGGCCTTCCCCACCGCCACCGTGGGGCTGCTCCACGGGAAGATGAAACCTGCCGAAAAGGAACAGGTGATGGCGGACTTCTCCCAGGGGAAAACCCAGCTGCTGGTGTCCACCACCGTGGTGGAAGTGGGGGTGGACGTGCCCAACGCCGTGATCATGGTCATCGAAAACGCCGAGCGGTACGGGCTTTCCCAGCTGCACCAGCTGCGGGGGCGCATCGGCCGGGGAAAGTACCAGTCCACCTGCATCCTCATCACCGACGCCCAAAACGAGGACACCCTCAAGCGGCTAAAGCTGTTCCGGGACACGGCGGACGGGTTTAAAATCGCCGAGGCAGACTTGAAACTGCGGGGTCCCGGTGACTTTTTCGGCCAGCGGCAGCACGGCCTGCCCCAGCTGAAGATCGCCGATATGACCACCGACATGGAAGTGCTGCGGCAAGCCCAGACCTGCGCCAAAAAACTGTTGGCGGAAAATGCCCTGGAACTGCCGGAGTACAAGGGCCTGCGGGGGGAGATCCGCCGGCTGTTCGCCAAAACTGGCGGCGAGGGTGTGGTGCTGTAGCCATCCTGGGATACTTGCCATTCGACAGGATGACGAAAACCCCAAAATGCACATTTTTTCTAAAAGCCACACTGGATCATCTTCCATTCCTCTTGGGTTCATGCTATACTGATTGTAGAAATCTGCTATAGAAGAGAGGGAGATCTATGTGGTGGGCACAACACAACAACTACCCCTTCCCCGGCCTGCTGGGGCCGTGGTTTTCCGCCAGACGGAAGTGGCTGGTACCTGTGGCCGTGGTGGTCCCTCTGGGGCAAAAAACACAAAAGAAAAAGGGCTGTTGCCACATGGCAGCAGCCCTTCTTTCTCTTGTTACAGGTCCCGGTACTTGCGCACACGGCGCAGCTGTTTTTGCTTCCTACGGTACAACAGGATCAAGATGATATAGACGATGATCAGCAACAGGATGATGCCCATGATGATCAAGAACCAGGGGGAGGTGAGCACGGAGGTGCCCTGGCTGATGAATTGGAGCATCTCGCTGCGGGCCACGCTCTCCGCAGCCACCAGGGTCACCGTGGCAATGGCCTCCCCGGCGTAGCTCATGGTGGCGGTGCCCACTTCCTGGCCGCGCTCCACCGGCGCCTGGACGCTCTCCGGCACATCCACCGTGACGATGATACTGGAGAGGTCCACGCTCTTGGGCAGCATCACCGACACGTTGTCCTTGGCCACCAGCTGGAGGGTGTCCTTCTGCCAGGCGTAGTCCAGGGTCACTTCGGTGAGGATGTCCCCCTGGGCGGCAATGGTCTTGCTCTCCAGCTGGGTCAACGCCCAGCGGAACAGGGAGGCGGCATCCAGCATTTCCCCGTGGAGATCCGAATCCACCGAGGGGCACCCCAAACAGCACACCACGTAGGTGTACCCATAGGCGGAGGCCGATGCCACAATGCAGTAGCCCGCCTGGTCGTGGGAGCCGGTCTTGATGCCGGTGGCGTAGGTGTAGTAGTAGTTATAGCCGTCGTTGCCCAGGGAGTTGGTCAGCATCCGGTTGGTGGTGGAGCAGGCCCGGATGTTATCCGGTTCATCCACTGGGTGGTACTCATAATAGGTGGTGCCGGTGATCTCGGTAAAGTGGGGCAGGCTCATGGCGTATTTGGCAATAGTCACCATGTCCCGGGCGGTGGAGTAATGGTTTTCATTGTGCAGGCCGTGCGGGTTGGTGAAGTGGGTGTTGACGCATCCCAGCTCTTGGGCCTTCTGGTTCATCAGGTCCACAAAATAGCTGCGGCCGGTGTAATCGCTGCCGTCGAAGCCCTCTTCCCCATAGGCCGGGGCCAACTCCCCGGAGGAGCTATCGGTGCCGCTGGTGGTGGCTTCGGGGTCGTCCCCCGCGTTGGCCACGTTCCCCCCGGTGATCTGCCCCTGGGCATACAGCTGGTCCACATACTTGGCCAGGGTCAAGGCGGCGTTGTTGCCCGAAGGCACCATCATCAGGTAGAGCATATCCAGGCCGGTGTAGGTTTCCCCCACATCGAAGGTGGCCACCGAGCTGCCTGTGCCGGAAAGCTCGTCCACCACGCTTTGGGGGATGGTGATCTGGGCGTTTTCAATGTCGGGGATGTTCTCATAGGCCACAATATAGGTCATGATCTTGGTCAGGGACGCCATGGGCAGCTGTTCGTCGGCGTTGTCGCTGTACACCACGGTGTCCGTGTCCAGGTTGAGCATGAGATAGGCCTTGCAATGGGGGCCGCCGGGGTTGTTCTCGGTGTCCTGGTCCCAGGTATAGTCAAAGCCTTCCGCCGAAACAGGGGCCGCCAGGGCCGTGAGCAGGCACAGGGCCGCCATCCATCCGGCCAGCCATCGGTATACGTTCTTCATAAGCGGGTTTTCCCTCCATTTTCCAGAGGCCCAAGGCCCCTTAAACTCTGAAAACAGGCAAGCTGCCCTTTGCTTTCTGAAAAATTCCCACCTACCCATTTTGCCCGATCTGTGCTAAAATGGGGATGTTGGTTTACCATAAAGTGATTGTCTTTTCATTGTATCGTATTTCCCCCAAAAAGGAAAGCCCATCCATTGGAAAAAATTTTGAAAAGGAGGCCTCCCATGAAGCTGTTCCACACCTCCGACTGGCATCTGGGCCGGATGCTCTACGGCCGCAGCCTTTTGGAAGACCAGCGGTGGTTTTTGCAGCAGGTGTTCCTCCCGGCGGTGGAGCGGGAGCGCCCTGCCTGCGTGCTCATTGCCGGGGACGTGTACGACCGGCAGATCGCCCCGGTGGAGGCCATCCAGCTGTTTGACGAAACCCTGGCAAAACTGCTGGAGCTGGGCACCACCGTGTGCGTGATCTCCGGCAACCACGACGGCGCCGGCCGCATGGCCCTGTTGAAATCCGCCCTGCGCCGCAGCGGCGCCATCTTTGCCACCACCCTGGAGGACGCCTTTTCCCCGGTGGAGCTGGAGGAAAACGGGGAACGGCTGCAGCTGTTCCTCCTGCCTTACTTTGACACCGCCCAAGCCCGGGATTTCCTGGGGGACGACAGCCTCCGGGGGGAGGGCCCCTGCGCCCAAGCCCTGCTGGAGCGTCTGCTGCCCCTGTTCCAGCCCGGGGCGGGACACGTGCTGGTATCCCACTGCTTTGCGGCGGGAAGCCAGGTGTCCGACTCGGAAACCACCCTGTTTGTGGGGGGCAGCGGCCAAGTGCCCACCTCCGCCTTCGACCCCTTTGACTACGCCGCCCTGGGCCACCTTCACGGCCCCCAGAAGGCCGGCGCCAAGGGGCGGTATTCCGGGTCGCCGCTGAAGTATTCCATCGACGAGGAGCACCAGCAAAAAGGGTATGTGTCACTCAACTGGGACGGCAAGGAGATGGGCCAAGAGTTTGTCCCCTGCCCGCCTTTGCGGGACGTGCGCCGGGTCCAGGGGCTGTTTGCAGACCTGCTGGCCGCCGGGGAGCAGCACCCCTGTGAGGACTATGTGGAGCTGGTGCTCACCGACAACGCCCCGGTACTGCTGGCGGCAGAGCGGCTGCGGCCCTTCTACCCCAACCTGCTGGCAGTGAGCAACCCCTGGGTGGCTGCGGGCACCACTGGGGAACGTGCCTCCCAGCTGAAGGGGAAAGACGAGGCCACGGTATTTTCCACCTTCCTGAAAGAGGTGTGCCAAACAGAGCCCACTCCCCAAGACCTGGAGCTGTTCCGGGAGATTTTGGGGGACATCCAAGGGGAGGGCTAAACCATGGGAAAGGAGGGCTGCCTATGCGGCCTTTGCGACTGGAATTGCAGGCCTTCGGGCCTTATCTGGAAAAAACGGAGCTGGACCTGACCCAGTTCCAGGAGAGCGGGCTGTTTTTGATCTCCGGGCCCACCGGCGGGGGGAAGACCTCCCTGCTGGACGCCATGTGCTTTGCCCTGTATTGCCGGGCCACCGGGGGCAAGCGGAGCTTTTCCGGGATGCGCTGCATGAGCGCCCCCCAGGAGCTGCCCACCCTGGTGGAGTTTGACTTTGCCCTGCAAGGGGAGCGTTACCGGTTTCGCCGCAGCCAGTTCACCCACGTGAAACGGAACACCAAGCTCCCCGAGCTGCGGGAAAGCCACGAGTGCTTCCAACAGATAGACGGGGAATGGAAGCTTTTGGAAAGCGGCAGTGAAAGCGCGGTACGCCGCCGGGCTGAGGAGCTGCTGCACCTGACCTGCGAGCAGTTCTCCCAGGTGATCGTGCTGCCCCAGGGGGATTTCCTGCGGCTGCTGCGGGCCAACTCCAAGGACAAGGGGGAAATGCTGAAGACCCTGTTCTCCGCCGGGGTGTGGCGGGAGGTGGCAGACCGTTTCCACCAGCGGGAACGGGCCCTGGAGGACCAGGGGAAGCAGTCCACCGCCCTGCGGGCCTCCCTGCTGCAAAAGGAGGGCTGCGACACCACCCAGGCCTTGGAGGAAAAAGCCGCCGCCCTGGCCCAGGGGGAGGAACGCCTCCGGGCCCAAAGCGCTGCCGGCGCCAAAGAGCTGGAACAGGCGGAAGGGCTGCTTCAGGCAGCGGAAACCTACACCCGGCTGGAAAAAGCCTACCAGGAGGCCCTGGCAGCCTTTCAAAAGAACCAGGCAGCCTGCAACCAGCTAGAGGGGACCGCCCCCCAGTGGGAGCAGAAGCGCCACCAGGCCCAGGCCCTGCGGGAGCAGGCAGTGGCCCTGGCCCAGGAGGGCGCCCAGCTTTCCCAGCGGAGAGAAGAGCTGCTTCGGGCTGAAACCGCCGGGCAGCAGGCAGCCGCCACCTGGAACCAGGTGGAACGCCAGAAAAAGTCCCTGGAGGAGCTCTCCCAGCAGGCCAACCAGCTGGCCCAGCGGTTGGAAAAGGGCAACGCCTTCCTGAAGGGCTGGGAGGAGGCCGCCGCCAAGCTTCCCGGGCTGCTGGAACGACGCCAAGCCTTGGAAAAACTGTCCTCCGCCTGGGAGGAGCTCTCCCGCCGGGAAGCCCGCTGCCAAGAGGCGCAGGCTGCTCTGGAAGCCGCCCGGCAGGCCGCCGGGCAAAAGCAGGTGCTGCTGGAAACCCTCACCCAGCGGCTGGAACACCAAGAGGCCCTGCTGCGGCAAAACGCAGCCCTGGAGCTTTCCCACACCCTGCGGGAAGGGGCGCCTTGCCCAGTGTGTGGGTCGGTGCACCACCCCAGCCCCGCCCAGGGGGAAGAAAGCCTGTTGGACCCCAAACAAGTGGAGGCCCTGCGGCAAGAGGAACGGGCTGCCCGCCAGGCCCACGTAAATGCCGCTGCCCTGGCAGGTTCCCGGGAAACGGAAGCCACCCAGGCTCAGGAGGCTGCCGCCCAACAGCGGGCGCTCTGCCGGGAAACCGCCGCGCCCCTGGGCGGGATCGACCTGGATACCTGCGCCAGGCAGCTTCAGGAAGCCAGCGCCCAAGCGGAGGCAGCCAAGCGGGACGCCGCCCGGCTGGAGGCCGCCAAGGGCAAGATCCAGGCCTTGGAAAAGGAGCGGGAAACCTGCCAGCAGCAGGCCGCCACCCTGCGGGAGCGGCTCTCCGCCCTGACCGCCCAGGCCCAAGAGCTGGAGCGCCGCGCCCAAGAAGCCCGGGCCGCCTGCGCCGGGCTGGACGGGAAAGCGTTGGAGGAGGCCATCCAGCAAAAGCGCAAGGAATACCAGGCCAAGGAACAGGCGGCGGCCCAGCTGCTGAAAGAGGCCCAAGAGGGGGAAACCCAGCTGGAGCGGGCCAAAACCGCCTTGGGGCTGTCCCAGGAAGCCTTAGAGAAGGCCCAGTCCCAGTGGAAGGAATGCCCCACCCCCTGGGAAGAGCCTCCCCCACTGGAACCGCTGCGCCAGCGCTGCCAAACCCTGCGCCGGGAAAACCTGGCCCGCCGGGAGGAACTGGGCAAAACCGCCAGCCTGCTGCAAGCGGTGAAGGCCACCCTGGAACAGGTGGGCAGCCTGGACAGGGAACTGGCCGGGCTGGAGGAAAAGCTCTCCCAGGTGGCCAGGCTCTCCAAATCCCTTTCGGGGGCCAATCCCCTGAAAATGCCCATTTTGCAGTATGTGCTCAGCATCATGCTGGACGAAGTGCTTCTCAGCGCCAACCGGTTTTTCTCCACCCTCAGCCGGGGCCGCTACGCCCTGCGCCTGATGGAGGGCCCCAAGGGGGGCAACGCCTTGGGAGGGCTGGACTTGGAAGTGCTGGACGGCGCCTCCATGCTGCCCCGGTCCATTGAAACACTGTCCGGCGGGGAGCAATTTTTGGCCTCCCTGTCCCTGGCCTTTGGGCTTTCCGACGTGGTGCAGAACCACTCCGGCGCGGTGCGGCTAGACTCCCTGTTCATCGACGAGGGCTTCGGCAGCCTGGACGGGGAAACCTTGGACACCGCCATGAAAGCCCTCTCCATGCTGCAAACCAGCGGCCGGCTGGTGGGGATCATCTCCCATGTGTCGGAGCTGAAAAACCGCATCCCCTGTCAAATCCAAGTCACCCGGGACGCCGCCGGCTTTTCCCACGCCGCCATCCGGCTGTGACCAACCGAGAGAAAGGAAGGAGTTCCATGAAAGTCACCTTTATCTATCACAGCTCCTACTTTGTGGAGCTGGATCACTGCTGCCTGCTGTTCGACTACTACCAGGGGAACATCCCCCAGGTGGACAAACCCCTGTATGTCTTCGCCAGCCACAGCCACGGGGACCACTTCTCCCCCGCCATCTTCCAGCTGGCCCAGGAGGGAAAAGAAGTCCACTACCTGCTCTCCGATGACATCTCCCCCCGGCAGGTGCCGGAGGAGCTGAAAGATCAGGTCACCTTTGTGGCCCCCCGGTCCTTCTATGAGGTGGGAGAGCTGAAAGTCGCCACACTGCGCTCCACTGACCTGGGGGTGGCCTTCCTGGTCCAGTGCCAGGGCAAGCGCATTTACCACGCCGGAGATCTGAACTGCTGGGTGTGGGACGGCGCCCCCCGGTTCCAAAATGACCAGATGGAGGCCCAGTACCAAAAGGAGCTGGAGCTGCTGGCAGACAAGGACATCGACGTGGCCTTTGTGCCCCTGGACCCCCGCCAGGAGACGGACTTTGACCTGGGCATGAAGTACTTTTTCCAGGCCGGCGGGGCGGAGTACGTGTTCCCCATGCATATGTGGGGGGATTACACCGTGGTGCCCCTGTTCAAATCCACCCCCACCTACCGGGAATACGCCCCCCATGTGATGGACGTGTCCCGGCCGGGACAGACCTTTGACCTGCCCGAAACCCCTGACCAACCGAAAGGAGAATGACCATGCAATTCCAATTTGACCACAACAACCTGAACGTGCTGGACCTGGAGCGGTCTGTAGAGTTTTACAAAAAGGCCCTGGGGCTGCAAGAGCTCAGGCGCACCGAAGCCGACGACCACAGCTTTACCCTGGTGTTTTTAGGGGACGGTTCCACCCGCCACAGGCTGGAGCTCACCTGGCTGCGGGACCGGAAAGAGCCCTACAACCTGGGGGACAATGAAATCCACCTGTGCTTCACCGTGGACGACTATGAGGCTGCCCACCAGCTTCACCAGGAGATGGGCTGCATCTGCTTTGAAAACGAGGCCATGGGCCTGTACTTTATCAACGACCCGGACGGCTACTGGACGGAGATCGTCCCCGCCAAGTAAGCGCCTTTCCACATACCGTGCATACAAAAACAGGAGTGCCGCAAATTTCCTGGTTGCGACACTCCTGTTTTTATTTTTCGATCCTTTACCGCATATGCCGGGGGGTGTACCCTCTCCGGGAACGGGTCTGTTTTTTCGGGGCGGGACGGGCCTGCTGGACACGTTCCACAGTCTGGGAGGGTTCCTCTGGGATCTCCTCCTGAGGGGCCATCTCCTGAGGGGCCGCTGCCTGCTGAGGCTTCATGCGCAACAGCCTGGCCAGGGTTGTCCCCTTGGGCAGCATCACCACGTCGTCGTAGCTGATGCCCCGGAACACCACCACACACACCGCGTACACCACAATGGCCAGCAGGATGGCCGGCACCAGCGCCAACCGGGAGCCCACCAGCTGGGAAAGGGCCCAATAGAACCCGTAGCTCACGCCGCCCATCACCGCCGCAGAAAGCACCAGGGGCAGAGCGGTCTTCACCACGCTGTCCATCTGAGGCAAGCTGCTGCGAATGGCAATGAGGTTGAGCACCACCATCACCACATAGCTCACCACCGTGCTGATGGTGGAACCTTTGGCAGCCACCTGGGGGATGCCGATGAGCACATAGGACAGCACCACTTTCACCACGCCGCCCACGGCCATGTTCACCACCGGGCGGGTGGCACGGCCAAAGGACTGCAAAATGGTGTTGGTGGTAAACAGCAGCCCGCTGAAAGCAATGGCCGCACTGAGCATGGTCAACAGCGGGGCAGCCTCCTCGGCCACCTCCGGCTGGTTGTACAGCAGCAACTGGCAGATGGGCCGGGAGAAAATGGCCATGCCCACCGAAGAGGGCACCCCGATGAGCAGCGTCACCCGCAGCGCCGTGGAGGAGATCCGATCCACCTGGCGCTTGTCCTTGGAAGCAATGGCCCCGGAGAGGATGGGCAGCAAACTGGTGGAAATGGGCACCACAAAGGCGCCGGGCAGGTCAAAGAACTTGCGGGCGTGGCCCAAGGTGCCGTTCCACCAGTCGGCCATCTCCTGGGAAAGCCCTGCGCCCTCTTGCAGCCGCTGGAGCAAAATGGCGCCGTCCACCGTGTCCAGCAGGCTCAAAAAGCAGGAACCAATGGTGATGGGCACCGCAAACCGCACCAGGTTCACCAGCATCTGCTGGCGGGTGGTGAGGGGCGGCTCTTCCGCCCAATGCTGGCGCCTGTCGTGGCGGCCCTGGAAGAATTTGAAGCCCAGCAGGTAAATGGCCCCCAAGGCGGCGCTGACAGACACGCCCACAATGGCGCCCACCGCGGCCCAGCGGTCTGGCTCCACTTCCACGTTCTGGATGATATAAAATGCCAGCCCCACGCCGATGATGACCTTGGTCACCGCCTCGATGGTCTGGGAGGTAGCGGTAGGCACCATGTTGGAACGTCCTTGGAAATACCCCCGCAGGGAGGACTCGATGGAGATGAAGAACAGGGTGGGAGCCAGAGCCATGATGGCATAATTGGACTTGGGGCTGCCATACCACTGGGCGATCTGGTTGGCGCCGAAGAACATGACTAGGCACCCCAGAAGCCCCAAGCTGAAAAACAGCCAAAAGGCCACGGAGAACACCCGGTCACCCTCCCGGCGGCGGCCCTGGGAATAGGCGGTGCCCACCATCCGGGACACGGCCACCGGCAGCCCGGCCGTGGAGAGCATCAAAAACAGCCCAAAGATGTTGTAGGCGTTGTAAAAGTGGGACATCCCCTCAGGGTCGATGAAGTTGGCCAGGGGGATGGAAAAAAGCAGCCCCAGCATTTTGACAATCAAAGTGGAGGCGGATAGGATGGCCGCCCCCTTCATAAAGCTCTGTTTTTTATCCTGCGCCATAAGCTCTCCCTTGCAGAACGGCGGCCAAACCTGCCGCCGGAATTTCAAGCAATATATAGGTGTATTCTACCCCAAAATCAGGGAAAGGTCAACGCCGCCCTGGCAAAAATTGGTGTTCTGCCTCACAGGCCCATGGCCGGGAAAAAGGCCTTAAAAGCCGAGGGCAGGGCGTACTCCCGCCGCAGCTCTTCCCGGGTGACCCAAACAAACCCGGGCACCTCTTCCACGTTTTGGGCCACCCAGCTGCCCATGTGCCACTCCACATGGGAAAACACGTGCTTTGCCTCAGGCCCGGGGGAAAGCTCCCCCACCGGCACCCCCTGGGCGGCAAGCCAAGCGGCCGCCTCCTCCCGGGAGAGGGCGCCCTCCGTCCCGGGGAGTTCCCACAGCCCGGCCAGTAGCCCTTGTTCCGGCCGGCGGCGCAGCGCCACCCGCCCCTCTTGGGAAAAGAGCAAAAACAGGGTGCGGGCCTGTTTTTTCCGGGGCTTTGGCTTTGTCTTCACCGGCAGCTCTTCCGCCACGCCCTGGGCATAGCCCCGGCACAGGTTCCGGAGGGGGCAAACCAGGCATTTGGGCGGGCCCCCGGGCAAGCACACCATGGCCCCCAGCTCCATCAGGGACTGGTTGAAATCCCCCACCCGCTGGGGCAAAATCTCCCGGATCTCCCCTTCCATGCGGCGCTTCACCTTGGGGTCCAGGATGTTGTCAAAACGAGCCAGCACCCGGGAGATCACCCGCAGCACGTTGCCGTCCACCGCCGGCACCGGCAGCTGGAAGGCGATGGAGGCAATAGCCCCTGCTGTATACTCCCCAATGCCGGGCAAGGCCCGCAGCTCCTCAAAGGAAGCCGGCACCTGGCCGCCATAGCGCTCCACCACCACCTGGGCCGCCCGCTGCAAGTTTCGGACCCGGTTGTAGTACCCCAGGCCCTCCCACATTTTCAGCAGCTTGTCCTCAGGGGCTGCCGCTAAGGCCTCCACCGTGGGGAAGGCCTCTAAAAACCGCTGGTAAAAGGGTTTGACCGCTTCCACCCGGGTCTGCTGCAGCATGATCTCCGACACCCACACCCGATACGGGGTGGGATCTTCCCGCCAAGGCAGCACCCTGGCGCTGCTGTCATACCACTGCAGCAGCAGCGGCGGGATTTGTTTCAACAGCTCTTGGTCCTCCAAGAGGGCCACCTCCTTTGCTCCCTTTCTTTCCTATTTTGCCCCACCTGCGTGGCGTTTTACGCCGGGGCAAAACGCCCAACCGTAGAGCTTTCCCGGCGGGCGGGGGCGTATCTTGGTAATTGTACCACAAACCTCCTACAAGCGTCAAAAGCGGGAGAGCCGCAGCCAAACTGCCGCGACTCTCCCGCTCACATTCGATGGGATTAGAAAAAAGGGCTTACACGGCCAACCAGGCCTTGAAAAACCGGATCACCAGCTGGATGACTTCCTCGTTCCACATGAAGGTACCATGGCCGGCACCCACCACCTTGTAGAACTCCACCCTGTGCTCCGTTTCCAAAAGCTTTTGGGCGGTGAGGACGCTTTGGTTAAAGGGCACCATGGGATCCTCGTCCCCGTGGGCAATGAGGAAGGGAGGCAGGGGCTTGTCCTTTTCAATGTAGTTCAAAGGGTTGCCGGGCTGGGCAATCTCCGGATGGTCAATGACGCAGCCCCCAAAGAGGATATCCTCAGGGATTTTCGATTTGTCCGCAGTAAACTGGGGGTCCCGGGGGCCGTCGTTGATGCGGGTCACATCGCTGGGGCCGTAGAAATCCACCACAGCCTGCACTGCGTCGGAAAACTCATGGTTGTCCTCGGTTTTAAACTCCTCCATGTCCCCGGTGACGCCCACCATCTGGGCGGCGTGGCCGCCGGAGGAATCCCCCCAAATGCCCACCTGGTTGGGGTCGATGTGGAACTGTTCCGCATTGGCCCGCAGAAACCGGATGGCGGATTTCACATCCTGCAAAAAGCCGGGGAACTGCGCCTGGGAAGAGGGACGGTGCTTCACGCTGGCCACCACGAACCCAGCCCGGGCCAGGGACACCAGCTGGGGAATGCTGCCGTAAACGTACTGCTCCCCCCAGGCGGAACCCTGTACATACACCACCAGCGGGTACCGCAGGGTGGAGGGCTGGCCCGGGAACAACCCGCCGGGCATGAGCAGCTGCAGGTGCAGGGGCTGGCCGTCCCGCTGGACATACTCCACATCTTTCAAATAGTTCACCTGGTAGGAGCTGCTCCGGTCCGCCAGGATGGTATGCATCCCCGGCAAAATGGTGGGGTCACCCGGTACAACGCGCTTGTATTCAAACATTTTTGAGAGGCCTCCCTTATGGTTTTTTAGATAGTTTATAAAAAATTTTATCATATTCCTCTTGTGAATACAATCCCCGCACCCTGTGGATTTCTGGTTGAAGAAACTAAATTTCTATGGTATTATGTTATTATTCTATTTGAGTTATTGGGAGGCTGTTTCTATGTCTGCATCCGTTTTGCAAATCATTGAGAACGCCATGAACAACTGGCAGCCGCCGGAAGTCCCGGAGGACATCCCCCAGGGGGATATGCCAGGCGACAAAGTGTGGATTGGGCCCCAATCCATCGAAAAGGCCACGGTGGCTTTCCAGGCTGTGCTGCCCATGCTGAAAGAGGCCCTGGCGGCCAACCCCGCCCACAAGGCCGTGATCTCCGTATCCGGCGGCAGCGGCGTGATGAAGACCTGCGTTTCCGCCCTGCTGACCTACTACTTAAACCAGCTGGGCGTGGGCGCCTACACCATGTCCGGGGACAACTACCCCCGGCGGATCCCCGTGCAGAATGATGCCGAGCGGATGCGCATTTTCCGTCTGGGGGGCGTCCGGGGGATGCTCCAAGAGGGCGTGTACAACCCCGAAAACGCCGCCACGTTGAAGGAGCTTCAGCTGGCCGACACCGACTCGGAGCCCAAAATGGTGGAGGAGCACCCCTGGCTGGCTGCCTACCAGAAAGCTGGCCGGGAAGCCCTCAGCGGCTACCTGGGCACCGACCTGGAGCAGGAGTATGACCAGCTGGAAAATGTGCTGACCCAGTTCAAGGCCGGCCAGGAGAAGATCTGGCTCAAGCGCCTGGGCAACGGGGACACCGACCTGTGGTACGACGAGAAGGATTTCTCCCAGATCGATGTGCTGGTGCTGGAGTGGACCCACGGCAACTCCGGCAAATTTGAAGGGGTGGACATCCCCATCCTCCTGTCCAGCACCCCGGCGGAAACCCGGGAATACCGGCTGGCCCGGGGCCGCAACGCCAACGCGGACACCGCTTTCATCACCATGGTCATCGAGCTGGAGCAGAAGACCTTGGAAGCCCGGGCCCACGCGGCAAAAGTGATCGTGTCCAAATCTTGCAAGCTGTTGACCTATGACGAATACAAGCAGCAGATGGCTGCAGGCAGGTGAATGCTATGGAAAAAATCAATTTCGGACCCATGCTCAACGCCTATCCCGACAGTTTGGGCGGCACCCTCTCCGACGCAGTGGAGCTTTTGAAAGACGAACCTGTGAAGGGGGCATTCTCCTCCTTCTACATCCTGCCCAGCCTGTTCAACACAGACCTGGACCGGGGCTTCTCCGTGATCGATTACGGCATCAACGGCGTGATCGCCAAAGAGGAGGACCTCTCTGCCTTGCAAGCCATGGGCGTGGATTTAAAGCTGGATATCATCCTGAACCATATGTCCGTACAGTCCCCCCAGTTCCAGGACCTGCTCCAAAAGGGCGACGCCTCGGAGTATAAGGACTTCTTCATCGACTGGAACAAGTTCTGGGAAGGCTGCGGCGACATCGACGAAGAGGGCGTCCTGGTCCCCCGGCAGGAGTACATCAAGGATATGTTCTTCCGCAAGCCCGGCCTGCCCGTGCTGGTGGTGGAGTTTGCCGACGGCACCAAAAAGCCCTACTGGAACACCTTCTACCAGCAGGTGGACGTGGACGAGAACGGCCAGAAGCACTACCTGGGCCAGATGGACCTGAACATCAACTCCCCCCTGGTGAAGGAGTTCTATCAGCAGACGCTAAAGACCCTGGCAGGCTACGGCGCCAAGATCGTCCGTCTGGACGCCTTTGCCTATGCCCCCAAGGAAGTGGGCGCCAAGAACTTCCTCAACGACCCCGGCACCTGGGATTTCCTCCAGGAGCTCACCGACATGGCCCAGCCCTACGGCATGGCCCTGCTGCCGGAGATCCACGCCAGCTACGAAGAGGGCATCTACCGGGTCATCGGGGACAAGGGGTACATGGTGTACGACTTCTTCCTGCCCGGCCTGCTGCTGGACGCTTTCGAGCAGAAGTCCGGCCAGGTGCTGGCACAGTGGGCCAACGAGATCCTGTCCACCGGGATGCAGACGGTGAATATGCTGGGCTGCCACGACGGCATCCCGGTGCTGGACCTGAAGGGCTTGCTGCCTGAGGAGCGCATCCAGGGCCTGATCGACACCTTGGTGAAGCGGGGCGGCTTTGTGAAGGACCTCCACGGCGCCAAGAACGTCTACTACCAGGTGAACGCCACCTATTACAGCGCCCTGGGTGAGGACGACCGCCGGATGCTGCTGGCCCGCGCCCTGCAGCTGTTCATGCCCGGCAAGCCCCAGGTGTGGTACCTGGACCTGTTCGCCGGCAAGAACGACTACGAAGCCATGGAGCGCGCCGGCGCCGGCGGCCACAAGGAGATCAACCGCACCAACCTCTCCAAAGAGGCCATGGCCGAAGGCCTGCAAAAGCCTGTGGTCCAGGAGCAGTTGAAGCTGCTGAAAGCCCGCGCCGCCTACCCGGTGTTCGACAGCGAAGCCAAGATCACCGTTTCCGCCGAGGGCTCTCAGATGCACTTTGCCTGGGAGTACGCCGGACAGAAAGCCCAGCTGGACGCCGATCTGGCCACCTGCGGTTTTGTGGCCACCATCACCGACCAGGCCACCGGCGAAGAGCTCTTCAAAATGGAACAGTAAACAGCCTTTTCAAAAGGGCGCCTTCGGGCGCCCTTTTTTGTTGGGCGTCCCGCCCACCCAATGCCCTGTCATCTAAACAAGAACCCCCGGAGAGGCGCGCTCTCTGGGGGTTCTCTTTCTGGGGCGCCACGGACAGCGCATCCCACGATTTTGTTCTCGTTTACCTTTGCACCCGGTAGACCTTGGTTTCGTAGCTTCCCAGAACCACCGGCCCTTGGGCTGCACATCGGTTGTCCAGGTCCACCATGGGCTGCTTCAATACCAGCTCTTGAGTCTCTTTGCTGTAGTTGAGTACAAACAGGTATTCTTCTCCCTCTTTCCGGCGCAGGGCAATTTCGCAAGCCGCCGGGATCTGGGCCAATCCCTCAAAGGGTTCCCGGATGCCGGTGTACTCCAGCAGGGCATCCACCAACTCCCGGGTGAAGGTGCCCCCAAAGTGGAGCACTTTCCCTTCCCCTGCCTTGGTTTCCACCAGGGCGGGCTCCCCAGCATAATAGGCGCTGCCGCTGTAACGGGCCAGGACTTTGGCGTCTTCCCCCATTACCTCCAGCACGTCGTTGAACACGCCGGTGGGCAGCAAATGGCCTTCCCACTCCATGGGCACCGGGTCGTCCCCCGGCCCAAGAAGGGTGAACTCCTTCACCGCCGTCTGGGTCAAGTCCGCCAGCAACCCGGGCATGGGCCGCATGACGCACTGGCCATGGACTTCTTTCTGGCCGGTGCGGGCGCCCAGGACCAGGGTGCCCCCCGCCCGGACATAGGCTTCCAGCAGCTGGGCACGCTGGGAGGTGAGGATCTCCCCGTGGGGGTAGATCAGCACAGGATAGGCCAGCAGCTCCTCCAGGGTGGTGGTTTCCGTCAGGTACACTGCGTCCAAGGGGGTGTGGGCCAGCTGGGCTGCCACAAAGATCTCCGTTTCGCTGGGGGTGGACACCCGCCGGTGCCAGTTGTCCACTTTCACGTCAAACACGTTGTCATAGTCCTTTAAAAGCCCCAGGGGCGCCACATAGTCCGCGCCAGCCACCTCCTGGATGGCCTCCACCCGGGCGTGAAGCCGCCGCAGCTCCGCCAGCTTCCGGTTGGGCCGGTTGTCGTAGTCCAGCAGGCCGTGCCAGTACATCTCCGTGCCGAACACCGCCGTGCGCCAGCGGAAAAAGCTGACGTAGTCCGCGCCGTTGGCAATGCTCTGCATGGCCCACAGCATCATCTGGCCGGGCTTGGGCACCGGGGCCTCCATACGGTTGTTCCAGCCGCCCGCCCCGGACTGCTGCTCCATAATGCCGAAGTGGGGGCAGATGGACCGCACTTCCATCAGGTTGCGGCTCCACTTCCGGTCCTTGAGGTTCCTGTCATGCTTGGGGTCGGCGTCCACGTCGTAGGCAAAGTTGGGGTAGCTGTCGTAGGTGTACACATCCAGGCACTCCCGGGCCATGCGATGGTTGTCCAGGCTGGGGAACAGCCCGTTGGTGGTGATAAAGTCCCCGGGCTTCCGATACTTTACCAGGATGTCCCGCTGCATCCGGCAGAACCGGATGGCGCTCTCCGACACAAACCGTAGGTAGTCCAAATGCTGGTGGGGGTTGGTGCCGTCATAGATGGTGGGCCGGGGCACGTACACCTGCTCCCAGGCGGTGTAGGTCTGGTTCCAGAACAGGGTGCCCCAAGCCTTGTTCAGCTCCTCCAAGGTGCCGTATTTCTCCTGAAGGAACTCCCGGAAGGCCAGGGTATCGCTTTCGGAATAAAACTCATCCGTTTCGCAGTTGAGCTCGTTGTCGATCTGCCAGCCCACAATGCAGGAACGCTTTCCGTAGTGCTGCCCCAGCTGCTCCACGATCCGGCAGGACAGCTGCTGGTAGATCTTGGAGTTGTAGTTGTAGTGGCGGCGCATCCCGTGGCGGTACAGGGTGCCGTCCCGGCGGGCATTGAGCACCTCCGGGTAGCGCTCCGTCAGCCAGGCGGGCGGGGTGGCGGTGGGGGTGCCGAAGATCACCTTCATCCCCTTTTTCTCCACCAGGTCGAAAAACCCATCCCAAAAGTCAAAGGTGAACACGCCCTCCTCCGGCTCGGTGAGGTTCCAGGCAAATTCCCCCACCCGGATGGTGGTGATACCGTGTTCCAGCATCCTCTCCAGGTCCTGCTCCCACAAAGACTTGTCCCAATGCTCGGGATAGTAACAGGTGCCCAGCTCCAGCTTCTTCCACTGGAAAGTTTGTTGCTGACCCATAACGTCCTCCTCCCGGCCCCAAAGGGCCAAGGTTTTTTCATTTTTCCCCATTATAGCAGAGGCACTTGCGCAAAGCAAGGGATAAGCTTTTATTTGTACGTACAATTTTCTTTAAAAAAATTTATACATCTTCGGGCATTTCTTCCTGGTCTTAGGAGAGGATTTCTGATATACTAAATATAAAAGACCACTATTTCTGCTTGCAACTGTCTTGTTGGGACAGCTCCCGGGTCAGCGGGAAAATCCAAACCGAAAGCGAAGTGTATGAATGCGGAAAAACTTAAAAGCGAAAACTCTGGAATCCCTTTCCTCGGTCATGCCCATCACAGCCATTGTGCTGGTGCTCAGCTTCACCCTGGCCCCTGAAATGCCTGTGGGGACGCTGATGATGTTCCTGCTGGGGGCCATCCTGCTGATTGTGGGCATGGGCTTTTTCTCCCTGGGGGCCGACATGGCCATGATGCCCATGGGCGACGGCGTGGGCGGCCAAGTGGTGCGCATAGGCAAGCGCTCCCTTTGGCCCATCATCCCCCTGGTGTTTTTGATCGGCGCCTTTATCACCATGGCAGAACCGGACTTGCAGGTGCTGGCAAACCAGGTGCCGGCCGTACCGGACATGGTGATCATCCTCACCGTGGCGGCCGGCGTGGGGGCCTTCCTGGTCCTTTCCGTGGTGAACACCCTGAAGCAGAAATTCTCCCTGAACAACCTGCTGCTGGTTTTGTACATCCTTGTGTTCGTCCTGGCCCTCTTTATCCCTAAAGAATTCCAGGCCGTGGCCTTTGACGCCGGCGGCGTCACCACAGGGCCTATCACCGTACCCTTCATCATGGCCCTGGGCATTGGCGTGGCCGCCAGCCACCGGGGCAGTAAAAACTCGGAAGACAACAGCTTCGGCATGGTGGCCCTGTGCAGCATCGGACCGATTTTGGCAGTGCTGATTATGGGCCTGTGCCTCAACGGCGCGGAGATCGCCTACACCCCCTTCACCATCACAGACACCTACACCTCCCGGGAGGCGGGCATCCAGTTTTTACAAGGCCTGCCGGAATATATGAGGGAAGTGGCTTTGGGCCTGCTGCCGGTGGTGGTGTTCTTTGCCCTGTTCCAGATCTTTGCCCTGCACCTGAAAAAAGACGCCCTCATCCGTTTGGTCGTGGGCGTGGCCTACACCTATGTAGGCTTGGTGCTGTTTTTGACCGGCGTCAACGTGGGCTTTATGCCCGCCGGCAACTACCTGGGCGACGCCATTGCCAAGCTTCCCTATAACTGGGTGCTCATCCCCATTGGCATGGTGGTGGGCTACTTTATCGTGGCGGCGGAGCCTGCTGTCCACGTGCTGAACAAACAGGTGGAAGAGGTCACCGGCGGCGCTGTGCCCCAGCGGGCCATGAACTTGAGCCTGTCCATCGGCGTGGCCATTTCCGTGGGCCTGGCCATCACCCGGGTGCTCACAGGCATTTCCATCCTGTGGTTCCTGCTCCCGGGCTACGCCATTGCCCTGATCCTCTCCCGGAAAGTCCCCAAGATCTTCACCGCCATTGCTTTTGACTCCGGCGGCGTGGCCAGCGGCCCCATGACGGCCACCTTCCTGCTGCCCTTTGCCATGGGCGCCTGCAACGCCCTGGGCGGCGATGTGCTCACCGACGCCTTTGGCATTGTGGCCATGGTGGCCATGACCCCCTTGGTGACCATCCAGTGTCTGGGAGCCTTCTACCAGTGGCGGCTGCACCGCACGGTGGAAGTCACCGAGGCCGAAACCTCGTCCATGCCCTCTGAGGACATCATCGAATTTGACGACGTGTAAGGAGGTAGCCTACCTTGGAACACTTTAAACTGATCATCACCCTGGTGGACCGGGGCAAAGGCGGCAAGGCGGTGGACCTGTATCGGAACCACCACCTCCACTTTGACTTTGCCTGCCTGGGGGCGGGCACGGCCAGCTCGAAGATCCTCAACTATTTCGGCCTGGATGAAACCTTGAAAGAGCTGGTGTGGACCCTGGCTCCCGAAAGCCGCATCCCACGGCTGCTGGGGGAAGTGCGCCGGGTGCTGGACCTGGATACCCCCGGCAAGGGCATCCTGTTCACCATCCCCCTGACGGGCATCAGCGCCCAGATCCCCCCTGTGCTCATCAAGCCGGAATACGAAGAAACGGAGGAACCCTCTATGGAAAAGAAGAACACCCAGCCCCAGGGCCACCCCTACCAGCTGGTATTGACCATTGTCAACCGGGGCAATTCCGACCAGGTGATGGAGGCTGCCCGCACCGCAGGGGCCAAAGGCGGCACTGTGATCAACGCACGGCGGGTGGGCTTTGAAGACGTGCAGAACGTCCTGGGCTTCACCCTCCAGCCGGAGAAGGAGATCGTGGCCATCCTGGTGCCCACAGAGCAAAAGCTCCCGGTGATGCAGGCCATCAACCGGGAAGCCGGGTTGAAAACCGACTGCCGGGGGGTGCTGTTCTCCCTGCCGGTGGACGACATCCTGGGTTTACAGGAGCTGCTGTAACCATTCGGACAACAAGAAACACCCTCCGCTGACGCGGGGGGTGTTTTTCGCTTTTATAGGGCTTGTTTATTTGCCGGACTTTGCCTTCAAACGGGCCAGGGCTCGGGACAAGGCCGCCTGGGTCTGATAATACTCCTGCTGGCTCTGCTTTTGACGCAGCCGCTCCTCTGCCCGGCGCTTAGCCGCCAGGGCGCGGTTCCGGTCAATGTCCTCCGGGCGCTCGATGGTGGCAGCCAAAAGGATCACCCGTTCGGGCATCACTTCCACGCAGCCATCGCTGGCCACGGCCACGTGCCACCGGCCTTCTTCATCCTGGAACCGCACGATCCCCGCGGTGATAGCGGTGACCATGGGCTCGTGGTTAGGCAGCACGCCGTAAGAGCCATCCAAACCAGGCAGGACGATCTGCTGGCAATTGCCGGAAAAGAAGATGTCCTGGGGGGAAACCATCTCCAGATAAAATGTGGACGCCATAGACAGCCTCCTTACGCTTCTTTGCTCTTCTGCCAAACCTCTTCAATGGTGCCCATGTTGTTGAAGCACACCTCGGAAACCTTATCCAGCTCGCCGCCCAAAATGGCCTCAAAGCCCTTGACGGTGTCCTCCACCGCCACATACCGGCCCTCTTTGCCGGTGAATGCCTGGGCCACAAAGAAGGGCTGGGAGAAAAACCGCTGGATCTTCCGGGCACGGGCCACAACCAGTTTGTCCTCGTCGCCCAGTTCTTCCATGCCCAAAATGGCAATGATGTCCTGGAGCTCCCGGTACCGCTGGAGGACTTCCTGGGTCTTCCGGGCCACATCGTAGTGGCGCTGCCCCACCACATCCGGCTCCAGGGAGCGGGATGTGGACTCCAGGGGATCCACGGCGGGGTAGATGCCCTGCTCCACGATCTTACGGGACAGCACGGTGGTGGCGTCCAAGTGGGCGAAGGTGGTGGCAGGGGCGGGGTCGGTCAAGTCGTCGGCAGGCACGTACACAGCCTGCACCGAGGTGATGGACCCGTCCTTGGTGGAGGTGATCCGCTCCTGCAGGGCGCCCATCTCGTTGGCCAGGGTGGGCTGGTAGCCCACGGCGGAGGGCAGGCGGCCCATCAGGGCGGAAACTTCCGAACCCGCCTGGACATACCGGAAGATATTGTCGATGAACAGCAGCACATTCTGATGTTCGTGGTCACGGAAATACTCCGCCATGGTCAGGCCGGTGAGGGCCACCCGCATACGGGCCCCAGGGGGCTCGTTCATCTGACCAAAGACCAAGGCAGTCTTGTTGATGACCCCAGACTCGGTCATTTCACGCCACAGGTCGTTGCCCTCACGGGTGCGTTCGCCCACACCGGTAAAAATGGAGTAGCCGCCGTGCTCGGTGGCAATGTTGCGGATCAACTCCTGGATCAGCACGGTCTTGCCCACGCCGGCGCCGCCAAACAGGCCGATCTTACCGCCCTTGGCATAGGGGGCCAGCAGGTCAATGACCTTGATGCCCGTTTCCAAGATCTCCACGCTGCCGCTCTGGTCTGCAAAACCAGGGGCATCCCGGTGGATAGGCCAGCTCTCTTTACAGGCAGCCGGGCCCTTGTCGTCGATGGGAGCACCCAGCACGTTGAACATCCGGCCCAGGGTCCCCTCCCCCACCGGCACTTTGATGGGCCCGCCGGTGGCGGTCACCGGCATACCACGGGTGAGGCCCTCGCTGGTGGCCAGGGTGATGCAGCGCACCGCGCCATCCCCCAGATGTTTCAACACCTCCAGCACCTGGGTTTCCCCGCCGTTGTCCACGGTAAGCGCGTCGTAGATCTTGGGCAGCTTGCCGTTTTCAAACTGAACGTCCACCACAGGTCCCAAAACCTGCAGCACCTTCCCTTGATTTCCTTCCATGAAAGGGACCCCTTTCTATACGTATCTCGGGGAATCGCTCCCCGGTTCATTTCTCATTAAACAGGCCTTACCCCTGCTTGGTGGCTTCCGCACCGCCGGCGATCTCGGTGATCTCCTGGGTGATGGCCCCCTGGCGGGCACGGTTGAACTCCAAGGACAGGGTCTTGAGCATCTCCCGGGCGCTCTCAGAAGCGGAATCCATGGCGGTCATCCGGGAGTTCTGCTCGCTACAGAAGGACTCCACCAGCGCAGCGAACAGATAGCCCCGCAGCACACCGGGCACCAGCACATCCAGCACCGCCTCGGGAGAGGGCTCATAGCGCACCACGTCCCGGTACTGATCGGCCTCGCTCAAGCCCCGGCGGGCGCTGAGCATAGCCCGGTCCAAGGGCAGCAGCTTGATGATCTCCGGCTCCATGCGCATGGCAGAGTAGGAATGGGTGAACACCAGGTACACTTCATCCAGGGCGCCCCGCTCATACAGGTCCATCATGGTATTGACGATCTCCTGAGCCCGTTCCAAGGTGGGGTCCTGGGCTGTATACATAAACTCCGCGTCAATGGGGATGTTCTTCTTTTCAAAGTAGTGCCGTCCCATCTGGCCGATCAGGAACAAGGTGGGATCCTTTTTCCGGGCCAGGTAGGTTTCTGCCAGCCGCAACACATTGTGGTTATAGGCGCCGGCCAAGCCTTTGTCGCCGGTGACCACGATAAACCCGGTCTTGCGGTTCTCCTTGGGGATCTCGTGCCCCTCAATGAACCGGTGCTTCAAATCCGGGGAGTGGCGGAAGATGTCCAGCACGGTTTTGGCCAGCTTGTCAAAGTAGGGCTCCACATCGGCAAGCTGCTTCCGGGCCTTCTTCACCTTGGCAGAGGAGATCAGGTACATGGCGTTGGTGATCTTCAGCGTCTGCTGGACGCTCTGCATCCGGGTGCGGATTTCGGTTATGCCTGCCATGTGGCGCTCACCTGCTTTTTATAGGTTTCGCAGCACTCCCGGATGAGCTGTTCCCCTTCGGGGGAAAGCTCGCCGGTGCTGTCGATGGATTCCATCAATTCCGGGTGGGTCTGCTGCACAAAGTCTGCCAAGCCCCAGGCCACTTCCCGGGTGCGCTCCACCGGCACATCGGCCAACAGTTTTTGGGTGGCCGCATACAGGATGACCACCTGCCGGGACACGCTCATGGGATGGTACAGGGGCTGCTTCAAGATCTCCACCAGCCGGTTGCCGTGTTCCAAAGCCTCTTTGGTGGCGGGGTCCAAGTCGGAGCTGAACTGGGTGAACACTTCCAGCTCCCGGAACTGGGCCAGGTCGATCCGCAGGGAGCCTGCGATCTTCTTCACAGCCTTGGTCTGGGCAGCGCCGCCCACACGGGACACGGACAGGCCCACGTTGACGGCGGGCCGCACGCCGGAAAGGAACAGGTTGCTCTCCAGATACAGCTGGCCGTCGGTGATGGAGATGACGTTGGTGGGGATATAGGCGGACACATCGCCTGCCTGGGTTTCGATGATGGGCAGGGCAGTGATGGAACCGCCGCCGTACTCAGGAGCCATGCGGCAGGCACGCTCCAGCAGACGGGAGTGGAGGTAGAACACATCGCCGGGGTAGGCTTCACGGCCGGGGGACCGGCGCAGCAGCAGGGACAGGGTCCGGTAAGCCACGGCGTGCTTGGACAGGTCGTCGTAGACAATGAGCACGTCCTTGCCCTTGCTCATAAAGTACTCGGCAATGGCCACGCCGGAATAGGGTGCGATGTACTGCACGGGGGCAGGCTCGCTGGCAGAAGCGCTGAGGATGATGCTGTACTCCATGGCGCCTGCCTTTTCCAGGCTGTTGTAGATCTTGGCCACGGTGGAATTCTTCTGGCCAATGGCCACATAAATGCAAATCACATCCTGGCCCTTCTGGTTCAGGATGGTGTCCACTGCGATGGAGGTCTTGCCGGTCTGCCGGTCGCCAATGATCAGCTCACGCTGGCCCCGGCCGATGGGCACCATGGCATCCACCGCCAAAATGCCGGTCTGCATGGGCACGGTGACAGGTTCCCGGGTGACCACACCGGAGGCTTCCCGCTCGATGGGGCGGGTTTCCGTGGTGTGGATGGGGCCCTTCCCGTCAATGGGCGCTCCCAGGGCGTCGATGACCCGGCCCAGCATCTCTTCCCCGGCGGGGACATCTGCCCGGCGGCCGGTGCGGCGCACCAAGTCGCCTTCCTCAATGCCCTCTTCCGGGCCCAGGAGGGCGCAGCCCACGCTGCCGGTTTCCAGGTTCATGGCCAGGGCTTTCACCCCGTTTTCAAATTCCAGCAGCTCGCCGTACATGACGTTTTCCAAGCCATACACGGTGGCGATACCGTCGCCCACCTGAACGACGGAGCCGGTTTCACTGACCTGAGTTTTTCCCTCGTACTGGGAAATTTCTTCTTTCAGTATGGATACGATTTCTTCCGGTTTGCCGTTCAAAGCTTATTCCCTCTCTTTCAGCGAGCGCCGCAGGCCCCGCAGCATACTCCGCACACTCTTGTCATAGGTGACGCCTTCCAGCTGGATGACGAAGCCCCCCAGCAACTGGGGATCCACCACCACCTGGAATTCCACTTTGGAAAGGCCGTGGCGTTTCTGGAGCGCCTTCCCGATCCGTTCCAAGTCCTCCGGGGAAGGCTCCCGGGCACAGGTGAACACCCCCTGGGCCCCGCCCTCCGCCTTCAGCTTCAGCTGGTGATACCGCTCTACCACAGCAGGCAGCAGCGAAAGCCGTTCCCGGCGGCACAGCAGCCGGAAAAAGCTTAAAAGCACAGGGTCATCCCCCTGCCCCAGCAGGCGGCACAGCACCCTGTCCTTTTCCACAGCGGGAATACAGGGGTTTAAAAGTGCCTTCCACAGGGCAGCGTCCCCGGTGAGCAACTGAGCCCCGGCACGCAGGCCCTCCTCGTTCTGGGTCAGCTCAAACAGCGCCAAGGCATAGCGGTTTTCCAGGGTCCTCATAGCTTGTCACCATCCGCTTCCGAAAGGAAGGAATCCACCAGCTTGCGGTCCGAATCCTGGTCCAGCTCCTTTTGGGAGAGCTTGGAGGCGGTGAGCAGCACCAGCTCGGTGACGTTTTCCTGCACGCCACGGAGCATATCCTCCCGCTCCCGCTCCATTTCCGCCCGGGAGCGTTCCTTTTCCTTTTGGGCGTCCTGCTTGGCAGCACTCAAAATAGAACTGTACTCCTGCTGGCCACGGACCTTTGCCTCGGAAACGATCTGGGCGGCCTGGGCATGGGCACCTTGCAGTTTCTCCTCATACTGGGCCGTCAACTCATGGGCCTTTTGCTTTTGGTCTTCCGCGTCTTTCAGGTTGTTTTCGATCTCCGCCGTGCGGCTTTCCATCATTTCGGTGATGGGCTTAAAGAGGAAACGCTTCAACAGCAGGAAGAGCACCAGAAGATTTATAATGGTCCAAACAAGGTCCCAATTCAAATTCAATAGGCTCACGCCAACGCGCTCCTTTCCCGTGTTTTTTGTCCGTTCCCTGTTTAGGAGAACAAAATGAGCATAATGCCGATGACCAGGCCGTACACAGCGGTGGCCTCAGCCAGGGCGCAGCCAATCAGCAGGCTGCTCTGGATCTTGTCGGCGGCTTCAGGCTGACGGGCGATGGCATCCACGGCCTTGCCGGTGGCAAAGCTGATGCCCAGGCCAGCGCCAATACCGGTGAACACTGCAATAGCGGCTCCTAATGCGATAGACATACTAAATCGACTCCTTTAAAATAAGTTCTCTCCAATTTTTCTATGAATAACGGGGAACCCCGTCCATTCCAAAAGGGAAGTTTGTCACTCCATGGTTTCCTGGGTGAACATGGCGGTGAGGAACACAAACACCACCGCCTGGATGATGCCGTCAAACACATCGAAATACAGGCTCATTGCCATGGGCAAAATGGCTGGGATGGCCAGCTTCAGAAGCTCCATGATGATGAAGGCCCCCAGCACATTGCCGAACAGCCGCATACACAAAGACAGCGGCCGGATGATGATCTCCATCACGTTGATGGGCAGCAGCATAGGGTTGGGCTCCAGAAACTTGTGCAGCCCGCCTTTGAGGCCCTTATACCGGAAGCTGGAGCCATAGATCAGCCCGCAGCTCATCAGGGCCAGGCCCGCAGTGACATTCAGGTCTTTTGTGGGGGGCGTGATGCCGAACATCCCGATCATATTGGCCACGCCCAAGTACAGGCCAATGGTGCCAAAATAGGGTGCAAAGCTCTTCCAGTGCTTGCCCATATACTTTTTTGCAAAGTTGTTCATAAAGCCCACATACAGCTCCGCCACCAGCTGGCGTTTGCCAGGGACTTTTTTCAAATTCCGCGTTAAAATGATGGACAACACCACCAAAAAGGCCATGACCCCCCAGGTGATGACCACCGACTCCCCCACAGGGATGCCCCCGAAAATGGGGATAGTAAACGCGGTTCGGTTGTTCAACTCCTCAACTAGTTTGTCGCGGATTCCTTCCAAAGAACCACCCTCTTGCTCGTGAAACTGTGTAAAAACACCCTTAAAATTCTGGTGAAAAGGTGAATGCATTTTCGCCATTTCTTCTATTGTCCAGGATACACCTTTCCATTTTCAGTGTCAAGCTTCGGTAAAAACAATTGTGGATGCAACTAAATTGTTTTCTTTCTGACAAAAAAAAACCGTCAAATTGCAGGGCGGCAAACCACCCTTTCCCACGCCCTGGAACCTTTCTGCAAACGCAAGAAGGGCGGGACTTTTGTCCCGCCCCCCTTGCTTGAAAAAGGAGATTTATGAAAAAGAAACTTGTACTCGAAAGTTAATTGGAACTGGATTCACCGCTCAAACCAGTGTTCTCTGAAAGAACCAGCTCGATCTCCACGTTCTTGCCAGTGGAGTAGCGGTACACCGTGAGTTTCACAGTATCACCGGGCTTCTTGTCGGCGATATAGGTGGCGATGGTGTTGGCACTGGTCACCTGGGTGTCGTCAATGGCGGTGATGATGTCGTTGGCCTGCAGCCCAGAACGGGCGGCCTCCTCACTGCTGACTTCGCCCACCAGGAACCCGGAGGGCACGTTGTTCCACGCAGCTTGCAGGGCGTTCAGGTAGTACCCAGTGATGCCCAGCATAGGACGGTCTTTCACATAGCCATATTCCATCAGGTCGGTGACAATGGGCTGTACCGTGTCCGCAGGGATTGCAAACCCAAGGCCTTCATATTCCGTGGCGGAGATCTTGGAAGAGTTGATACCCACCACGCGGCCATTCATGTCCACCAGAGCGCCGCCGGAGTTACCGGGGTTGATCGCCGCATCGGTCTGGATGCAGTTGACGGTGTAGCCGGTTTCACTGTTGGTGACAGGACGGTTCAAAGCGGAAACGTAACCAAAGGTCACGCTGGAACTCAGCTGCATGCCGCCGGGGTTGCCAATGGCCATCACTTCATCACCCACCTGCAAATCTGCGGAATCCGCAAATTCCGCGGCGGTCAGGCCAGTGGCCTCAATCTTGATCACAGCCAGGTCGGTCTGGGTATCCTCACCCACCAAAGTGGCCTCGTAAGAGGCGCCGTCGGAGGTGACGACCTCCAGCTTGCTGGCGCCGTCGACCACGTGCTGGTTGGTGACGATATAACCGTCCTCGGAGATGATGATGCCGGAACCTTCCCCAGCCAGGGAGCCAGCGGAATCGCTATCGCCGCCGGAGTTGCTGAAGAAGAACCCCTGGGTTGTGATCTGGTAATTCTGGATGCACACCACAGAGGGGATCATCTTCTGGGCGGCTTCCTGGCGGGTGATGCTGTCGGTGGAAACCACATTGCTGGTATCCTCGCCGCTGTCCGCGTTTTTATACAAAGTAAAGGCTGCCGTTTTACTGGAGCCGGTACTCTCCACATTGACCACGCCCGTTTGGATCAGCGCGGCAAAGATGCCCACCGATGCAAAGGAAACCATGGCGCAGCACAGCACCGCGGCCACTGCCCGCAGGGCAAATTTCTTTGCCTTTTTGCCGTCCCGGGGCTTTTTGGCCTTGGGGGGCTGGGCGGGGGTGTAATAGGGAACATTGCTCTGCTGCGTGGCGCCGTTCCAGGTGTAGGTGCTCTGGGGCTGGCTGCCATACTGCCAACCGGTCTGGGTGGGATAGGGCGTCTGCTGGCCCTGCCCGCCATAAGGGGCGCCATCCTGGCCGGTGGTGCCTGTTTCAGGGGCACGTTCCTTTACCTGGTCCGCTGTGTAGTGATACTCCGCAGAGGACTGGGTGGAGGCTTCCTGAGGGGCGTTTCCTTCGTTCTCTTTATTTTGATGCAACGGATCGTTGGTGTTGTTCATTTGATTGGTGTCATAGGGATCGTTATACATAAACCATTGCTCCTTTCCAAAGCAAAGCGCTGGACTAAAAAGTTCACACAAGGGCTTTTTCGCTCTTCTTCCCTTGTTGTGCCTTTATTATCCCCTAGCTATGTGAAAAGGATGTGAAGGCTTATGGATTCTTCCATGATTTTTCAAAAATATTTTTTGAAAAGCTTTCCCCGGCAGCCCGGGCTGGAAGTTATCCCAACTTTTCCAACAGGTGGCTTTTCTTCAATGCCATCCGCACAGCCGCGCACAGCGGCACGGATACCACCACGGCAATCACGGCGTTCACCCCTGAGGTGACGGCCTTTGTGCCCACAGCTACCAACACCGGCACCAAAGCGTTGCCCAGCAGCAGCCCCTCAATGAAGCTTTTGCCCAGGTACAGCACCATGTAGGCAGCGCTGCCCGCCACACCGGCCAGGATGTTCTGGCCGTGGCGTTCTGCCCGGCTTCCGCGGGCATAGGCCACCCAGCCGCACACAGCGGCCAGCAAAAACTTAAACACAAACGTGAAAGGCGCCGAGGCGATATACGCCGGGTTGGTCACATCGTACAGGGCGGAGCCAAGGCCCGCCGCCAAACCGCCTGCCACAGGTCCCAGCACAAAGCCGGAAAGCAGGCAGAAGATATTCCCCAGATGGATGCGGGTCACATCCCCAATTGCCACCGGGATGGGCACGCTGAGCATACTGGACACGAACACCAGGGCGGCAAAAACAGCCGTCAAGGTAACGCGGTAAATGGCTTTCTTTTCTTGTGCCATATTGTCCTCTTCTCTCTGGGCGCGGCCCTCCAACCGAAAAAGGTTATAGGCCACAGCCTTATTATACACCACTTCGACAGATTTCGCCAGTGGTTTTTTCCATATTTTCCGGGCTTTTTCCCTTAAATGCGGGCCGCACCGGAATCCCGGGCAGCCTGGGCCACGGCTTTGGCAATGGCGGGGACCACCCGCTTGTCAAAGGCAGAGGGGATGATGTTCTGCTCGGAAAGCTCTTCTTCGGGGATGAGATCTGCCAGGGCCTTGGCAGCGGCCACCTTCATCTGGTCGTTGATCTCCTTGGCCCGCACGTCCAGGGCGCCCCGGAAAATGCCGGGGAAAGCCAGCACGTTGTTGATCTGGTTGGGGTAGTCGGAGCGGCCGGTGCCCACCACCCGGGCCCCGGCGGCCAAAGCCTCTTCCGGGAAGATCTCCGGGGTGGGGTTGGCGCAGGCGAACACCACGGCGTCCTTGGCCATGGTCTTCACCATGTCCCCGGTGAGGACCCCCGGCGCGGAGAATCCCATAAACACATCCGCCCCCTGGATCACATCCGCCAGGGTACCAGACTTCCGCTGGGGGTTGGTTTCTTCTGCCAGCTTTGCCTGGGCAGGGGTCATGCCAGGCAGGCCGGGCACCAAAGCGCCGTTTTTATCGCAGACCACCACGTTGCGGAGGCCCAAGGCCATGAGCAGCTTGGTGCAGGCCGTGCCGGCGGCGCCGGCGCCGTTGACCACCGCGCTGACCTCTTCGATCTTCTTGCCCACCAGCTTCAGGGCGTTGAGCATGGCGGACACCGTGATCACAGCGGTGCCATGCTGGTCGTCGTGGAACACGGGGATGTCCAGGCGCTCCTTCAGTTTGGCTTCCACTTCAAAGCAGCGGGGGGCGCCGATGTCCTCCAGGTTGATGCCGCCAAAGGAGCCGGCGATAAGCTCGATGGTGCGGACGATCTCGTCCACGTCCTTGGACCGCACGCAGATGGGGAAAGCGTCGATGCCCGCAAAGGCCTGGAACAGGGCGCACTTGCCCTCCATCACAGGCATACCTGCCTCGGGGCCGATGTCCCCCAGGCCCAGCACCGCGGTGCCGTCGGTGACCACTGCCACCAGGTTCCCACGGCGGGTGTATTCGTAGGACTTGTCCACGTCCTTTTGGATCTCCAAGCAGGGGGCCGCCACGCCCGGGGTGTAAGCCACCGACAGGTCCTCTTTATTCTCCAGCACACAGGGAGTGGTGACACGGATCTTCCCCTTCCATTCCCGGTGCATTTCCAAAGCTTTCTGCGCGTAATCCACAGTGCGTCCCTCCATTTTTATTCCGCTTTTTCTTGGATTATAACACGGCTTCCCCGCCCACGCAAGAAGCCCGCTTGATTTTCCCACTCCACCTCTCTATAATAGAGCCATACTTTCCCTGGGAGGGACGTTTCATGAACCAGTCACAACGGCGCTTTGACGCCTGTATTTTCGATTTAGACGGCACCCTGGCCAACACCCTGCACTCCATTGCCCACTTTGGCAACGCCACCCTCAAAGAGTTTGGCCTGCCGCCCATCCCGGACGAGGACTACAAAGCCCTGGTGGGCAACGGCGCCGACGTGCTGATGCGCCGGATGCTCCGCACCGTGGGGGCCCAGTTCCCCGAGGAGAAGATCCGCCAATTCCGGGCCTTTTACGACCACTGTTACGAAAGCGACCCCATGGCCCTGGTGGCGCCCTACCCGGGCATTTTGGAAACCCTGCAGGCCCTGAAGGAGCAGGGGATGCAGCTGGGGGTGCTGTCCAACAAGCCCGACAACATGGCCCAGTACATTGTGGGCGACCTGTTCGGAGGGCTGATCCACCAGGCCCACGGCCAGCGGGCAGGCATCCCCACCAAGCCAGACCCCACAGCCGTGTTGCACATGGCGGCGGATTTTGGGGTGGACCCCAGCCGGGTGCTCTATGTGGGGGACAGCGGCGTGGATATGCAGACAGGCCGCAACGCCGGGATGCACCCCTGCGGCGTGCTGTGGGGCTTCCGCGGGGAACCGGAGCTGCGGGAAAACGGCGCAGAATTCCTGGCCCACACCGCCCAAGAGCTTTGCAGCATCGCACTTTCCGAATAAAACAAAAAAAGGACATCCGCCGGATGTCCTTTTTCTATGGGCTCAGTCTTCCTTGGGCACGCTCTGGTTAAACTTATCCAGCGCCAGGGCAGCCGCAACGCCCACCACGATGCACACCACGTTGGCCACCGCAACGCCGATCCCAGCGGTGAAGCTCCCAAAGGGGATGATCACCAGGGTGGCAGCCACAACGATACCCACAATGGCGTGGAAGGCAAGGTTGTAGAAATGGGTGAACAGGGCGTCAATAGCCTTGGCAAGGCACAGGATGGTGACCACCGCGCCGATCCCCGCAGGGAGCAGCACCTGGAAATCCAGGTTGCCAATGCCGTCCACCAAGGGGGTATACAACCCCAGGGGCATCAGCAGGGTGGAAAAGCTCATGCCGGGGGCGATGATGGACAGGGCCATGCAGAATCCGCAGAACAGGTACCATCCAAAGCTGGGCAGGATGGTCACCGAAAGCACGTTCAAAGACAGCAGCAGGGAAAGCACCAGGACAAATGCCACCCCGGTGGAGATCCAGCTGCCCTTGGTACGGCCCTGCTCCCCGGCCTCCCGCAGCAGGGAGGGCAGCATCCCGCCGATGAGGCCCACAAACAGGCACACGCTCTGGTCGGGGTATTTCTCCAGGAAAAAGGCCAGCACCTTGGCCACGCCTAAAAAGCCCAAAGCAGCCCCCAAGATCACCGGCAGCAGCTTGGGCACATGGGTTTTAAACTTTTTCAAGGGGCTGGAAAGCAGCTCCATCACCGGCTTGTAAATGCCGAACACCACGCACAGCACGCCGCCGGAAATGCCTGGCAGCACGGCCCCCACGCCAATGAGCATCCCTTGCAGCACCCGCAGCACCAGGCGGAGAACACCTGTGTTTTTCTCTTTCATGGAAAATCCCCTTTCTGTTTTGGGAAAATGGCGGCCAGGCCGCATTTGCTTATTATAAAATACTTTCCCGCCCAGTTCAACCGAAAAAAGGCGCCAATCCCATTTTTTAGGAACTTGTAAGATTTCTCCTCCTTCCCTGGAAATGCCCTAAAAAGCCTTCCCGCCAGCCCCAGGCGGTTTGGCACAGAAACCCACAGGCCGTTGACAGCCCCCTGCCGCGGGCTTATAATCGAAGGAGTTTTCAGGATAGGAGGGAGGACCATGGCACAAGTGGTGGGGCGGTTTGCCCCCACACCCAGCGGGCAGCTGCACCTGGGCAACCTGTTCTGCTCCCTGATCGCCTGGTTGGCGGCAAAGTCCCAGGGAGGGAAGATCCTTTTGCGCAACGAAGACCTGGACGTGGAACGCTCCCGGCCGGAATACGCCCTACAGGCCCAGCGGGACCTGGAGGCCCTGGGGCTGTTTTGGGACGAGGGCGGGGACTGCTCCGGCCCCCACGCCCCCTACGACCAAAGCCAGCGGTTCCCGTTTTACCGCACCCAGCTGGAGCGTTTGGAAAACCAGGGCCTGGTGTACCCCTGCTTTTGCAGCCGGGCCCAGCTCCATGCCGCCAGCGCCCCCCACGCCTCCGACGGGGAAACCATCTACGCCGGCACCTGCCGAGGCCTCTCCCCCCAAGAGGTGGAAGAACGGTCCAAGACCCGCGCCCCGGCCCTGCGGCTGCAAGTGCCGGAGGAAACCATTGCCTTCACCGACCTCCACTACGGCCCTCAGCAGCAATACCTGCCCACCGGCTGCGGGGATTTCATCCTCCGCCGCTCCGACGGGGTCTACGCCTACCAGCTGGCCGTGGTGGCCGACGACGGCGCCATGGGGGTCACCCAGGTGGTGCGGGGACGGGACCTGCTGTCCTCCACCCCCCGGCAGATCCTGCTGTACCGGCTGCTGGGCTGGCCTGTGCCGGAATTCGGCCACACGCCCCTGCTCCTGGCGCCGGGGGGCCGGCGGCTCTCCAAGCGGGACGGCGACCAGTGCCTTTCCGGGCTGCTGGAAAAGGGGCTGACTCCCCGGGACGTGGTGGGGCGGCTGGCCTTCCTGGCGGGGCTTGTGGAGGAGCCCTGCCCCATCACCCCGGAGGAGCTGCTGCCCCGCTTCTCCTGGGACAAGCTCCCCCAAGAAGATGTGGTCGTGCCCGCCGGGCTGTTCCCGGGGATTGGATGAGCTTTCCTGGAAAACCTTGGGTTTCTGGCAAAAATTGGCAGAAAAACTTAACAAAAATTTGATAGATTTCTCTTTTTCATTTTGCTATACTGTTCTTGTAACCAAAACAGTGTAAGGGGGTGCGCGCCGTGGCGGCACAAAACCTTTGGCCCTGTCCCATGGCGGGCCCAAATTCTCACCGCAAAATGAAACAGCCGTCCTCTCTGGAGCCGGTGCGCTGCTGCGCCAGCTCTTGGAGATAGACGGCTGTTTTTTCTTTCCAGGAAAGGAGCGATTCCCATGATCCCCTGTCAAGCCACCTGCGACCGTTACTGTGAAGGCTGCCACAAAAACTGCGCCAAATGGAAGCTGCTGCAAGCCAAAAACCGGATGGACCGGCAAAAGAAAAAGGTCTACTTGGACTATTACAACCAGCTCAACAGCGTGATGCTCCACCAGTTTTTAAAAATGCAGCCCCACGCCTACTACCGCTGACTTACATAGAACTGTCCGGCGCCCCTTCGGGGGCGCTTTTTTTGTGCAAAAAAGGGCTGCCGCGGTTTGCGGCAGCCCCTCCCTGTTTTGGGGAGCGCCTTCACAGCCTTTGGCGGAGCTCCTTTTCCCTGTCACAGGTACTGATTAAACTCTACTCGTTCCCCATTGGGCCCCAAGATGGTGAAATACCGCACGCCCCGCTCCCAGAAGGGCAGGGACTCGATCCCCTGGCTCACCACTGGATACCCCAGCTGCTGCACCAGGGCATAGGCCCCTTCCACGTCGGTGACGTCCAGCGCCAAGTGGTCGATGGCCCCGGACACCCCAGCGGCTTTGCCGTTTTCGTACAGCTCCAGGGTCAGGTCCCCCAGGCGGCAAAAGGCCACGTCTTCCCCAGCTGCCTCGTTGCGGGTGCGGTACACCGTTTCAAACCCCAGGCTCTGGTAAAAGTCCAGGCTCTTCTGCAAATCGTTGGTGGGAATGCCCACGTGCTGCAGCCCCTTGCACAGGGCCTTCCTCTTCTCTGCCTGTTCCATCTTGCTGCCCTCACTCCTTT
>CAJFMJ010000002.1 GCA_904391645.1 uncultured Neglectibacter sp.
TATATCCACCACTACAACTTCCCCTCCTACTCCGTGGGCGAAACCAAGCCCAGCCGGGGCCCCGGCCGCCGGGAGATCGGCCACGGCGCTTTGGCCGAGCGCGCCCTGGTGCCTGTGATCCCCAGCGTGGAGGAGTTCCCCTACACCCTGCGTCTGGTCAGCGAAGTGCTGTCCTCCAACGGCTCCACCTCCCAGGCTTCCATCTGCGGCTCCACCCTGGCCCTGATGGACGCCGGTGTGCCCATCAAGGCCCCTGTGGCCGGCATCTCCTGCGGCCTGATCACCGAGGGCGACCGCTGGATGACCATGGTGGACATCCAGGGCATTGAGGACTTCTTCGGCGACATGGACTTCAAGGTGGGCGGCACCAAGAAGGGTATCACCGCCATCCAGATGGACCTGAAGATCCACGGCCTGACCCCCGCCATGGTGAAGGAGGCCCTGGAGAAGACCCACAAGGCCCGGAACTATATCATCGATGAAATCATTCTGAAGGCCATCCCCGAAGTGCGGCCTCAGCTTTCCAAGTATGCCCCCAAGATGCTGTCCACCGTGATTCCCGTGGACAAGATCCGGGAGGTCATCGGCAGCGGCGGCAAGGTGATCCAGAAGATCTGCGCCGAGTGCGAAGTGAAAATGGACGTGGAAGAGGACGGCCATGTGTTCATCTCCGGCCTGGATCTGGAGAAGTGCCAGCGGGCCTTGGACATTGTGGACACCATTGTCAACGATCCCGAGCCCGGCTCTTACTACAACGGCCGTGTCACCCGGCTGATGGACTTTGGCGCCTTTGTGGAGATCGCCCCCGGCAAGGAAGGCCTGGTGCACATCTCCCGCCTGGACATCAAGCGCACCGAGAAGGTCACCGACGTGGTGAACGTGGGGGATATTGTCAAGGTGAAAGTGCTGGAGATCGACGACAAGGGTCGGCTGAACCTTTCCCGCCGGGACGCCCTCATCGACCTGGACGGCGCCGTGCCGGAGAACGACATCTCCTCCGAAAGCCGCCCGCCCCGCCGGGAGCATGGGGACCGTGACCGCAACCGCGACCGCCGTCCCAGAAGGGACCATCACGAACACTAATCCCCTGGTTTCAGGGTTGGAAACATGACAAAAGGGCCAGCGGTGGCTCCAGCGGAAAAGCTGGGCTCCGCTGGCCCTGGTTGGTTTTATGGGCCGCTGGGGGCCACGAAACTTTCCCAGGGGACCGGCGCTTTTTCTGTGCAACCTTTCCATTGCTTTTTACCAGTTTACTGTGGTAACATACAAGTTAAATGAACCCTTTTGAAAGGAGCTTTTCCATGACGTTTCAGGAATATTTTCAGCAGGTGAAAGACCGTTTTCTAGACGCAGACATCTCCCAGGTGGCGGACCCCACCCGCATCCAGATCAACATCACCGGCCAGGCTGCCGGCACCTTCTATGTGGAGATCAAAGGCGGGAAGCTGTCCATCGAGCCCTATGAGTACCACGACCGGGATGTGGAGATCACGGTTTCCGACGAGAACTTCTGGAAGATCGCCACGGGCAAGCTGGACCCGGTGATGGCCTTCACCTTTGGCAAGCTGAAAGCCCAAGGGGACCTGGGCAAGGCCCTGGAACTGAAAAAGCTGATCCGATGAGCAGGGAGAACCTTTTGAACGCCCCGACCCAGCGGAAAGCCATCATCGCCATGAGCGGCGGGGTGGATTCCTCTGTGGCGGCCCTGCTGTGCCAGCGGCAGGGGTTTGACTGCATGGGCGTCACCTTAAAACTGTATGACAACCAGGACGCGGGCCTGGGGGAGGCATCCTTCCCCGGGGAGAAGACCTGCTGCTCGGTGGACGACGTGGCCGATGCCCGCAGCGTGGCCTTCCGGCTGGGGATGCCCTTTTACGTGTTCAACTTCAAGGAGGCCTTCCGCCGGGAAGTGATGGACCGGTTTGCCGCCGCCTACCAGCATGGGGAAACCCCCAACCCCTGCGTGGACTGCAACCGGTATATCAAGTTTGAGAAGCTCATGCGCCGGGGGGAGGAGATCGGCTACCCCTATGTGGCCACAGGCCACTACGCCCGGGTGGAACGGGATGAAACCACGGGCCGCTGGCTGCTGAAAAAAGGCCTGGATGAGAACAAGGACCAGAGCTATATGCTCTACTCCCTGACCCAGTGGGAGCTTTCCCGGCTGCTGCTGCCCCTGGGGGGGCTGACCAAAGACCAGACCCGGGCCTTGGCCGAGGAGAACGGCTTTGTCAACGCTCGCAAGCGGGACAGCCAGGACATCTGCTTTGTGCCCGACGGGGACTACGCTGCCTTTATCCGCCGCTGGACTGGCCAGGAGTTCCCTCCCGGGGAGTTCGTGGGCACCCACGGGGAGGTGTACGGCACCCATAAGGGGATCATCCACTACACCGTGGGCCAGCGGAAGGGCCTGGGGCTTTCCTTCCCCCAGCCCATGTTCGTCAAAGAGATCGACACGGAAAAGAACCAGGTGGTGCTGGCCAAGGCCGAGGAGCTGTTCTCCCAGGAGGTCACCGCCCGGGACATCAACTTGATCTCCGTGGGGAGCATCCCCCAGCCCATGGAGGTGAAAGCCCGGGTGCGCTACCGCCAAAAGGAGCAGCCTGCCACCGTGGTGCAGACAGGCACCGACGAGCTGAAAGTGGTGTTCCACCAGCCCCAGCGGGCCATCACCCCCGGCCAGGCCCTGGTGCTCTACCAGGGGGACACCGTGGTGGGCGGCGGAAAGATTGTGGGAAATTAAAGAGAAAGGGACGGGGCCAGGCCCCGAGGTCACTATGGAACTGAAAGACGCAGAGATCCTTGTGGTGAAGGTGGGCACCTCCACCCTCACCTATGAAAACGGGAAAGTCAACCTGCGGCGGCTGGAAGAGCTGTGCCGTACCCTGGCGGATTTGCAAAACGCCGGGCGCAAGCTGGTGCTGGTTTCCTCCGGCGCCATCGGCGTGGGCATGGGCAAGCTGGGGCTTCCCAGCCGCCCGGAGGAAACAGAGAAAAAGCAGGCGCTGGCAGCCATTGGCCAGTGCGAGCTGATGTTTTTGTATGACAAATTTTTTGGGGAGTACAACCACACCGTGGCCCAGCTGCTGCTCACCGCAGACGTGGTGGACTTCCCCCGGGGACGGGAAAACGTCCAGAACACCTTCCGGGAGCTGCTTTCCATGGGGGTCATCCCGGTGGTCAACGAAAACGACACCGTGGAAACCCAGGAGTTGGAAGGCAAGAACTTCGGCGACAACGACACCTTGTCCGCGGTGGTGGCAGGGCTGTGCGGCGCCCAGGGGTTGGTGATCCTCACCGACATCGACGGCCTGTACACCGGCGACCCCCGGAAAGATCCCAGCGCCCAGCGCATCCCCCGGGTGGAGGAGATCACCCAGGAGGTGGAGGCCTTGGCCGGCGGGGCCGGCTCCAACCGGGGCACCGGGGGCATGGCCACCAAGCTGAAGGCCGCCAAATTGGCCAAAAGCCAGGGCATCTCCATGGCCATCCTCTCCGGCAGCGACCTGCCCAGCCTCTACCGCCTGATGGAGGGGGAGAGTGTGGGCACTCTGTTCCCGGCATGACTCCCTGCCGGGCTGCCAACCATTCTGTTGAAAAAGGAGGAATCCCTATGACCATCACCGAAATGGGCGCACGGGCCAAAGAGGCCGCCCGGGTCCTTGCCACCGCAGGGGCCTTGAAAGAGGCCGCCTTGCTCCACGCTGCCCACGCCCTTTGGAGCCGCCGGGAGGAGATCCTGGCAGCCAACGCCCAAGATCTGGAAGCCGGGAAAGCAGCGGGCTTGTCCCAGGCGCTGTTAGACCGGCTGGCCCTGACGGAGGGCCGCATCCAGGACATGAAGACCGCCGTGGAGGAGGTGGCCAAAGCTGCTGACCCGGTGGGCCGCATCCTGTCCGGGGAAACCCGCCCCAACGGCCTGCGGATTGAAAAGGTCACCGTGCCCCTGGGGGTCATCGGCATCATCTACGAGGCCCGGCCCAACGTCACCAGCGACGCCGCTGCCCTGTGCTTGAAAGCGGGCAACGTGGTGATCCTCCGGGGCGGGAAAGAGGCCATCCACTCCAACAAGGCCGTGGCCGGGGTGCTGCGGGACGCCTTGGAGGAGGCGGGCCTGCCTGCGGACTGCGTCCAGCTGGTGGAGGACACCAGCCGCCAGTCCGCCCAGGAGCTGATGGGCCTGACCCAGTACCTGGATGTGCTCATCCCCCGGGGCGGCGCCGGGCTGATCCGCTCGGTGAAGGAGAACGCCCGGGTGCCGGTGATCGAAACCGGGGTGGGCAACTGCCACGTGTATGTGGACGCTTCCGCCGACCTGGACATGGCCGCGGAGATCATTTACAACGGCAAGTGTTCCCGGCCCTCGGTGTGCAACGCCATTGAAACCATTTTGGTGCACCAGGACGTGGCGAAGGCGGCCCTGCCCAAGATCAAGGCCCGGCTGGACGAAAAGCAGGTGGAGCTGCGGGGCTGTGACCGGGCAAGGGCCATCCTGCCGGGGATCACCCCCGCTGTGGAAGAGGACTGGGCCACCGAGTACCTGGACTACATCCTGGCGGTGAAGGTGGTGGACTCCCTGGAGGATGCCCTGGGCCACATCGCCCGGTATTCCACCGGCCACAGCGAGTGCATCGTCACCCAGGACTACACCGCTGCCCAGCGGTTTTTAAACGAGGTGGACGCCGCTGCCGTGTATGTAAATGCCTCCACCCGGTTTACAGATGGAGGCCAGTTTGGTTTGGGCGCGGAGATCGGCATTTCCACCCAGAAGCTTCACGCCCGGGGCCCCATGGGCCTGGAGCAGCTGGTGAGCTATAAATTCCTCATCCGGGGCAGCGGCCAGGTGCGGTAAACCGTGATGTTGGGCCGGTTTGTGCCTAAAGCAGCAAAAACATCAGGGCAAACAGCAGCTCGTTGTTTTTTTCGTCCCCGCTGAGCAGGAGCAGCAGCGCCAAAATGATGGTGCGCTCCTTGTCTTTGAAAAAGGCGTTCAGCAGGCTGCCTTCCTCCTGGGCAGGCTGCATCTGCACCTGGTTTTGGGGCTGGGGGGCCTGCTTTGGCTGGGAAGGCGGGTCGACCTGCTGTTTCCGGGGCTGGGGGATGTGGGCCCGGGCCTGCATTTCCCGGGCCCTGCGGGCGGCTTCCTCCCGCAGCTTGTTCATATCCAAGTCTTGGGCCATGGGGGCACCTCCCTACAGCAGCCCGGACAACAGCCCGGAAAATACGCCGCTCTCTTTCAGCAAGGGGAGCAGCCGCAGCATTTGCAAGATCTGGACGGCTTCGTCCACCTTTTTCTGCCGGGACTCCCCCAAAAGGGGGCGCAGGGCCCGCAGCAGCCGGGTGGCGTCGTCCTCCCGGTTGGCCTGGGAGAGCAGCGGCCCCAGCCGGGTCATCAGGGAGAGGGTCTGGGGGGTGATGCCCCCCAAAGAAGGCCCGGTTTCCTGGGGGGCGTTCCCCCCGGAAAGCGCCCCCAGCAGGGAGCTGAGATCCGGGGTGGAAGGGGCCGGGGTGGCTGCTTTTTGGGCAGGCTCCTCCTGGCCGCTTCCCAGGGATTGGAGCATCCCTTGAATCTGCCCCATGGCCTGGGGGTCTGACAGGATCTTTTGGAGCTGCTGGCTCAAGTCGTCCATGGGGTCCACCCCTTTCTACAAAGGTTTATTTGCCCTGGTTCCCAAACATCTGGAACAGTTTTTGGGCCTGGGGCGTGGACAGCAGCTTTTTGGCCGCCTCCGGGTCAGAGAGCACTTTTTGCAGGGCAGCGGCGTCTTGGCCGCTGGAGCCTGCCACCAGGGAGGAGAGATCCCCCCGCTGGGCGGCAGCTTTCAAGGCCTGGGGCGTGGTGCCCATGCGCTGGGCCGCCACTTTTAACAGGGCTTCCAACTGGTTTTGGTTGGGTGCTTGACTCATGGTTTGCGTTCCCCCTTTCGCGGTGGGATGGCCAGTCACAGGACCGGCTCTATTCCCATAGTATGCGGCAAAGGGGAAAAAATGCCCCGGACAGCGGGGAGGGGAGATGTATTTTGGAAAGGAAGGATCTGATACAATGCGAATTTTAGTGGTATCCGATTCCCACGGCAACGATGCCAACCTGCGCCGGGCCATTTTGGCCCAGCCCACAGCGGAAGTGGTCATCCACCTGGGGGATGGGGAAGAGGAGTTACAGCGGGCCAAGCACTCGTTCCCGGAGAAGATGTTTTTGGCGGTGCGGGGCAACTGCGACATGGCCTCGTCCCTGCCGCCGGTGGGGGAATATGAGGCCCAGGGGGTGCGGATTTTCTACACCCACGGCCATTTGTACGGGGTGAAGTCGGGACAGTATACCATTGTGTGCGCCGCCCGGGAGAAGAAGGCCCAGGTGCTTTTGTACGGCCACACCCACCAGGCTTTCACCGACTATGAGGACGGGCTTTACATGATGAACCCCGGCTCTTTGAACAGCTGGGAGCCCACCTACGGCACTTTGGATATCACCCCCCAAGGGATTGTGACCAATGTGGTAAAACTGCCTTGAGGCCCCTTGTTTCGAGTTGACAGGGCAACCAAAAAATGGTAATCTTACAGATAGAAAACCTACAAAAAAATGGGCGCCCTCATGCTGCTTCGGCGCTCTCAACAGAAGGGAAGGTTTCCATATGACGGAATACGAAAGATGGCTGCAACAGCCTTTGGATGACCCCGACCTCACGGAAGAGCTGCGCTCCATCCAAGGCAACGAGGAAGAGATCAACGACCGCTTTTACATGGACCTGGAGTTCGGCACCGCAGGCCTGCGTGGCGTGATCGGTGCGGGTATCAATCGGATGAACGTGTACACCGTGCGCAAGGCGACCCAGGGCCTTTCCAACTACCTGTTAAAACACGCCCAGGGCAAGCCCCAGTCCGTGGCCATTGCCTACGACAGCCGCAACAAAGGCGTGCTGTTCTCCCAGCAGTCGGCGGCTGTGCTGGCTGCCAACGGCATCAAAGCCTATATCTATCCCCAGCTGATGCCCACCCCCTCCCTGTCCTACGCGGTGCGCCACCTGCATTGCGACGCGGGCATCTGCGTCACTGCCAGCCACAACCCCGCCAAGTACAACGGCTACAAGGCTTACGGCAGCGACGGCTGCCAGGTCACCGCGGAAATGGCCGACGGTATCACCCAGGAGATCAAGTCCCTGGACATTTTCGCCGATGTGAAGAAGATGGACTTTGAAGAGGGCATCCGGCAGGGGCTGATCGAGTATATCGGCGAGGAAACGGTGGACGCCTTCCTGGACGACGTGTACAAGGAAAGCCTCATCGATGACGCCAGCAACCTGAAGCTGGTGTACACCCCCTTAAACGGCGCCGGCAAGGTGTGCGTCACCCGCATCCTGGAGCGCATTGGCATCCAGGACGTCACCGTGGTGCCTGAACAGGCCGAGCCTGACGGCAATTTCCCCACCTGCCCCTACCCCAACCCCGAATTCCGGGAGGCGCTGCAAAAGGGCCTGGAGCTGTGCGAGAAGGTCCAGCCCGACCTGCTGCTGGCCACCGACCCCGACAGCGACCGTGTGGGCATTGCCGTGAACCAGAACGGGGAGTTTGTGCTGATGACCGGCAACGAAGTGGGCGTGCTGCTGCTGAACTTCATCGCCAAGGTGAAGCAGGAGCAGGGCAAGCTGCCCGCCCATCCTGTGGCGGTGACCACCATTGTTTCCACGGATATGGTGGACCCTGTGGCCCAGCATTACGGCGTGGAGCTGCGCCGCTGCCTGACGGGCTTTAAGTACATCGGCGACATCATTGCCGACCTGGAGCAGAAAGAGGGCAGCGACGAGAGCTTCCTGCTGGGCTTTGAAGAGAGCTATGGCTACCTGCCCGGGGGCTATGTCCGGGACAAGGACGCCGTGGCCGCCAGTATGCTCATCTGCCAGATGGCTTCTTACTACAAGCGCCAGGGCAAGACCCTGGTGGACGTGATGAACGACCTGTATGAGGACTATGGGTACTACCAGAACGTCACCTTGAACTTTGCTTTCGAGGGCGAGGACGGCATGAAGACCATGGCCCGCATCATGACCACCCTGCGGGAGCAGCCCCCGGTGGACATCGCAGGCACCAAGGTCATTGGCCGCAGCGACTACCAGCTGTCCCAGTCCTATGGGGACAAGGAGGGCGTCATCGACCTGCCCAAGTCCAATGTGCTGGAGTACCGCTTGGAGAACGGCTGCAAGTTCATTGTCCGTCCCTCCGGCACCGAGCCCAAGATCAAGATCTACCTCTCCGGGAAGGGCGCCACCATGGAAGAGTCCCTCCAGGAGATCGAAAAGATGAAGGCCGCCGCCCCCGGCGTTTTGGGGATGTAACAGCAGCGCCTTCGCTATACAACACAGCAAAAAAGGACGCCCAAGGATTCCCTTGGGTGTCCTTTTTGTGTGGAAAAAGTGGGATTGTGCGGGGCCCTTTGAAACCCGCGCACCAGCCTTGCGATACGTAAGGCCGGGGGAAAGAAGGGCGTTACCGGCCATTTTGGCGGGCGTGCTGGACCACTTTCCGGTAAGCGGGGATCAGGAAGCAGTCTGCGAAGATCCAGGCGGCGGGGCTGGCAAAGCAGGCCATGATGAACCCGAAGCGGGGTACCAAAAACAGGCCAAAGGTGCCCCGGGCCACCATCTCAAAGAACCCGGCAAACACCGCCACCTTGCTGTAGCCCATGCCCTGGATCAGCAGGCGGAACACGTTCACCCCGGCCAGGGGGATGAAAAACGCCGCCTGGATGACGATGAATTGATAGGCTTGGTCAATGATGAGGGTTTCGCTGCTGTCCACAAAGAGCAGGGTCAGGGGGCGGCCAAAGAGGGCCAGCACCGCCAGGGCCAGCAGGGAGTAGACACTGCCAATGGTCATGCCGGCCCGCAGCCCGGGGAAGATCCGGTCCACCCGGCGGGCACCGATGTTCTGGCCCCCATAGGTGGACATGGCGACGCCCAGGGCGTCAAAGACGCTGCCGAACAGCTGGTACAGCTTGTTGGCGGCGGTGACAGCTGCCACGACCGCAGACCCCAGCCCGTTGACGGAGGCCTGCAGCAAAATGCTGCCAATGGCGGTGATGGAAAATTGCAGCCCCATGGGCAGGCCCATGGACAGCAGCCGCTGGGCGTATTCCGGGCGGAAGTGGAGGTCGTCCCGGGTGACGTGGAGCAGGGGGAACTTCTTCCAGATGAAGGCCAGGCAGGCCAGGCCGGAAATCCCCTGGGAGATCACCGTGGCCCAGGCGGCTCCCGCCACCCCCATGGGGATGACCAGGATCAAAAACAGGTCCAGGCCGATGTTCAGCAGGGAGGAGAGCACCAAAAACACCACCGGGGTGCGGCTGTCCCCCAGGGCCCGCAACAGGCTTGCCAGGATGTTGTATAACACAATGGTGGGGATGCCCAAAAAGATCACCACGATGTAGTGGTAGGCGTCGTCAATGATGTCGGCAGGGGTGTCCATCCACTCCAGGATGGGGCGGCACAGGGCCACCGTCAGCACGGTGATGAGCAGGGTGAAGCCCACCGCCAGCCACAGGATGTTCCCCACAAAGCGGCGCAGGTCCTTGTAGTCTTTGGCGCCGTAGCTTTGGGACACGGGGATGGAAAACCCGGAGCAGATCCCCAGGCAGAACCCCAGGATCAAAAAGTTGATGGAGCCGGTGGAGCCCACGGCGGCCAGGGGCCCGGTGCCCAAAAAGCGGCCCACCATGATGGTGTCCACCATGGAGTAGAATTGCTGAAACAGGTTGCCGAACATCAGGGGCACAGCAAAGCCCAAAACCAGCTTCATAGGGGAGCCGGTGGTCATGTCTTTGGTCATGGGAACATCCTCCTTGGGAGATAGAAAATGAGGAACGTAACGCATCTTACACCATGGCCTTCCAAAGTGCAATGGGCTTTTTCCAATTTGCGGGGGATTTTAACATTTTCAGCGTTTTTCGCAAAACCAGGGGGGCGTTCCCACCACTTTTTCAGAAAAGAAAACCGTGCCCCGGTTTCCCGGGACACGGTGGTTGGGTTGCTTGTTTATTTCTCCAGCTTGTACACGGCAGAACCGTGGGGCGGCAGCACTGCGGCCACACGTCCTTCCAGGACGCCGGCGTCCTGGTGGGCCCACAGATCCCGGGCGGCATGGGGGCCGGAGAGCCCCAGTTCCTCCCAGCAGGCGGACACTTCCCGCTGCTGATCGCTCAAATTGAACAGCGCCACATAGGTCCCGCAGTCCCGGGTGTCCACACTGCGCCAGGCGCAGGTTTCCTCGGTGCGGTACACCTGGTGGGCGCCCTCCCCGAACCGGTGCATTTCCAGGATCTCCCGGTTGGTGAGCAGCTGCAGGGTGAACTCGTCGTTGTCCCGCATCTCGCTGCTGATCATCAGGGGCGACCGGAAGATGCACCACAGGCTCATCATGGTGACCTGCTCTGTTTCCGTCAGCTGGGTCCAGTCGCTGACCTCCTCAAATTTCTGCTTGTTCAGCCGCAGCCGCCCCAGGGGCAGCATATCGCAGTCCGGCCAGCAGCCAGGGGACACCTGCCGCTCCCACACCTCGCAGCGCTCGAACATGGGCAGCAGCAGCTCCCAGCGGTCCCAGAAGTCGTCGGTCACCCGCCACATATTGGCGTTTTGCCGCAGGTGCCAGGCCTTTTCAATCACCGCCGGCCCCGGGGACAGGCTGAGCACCATGTCACGGCCGCAGTGGTCGATAGCCTTGCGGATCAGCTCGATCTCCTTCTCCGCGGAGTAGGGGTTGTCCGGGTAGGCGTTGGTGTTGCAGATGTCGTCCACCTTGACAAAGTCCACCCCCCAGGAGGCGTACAGCTCAAAAATGGAGTCGTAATAGGCCTGGGCGCCTTCCCGGGCGGCGTCCACTCCGTACATATCCGTGTTCCACCAGCAGATGGACCGGTTGGAAGCGATTTTGTCGCAGGTGGTGTTGGTGCCCTTCACCGGCAGGTGTTGGTGCACTGCCAGACGGGGCACGCCCCGCATGATGTGGATGCCGAACTTCAGCCCCATGCTGTGGATCTTCTCCGCAATGGGGCCAAAGCCCTTGCCCCCCGCTGCCGAGGGGAACCGCTCCACCGCAGGGAGCTGCCGGCCGTATTCGTCCATGGTGATCCAGGCAAAGGGCACGTAGTCCGAGGGCACATAGTCCAGCAGCGGCTGCTGCCCGGCGTTGGGCTCGCTCCACTGGATGTCGCACACCACGTACTCCCAGCCAAATTCCTTCAAATGGTCCGCCATATATTGGGCGTTGCCCAACAGCTGTTCCTCGTTCACCGAGGGCCCGTAGACGTCCCAGCTGTTCCACCCCATGGGCGGGGTGAGGGCCACTGCATTTTTATCTCTCATGGGAAATGCCTCCAAATAATAAGAATGATCCATGGGGGAAGGCCATGCCTTACACAGACTCCCGTTCTACCAGCCCCCAGTTGAGCACCACGCTCTGTTCCTCCCGGCCCTCCATCATGCCGATGAGCTTCCGGGCGGCGCAGGCCCCCAGGCTCTCTTTGGGGTGGTCGAAGGAAGTCAGCCCCACGCCGGCAAGCTCCCCCAGCTGGCTGTTGTCAAAACTGATCAGCGCCACGTCCTGGGGCACCCGGATCCCCCGGGAGAGCAGGGCCTTTTCCAGTTTCACCGCCACCTCGTCGTTGTAGCACACCACGGCGGTGCAGGAGGACAGCTGGTCCAGCACCAGGGAGATGCCGTAGTCGTCGGTGAGCAGGGCGTCCCGGCTTTCCGAGGTGAACCACACCACCCACTGGTCCTGAAGGGGCAGCCCGTGTTCCACTAGGCCCCGGGTATAGCCGTCGTACCGGCCCAGGCCCTGCATATCGTCGCCTTTAAAGATGCCGCCGATCTTCCGGTGGCCCCGGGCCACCAGGTACTCCACGGCTTCAAAGCCCCCTTGCCGGTCGTCCATGGTCACGGATACGCTTCCCGGCAGGGCAGGGTAATACCCGTTGAAAAACACCACCGGGATGTCCATTTTCCGCAGCTTTTCATACAGGGGCAAATTGGGGTTGGGCAGGGCGCTTTTGGTGCCCTCCACAATGAGGCCGTCCACTTTTTTGCCGATGTATTCCTCCAGCAGGCGGCGTTCGTTGTCCACCCGGTTCTTGGTGGCGGAAAGCAGGGGGAAGAACCCCTCTTCGGAAAGTTCCCCTTCAATGCCCCGGAGGATGGAGGGGAAGATGTACTCGCTGATGTAGGTGGCAATGATGCCCACGTTCCAGCTGTGTTTGGGCCGGGGTACCGGCCGGTGAACGTAGGTGCCGCTGCCCTGCCGCCGCTGGATCAAGTGCTCCTGCTCCAGCAGGGCCAGGGCCTGGCGGACGGTCTGGCGGCTCATGGAGAACTCTTGGGCCATTTCGTTTTCCCCGGGAAGGCGCTGGCCATTTTGGTAGACCCCTTGGAAAATATCTTTTTTCAGCTGTTCGAACAGCTGGTAATACTTGGCCTTTTCTTTCATGGATGATCCTCTCCTCTCAGAAGCAGAGAATCCCGCTTTCTTTGGCAGGAATTGACTGTATTCTCTCCAATTTGTATTTACATTTTAAGAAATATTTCCAAAAATGTCAAGGTAAATGGGGAGAAGCGGCGCCAGGATTTCCCAAGAAAAATTGGACATTTTAACGAACAGTCCCCTCTCCCAGGGTTTCCAGGATCTTCTGGTGGAAGTCGGGGCAGGCTTTTTTCAGGGAAACCGGCCGCCCGCCGGGGCCGATGAAGCAGTGTTGGGTGCGGCCCACGCAGCGGAGCACCCCCGTGGCCTTGTCCCGCACTTGGTAGGAAAAGGCGATCCGGGTGCCGGTGTAGTCCTCAATGGCGGTTTCGATCTCCACCGTTTCCCCAAAGCGGGTCATGGTGCGGTATTCCGCCTGGGCTTTCAGCACCGGGCTCATCACCCCCAGGGCCTCCATCTGGGCGTAGCCAAAGCCAAAACAGTCCATCAGGTGGGTGCGGGCCTCTTCAAACCAGCGGATGTAGTTGGAGTGATGGACACAGTCCATTTTGTCGGTTTCATAGTAATGCACAGTGTGGGTGTAGAACACAGGCTCCATAATGGTCTTCCCTTCGGCGTTTTTGTCCATTATAGCACAGCCGGAAAAAAACGGAAGCCGCTGGGGAAGATTTCCCCGCCCGGCGGGTTTTTCCAACGGTTTGGGCCGGGATGAATATTGATTTTTTTGACGAAAAATGCTAGTATAATTTATACAGAATCTCAACAAATGGCTTGCAGAACAGATAATAAGAAAAGTTCTCAAAAATTGAAAGGGATTTTAGATCTTTCTAGGATTTTTGATAAAGGCGCCCCAGAAGGGACAGGGGTTCCCCCTTTTGGCCGGGAAAAAATCTCTTTGTTGCCCCAGATGGAAAGGATGAGCGAACGCATATGAAAATTGGTTTGGACGTAGGCTCTACCACCCTGAAATGTATGGTCTACGACCGGCAGGACCAGCCGGTGTATCAGGAGTACGAGCGGCACTATTCCCAAATTGCCGAAAAGGCTTCGGGGATGCTTGCCCGTATCCAGGAGAAGTTCCCCCAGGAAAAACTGGCCAGCCTGTGTGTGTCAGGTTCGGCGGGCATGGGCCTGGCGGAGGACTTGGACATCCCCTTTGTCCAGGAGGTGTACGCCACCCGGGCTGCTGTGAAGAAGTACATACCCGACGCCGATGTGGTCATCGAGCTGGGCGGCGAGGACGCCAAGATCCTGTTCCTCACCGGCTCTATGGAAGTGCGGATGAACGGCTCCTGCGCCGGCGGCACCGGGGCCTTTATCGACCAGATGGCCACCCTGCTGTCTATCACCCCCACCGAATTAAACGACATTGCCGGGCAAAGCCAGCGGTCTTACAGCATCGCCTCCCGGTGCGGCGTGTTTGCCAAGAGCGATATCCAGGCCCTTTTGAACCAGGGCGCCCAAAAGGATGACATCGCCGCCAGCATCCTCACCGCCGTGGTGAACCAGACCATTGCCGGCCTGGCCCAGGGCCGGGAGATCGAGGGCAAGGTGGTGTACCTGGGCGGCCCGCTGACCTTCTTCTCCCAGCTGCGGGCGGCCTTTGACCGGATCTTGGGCGTGGAGGGCGTGTGCCCGGAAAACTCCCTGTACTATGTGGCCGCCGGTGCGGCCCTGGCCGGCACTGGGGAGGAGTTCGACCTGGCTGAGATCACCCAGCGCATTGCCAACTACAGCTCCAGCCACCATTACCAGAGCAGCGCGGCCCTGTTCCACGACCAGGAGGAGTACCAGGAGTTTGTGGAGCGCCACCAAAAGGACTCCGTCCCCACCGACGCCCCCTTGGGGGAGGACAAGGTGGCCTACGTGGGCATCGACGCCGGCTCCACCACGGTGAAGGCCGTGGCCATCAACTCCCAGGAGGAGATCATCTACTCCCGGTATTTGCCCAATTCCGGCAACCCGGTGCCCCTGGCCCGGGATTTCCTTACGGACCTGTACGAGAAGTTCCCCGGCATCCAGATCCGCTCCTCCGCCTCCACCGGCTACGGCGAGGAGATTATCAAGAACGCTTTCGGCCTGGACATGGGCGTGGTGGAAACCATCGCCCACTTCACCGCTGCCAAGAAATTCGAGCCCCAGGTGGACTTCATCATCGACATCGGCGGCCAGGACATCAAGTGCTTTAAAATCAAAAACGGCACCATCGACAACATCTTCTTGAACGAGGCTTGTTCCTCCGGCTGCGGCAGCTTTTTGCAGACCTTCGCCGGCGCTCTGGGCTACCAGATGGCGGACTTCTCCAAGCTGGGCCTCTTTGCCGACAGCCCCGTGGATTTGGGTTCCCGGTGTACCGTGTTTATGAATTCCTCGGTGAAGCAGGCCCAGAAGGACGGCGCCTCCATTGAGAACATCTCCGCGGGCCTGTCCATGAGCGTGGTGAAAAACGCCCTGTACAAGGTCATCCGCGTCACCGACGCCAAGAGCCTGGGGGACCACATCGTGGTCCAGGGCGGCACCTTCTTGAACGACGCTGTGCTGCGGGCTTTTGAGAAGGAGATTGGCAAGAATGTGACCCGGCCTTCCGTGTCCGGCCTGATGGGCGCCTATGGCGCCGCCCTGTACGCCAAGGAAAAAGGCCGGGGGGAGAGCACCATCATCGGGCTGGAAGGGCTGAAGAACTTTACCCACGAGGTGAAGGCCATCACCTGCAACGGCTGCGAGAACCACTGCCGCCTGACGGTGAACACCTTCGCAAACGGCGCCCGGTACATCGCCGGCAACCGCTGCGACAAGCCCTTGAAGCGCCACAGCCCCACCGAGGACTACAACCTTTACGACTACAAGAAGCAGCTGCTGGAATCCTACCAGCCCTGCGACGGCCCCCGGGGCACCATCGGCATCCCCATGGGCCTGAATATGTTCGAGCTGTACCCCTTCTGGTACACCTTCTTCACCAAGCTGGGCTTTGGGGTGGTCCATTCCCCGGCCTCCGACCGGAAGCTGTACTTTAAGGGCCAACACACCATCCCCTCGGATACGGTGTGCTACCCCGCCAAGCTGATGCACGGCCACATTGAGGCCCTGCTGGAGATGAAGCCCGACGCCATCTTCTACCCCTGCATGAGCTACAACCTGGATGAGCACCTGGGCGACAACCATTACAACTGCCCGGTGGTGGCCTATTATCCCGAGGTGTTGGACGCCAACATCACCGCCTTGGAGGACACCACCTTTATCTACGACTACGTGGGCCTGCACCGGCGGAAGGACTTCCCCGGGAAGATGACCAACATCCTGGCCCGTTACTTTGACCCCATCCCGGAGAAGGAAGTGAAAGCCGCTTCCGACGCCGCCTATGAGGAATATTACGCCCACATGGAGCGTATCCACAAAAAGGGACAGGAGTACCTGGCCCTGGCCAAAGAGAAGGACTTGCCGGTGATCGTGCTGTCCGGCCGGCCCTACCATCTGGACCCGGAGATCAACCACGGCATTGACAAGCTGATCTGCGAGTGCGGCGCCGTGGTGGTGACCGAGGACTCCGTCAGCGAGCTGGAGCAGAAGTTCCCCACCCATGTGCTGAACCAGTGGACTTACCACGCCCGGCTGTACGCTGCCGCCAAATTCGTGGCGGACTCCGGCGACAAGCGGATCAACCTGGTGCAGCTGGTGTCCTTTGGCTGCGGTGTGGACGCCATCACCGGCGACGAGGTCCGCTCCATTCTGGAGGAGGGCGACCGGATCTACACCCAGATCAAGATCGATGAGATCACCAACCTGGGCGCGGTGCGCATCCGTTTGCGCAGCCTCTTTGCCGCCCTGGGCTTGGGCAGCGAGGCAACGCCCAACTGAGTCGGAGAAAGGAGATGTGATTCCCTGTGTCAGATAACCAGAACCGGGTGGAATTTACCCGGGAAATGAAAAAAGATTACACCATCCTCACGCCCAATATGGCGCCCATCCACTTTGAGCTGGTGAAAAACGTGCTGGAGAGCTTTGGGTTCCACATTGAGCTGCTGCGCACCACCGGCCGGGAGATTGTGGACGAGGGCCTGAAATATGTCCATAACGACACTTGCTATCCGGCGCTGCTCTCCATTGGGCAGCTGATGCACGCCCTGCACAGCGGCAAGTACGACCTGCACAAGGTGGCTCTCATCATGTCTCAGACCGGCGGCGGGTGCCGGGCCTCCAACTACATCCACCTGCTGCGGAAGGCCCTGAAAAAGGACGGCCTGGAGTTTATCCCCGTGATCTCCGTGAACTTGTCCGGGTTGGAGTCCAACCCCGGGTTCAAGATCACCCTGCCCATGATCCGCCGGGCCATTGCCGCCCTGACCTACGGCGACCTGCTGATGCTTCTCAAAAACCAGACCAAGCCCTACGAGGTCACCCCCGGGGAAAGCGACGCCCTGGTGGACAGCTGGATCCAGAAGCTGACCCGTCTGTTCGAAGAGGGCAAGGCCTTCTCCCAGCGGGAAGTGCGGGAATATTTCGACCAGATCACCCAGTCCTTTGCGGACATCCAGCGTCGGGACGTGGAGAAGATCAAAGTGGGCGTGGTGGGCGAGATCTATGTGAAATACTCTCCCCTGGCCAACAACGACCTGGAGCAGTTCCTGTTTGAGCAGGGCTGCGAGGTGATGGTGCCGGGCATCCTGTCCTTTATGATCTTCAAGGTGGATAACCGGCTGGAGGACATCCAGCTTTACGGTGGGAACCAGGCCAAAAAGCAGGTGTGCACCTTGCTGAAATGGTATTTCACCAAATATGAAACCGACCTGATCGCCGCCGTGAAGAAGTTCCCCCAGTTCACCGCGCCCTCCCCCTATTCCCACTTGAAAGCCCTGGCCGGGAAGGTCATTGGCTACGGCTGCAAAATGGGCGAGGGTTGGCTGCTCACTGCCGAGGCCATGGAGCTGGTGGAAAGCGGTTACGGCAACGTGGTGTGCGCCCAGCCCTTTGGCTGCCTGCCCAACCACATTGTGGGCAAGGGCATGATCCGCAAGGTGAAGCGGCTCTATCCCCAGGCCAACATTGTCCCCATTGACTACGACCCTTCGGCCACCCAGGTGAACCAGGAAAACCGCATCAAGCTGATGCTGGCTGTGGCCAAAGAGCAGCAGCGGGACCGGGAAGAAGCGGCTCAGGCTGGCTCCGCAGCCCCGGCGCCGGCCAAGGCGTAAGGCCGGCCGGGTAGGAAAGAGCCCCAGCAGGGGCGCCCCTGCGCCGGACGCCGGCAGCGGGAAGGAGAAACTATCTTTTGGGAAGTCCCCTTTGGGGGAAAAGGAGAGGAAGTCAGAAATGGCACAGCGGAAAGTGATTTTAAGCGCCGACAGCACTTGCGACTTGGGCGAGGAGCTGAAGGCACGGTACGACGTGCAGTATTACCCCTTCCACATCATTCTGGAAGGGAAACAGTACCAGGACAACGTGGATATCCACGTCCAGGAGATTTACCAAGCCTATTACGACCGGAAGGCCCTGCCTGCCACGGCGGCCATCAATGTGGCAGAGTATGTGGAGTATTTCAAGCCCTGGGTGGACCAGGGGTACGACGTGATCCACTTCTGTTTGGGCGGGGCGCTTTCCAGCTCCCAGCGCAACTGCGTGTTGGCTGCCCGGGAACTGGGAGGCCACGTGTTCCCCATTGACAGCTGCAACTTGTCCACTGGCATTGCCCTGCAGATCATCGAGGCTGGGGAGCGCATCCAGGCCGGGATGCCTGCGGTGGAGATTGCAAAGGCCATGGAGGGCATCATCCCCCACTGCCATGCAAGTTTCATCCTGGACACCCTGGAGTTTATGAAGGCCGGCGGGCGGTGCTCCGCGGTGGTGGCCTTTGGGGCCAACCTGCTGTCCTTGAAGCCCTGCATCGAGGTGAACAACGCCGACGGCTCCATGCACGTGGGGAAAAAATACCGGGGCACCCTGAAAAAAGTGCTGCCCCAGTATGTGAAGGACCAGCTTTCCCAGTATCCCAACATCAAGCGGGACCATCTGTTCATCACCTATTCCACCATTGACCCCTCCTATGTGGAGCTGGTGCGCAAAGCCGTGGAGCAGGAGATGGACTTCCGGGAGATCCATGTGACCACGGCCAGCTGGACCATTGCCAGCCACTGCGGGCCCAATACCCTGGGCATCCTGTTCGAAACGGAATGAACCCACGAAAAACCGCTCCCCCTTTTTGGGAGAGCGGTTCTTTTTTGTATTTGGAAAAAATAAATTAGAATAACAGCTCTGCTGCGCCTAAAATGCCCACGTCCTGCCCACACTGGGCAAAGAGGAACTCCACCGGTTCCTCCGTGTGGCAGAAGGAGTCGAAGGCTTTGCGCACCCGGTCAAACAGCAGGGGGCCCATTTTTGTCAGCCCGCCGCCAAACACAAAGCAGTCGATGTTCAGGGTCATATACAGGTTAAACACCCACACCCCCAGGTACAGGGCCATCTGGTCCAGGGCGCGCAGGGCCATGGGATCCCCGGCCCGGGCGGCCTGCTCGATGTGCCGGGCGTCAATTTTCTCCGGGGAGCCGGCCAGGTCCACCATCAAGGTGGGTTCCCCCTGGGCGATCCACTGGCGGATGTGCTGGACGATCATCCCGCCGGAGGAGTAGGACTGGGCACAGCCTTGGTTGCCGCAGCCGCAGGGCAGCCCCTGCCCCGGGGTGAGGACGGTGTGGCCGCTCTCGCCGGCAAAGCCGTTGCTGCCCCGGAACAGCTGGCCGTGAATGATGATGGCCGAGGAAAGCCCGGTGCTCACCGGGCAGTAGAGCATATGGGGCCGGCCCACACCGGCCCCCTGGCGGGATTCCGCCAAGGCGGCGCAGTGGGCATCGTTGTCCACTTCCACAGCCACCCCGGGGAGCAGCTGCTGCAAAAAGGCTTTCACCCCAAAGCCGTTGAGGTTGGGCAGGGCGGCGCACAGCACCACAGACCCTTCCGGGTACCGCACCAAAGAGGGCACCCCCACCCCCACGCCTTTCAGGTCTTCCCAGGGAAGGGAAAGTTCCTCCATTAGCTGCCGCAGGGTATCCACCGTTTGCCGGAAAAAGTCTTGGGCAGACAGGGTGGGGTCCGAAGGGTATTTCGCCTTCCCCAGCAGGGTTTTGTCTTCGCCGAAAACGCCCAGGGCCACCTTGGTCCCTCCAACGTCAATGCCAGCGGTATAGTCCATGGTTTTGTCCACCATCCTTTCTTCTGTCTTATGATACGGGCTTTTGCGGGAAAATACAACCCCCGGGCTGGCTTTTTTCTCCCCTGCCAGAGAGCGGAATAGAGAAAAAATTCAAATTCACCAGACCTCTCCATTGACGCGCACTGGAAAAAAATGGTATAATTATTTGAAAATGGTTCAAAATGAAACTATTTTTTCCGTTGTTTTCCTTGGGAAAGGGGCCTTTGCGATGGAGAGGGGAAAAAAGCTGGTAGGCATGGAGGAAAACCTGGCAGTGGTGATGATGCGGGTGCGGCGCAGTGTGCGCACGGCCTTGCGGGATGCTGTGCGGGAAGTGGGCCTGACGCAAAACGAGATCGAGGTGCTCTTGTTCCTGGCCCAGGGCAAGTGTAACACGGCCCGGGACATCAGCCAGGTGCGGGGGATGCCCCGGTCGTTGGTGAGCAAAGCGGTGGACCAGCTGGTGCGCCGGGGGTATGTCCACACACAACAGGACCAAATGGACCGGCGGGTGGTGCGGTTGAAATTGCAGCCCACAGCCCAGGCCATTGTGGAGCGGCTGCTCCAGGCCCGCAAGGACTACTTTGCCCGCCTGTGCCAGGGGGTCACCCAGGAAGAGGCCACGGTGTTTTACGCCATGGTGGAAAAAATGGTGAAAAATTTAGACGCGTGGGAGCGCCTGATGGAAAAGGGTTCCCGCGCAGTGTAGGCCTGCCGGCAGCCCGTCCCCTTGGGGAAGGGGTGCGCCGGCAAGGGAGGTGTTGCAGATGGAAGTCTGGATATTGGCGAATACTCGGGCGGGGAAACACAGGGCCCGGCAGGAGGGGGAAAGCGTCCGGCGGGTGTTTGCCCTGGGGGGCGCCCGTGTGCGGATGGCCTATACCGGTTCGCTGGAGGAGGCGGAGGGCTTTTTGCAGCGGGCGGCAGCCCAAAAGCCGGACCTACTGGTGTGCTGCGGCGGGGACGGCACCTTGAGCCACGCCGTGGGCTTTTTGGGGGAGCTGGGCGCCCCCATGCCCCTGGGGTTTGTGCCCATAGGCACCACCAACGACTTTGCCAATTCCCTGGGGATGCCCAAGGAGCCTGCCCGGGCAGCGGAGCAGATCCTCCATGGGGAAAGCCACCGGCTGGACCTGGGCAGCTTTGAGGGGCGGCGGTTTTTGTATGTGGCCTCCTTTGGGGCCTTTACCCAGTCCTCTTATAAGGCGCCCCCCCAGGTGAAGGCTACCCTGGGCCACCTGGCCTATGTGCTGGAAAGCGCCAGGGAGCTGCCTTTTTTGCAAGCCATCCCCCTGGAGGCGGAGGTGGACGGGGACCTGGTCCAAGGGGAGTTCCTCTTCGGGGCGGTGAGCAACGCCACCTCTTTGGGCGGGGTGATGAAGCTTTCTCCGGAACAGGTCCAGCTGGACGACGGCTTTTTCGAGCTGACCTTGATCCGCAAGCCCCAAACCCCTGTGGAGCTGGGGCAGATTGTCCAGCTGCTGCACCACGGCCGCCAGGACGGTTCCCTGGTGATGCGCCGGCCTGTGACCCGGTGCGTGTTCCGCGGCCAGGAGGGCTTGGACTGGTCCCTGGACGGGGAGTGTGTCCCCGGGGGCGCCCAGGCGGGCGTGGAGGTCCTGTCCCAGGCGTTGGAGCTGGTGTACTGAGGCCAAGGGGAGCTGCGCCCTTTCCCCAGCAAAAAAACGGGCCTGCCGCAACACGCAGCAGACCCGGTTTCCCAGGAGGCTTTAAGCCTCCTTTTTTTGGTAGAAGGCCAGATTGCTTTGGCCGGAAGGCCATCCCAGCTTCCGGGCCAGGTGGGAAACCACCCCGCACAGCAGGAAGGATACCCCCATGGCCAGGCAGGCGTACAGGGGGCCGTTGGGGGTGGTGAACCCGGATGCCGCCGCAGGCAGGAAGGCGGTGAGGAAGCCTCCCAGCATCCCGGCCCAGGCCCCGGCCCGGTTCAGCTTCTTCCAATAGAGGGTCAGCACATAGGGCGCCAGGAAGGAGCCGGACAGGATCCCCCAGGAGTAGGACATCATCTCCAGGATGGGGGTGGGGTAGTTGGCGATGAGGTAGCTCAAGACCACAAAGGCCAGGCACAAAAACCGGGTGACCGTGGCCAGGGTCCGCTCCCCCAGGCCCTTGAGCCAGCTGGCCTTGATGAGGTCCATGGACACGGTGGAGCAGGCGGTGAGGGTGATGCTGGACAGGGTGGACACCGAGGCGGAGATCAGCAGCACCAGGATGACGCCGATGAGCAGGTTGGGCAGCCCGGCGGTGTTGAGCATGATGGGCACCAGGAAGTCGGTGCCGCCCTCCGGCATGGTTTCCCCGAAAAACAGGTGGGAGAAGGAGCCGATGAAATAGCCGCCGCCCGCCACCAGCAGGGAGAAGAAGGTGGAGATGACCACACCCCGGCGGACTTCCCGCTTGTCCCGGATGCCGTAGTATTTGTGCACCATCTGGGGCAGGCCCCAGGTGCCGAAGCTGGTCATCAGGATGGTGGAGATCAGCGCCAGCGCCGAGGACCCGGACAGGGGCATCATCTCGTGGGCTTTCATGTAGTCCACCATCCGGGAGAGGCCGGTGGTGAGGCCCCCCACCTGGGAGGAACGCACCACCAGCACAATCAGGGCCGTCACACCCACCATCATCACAAAGCCCTGGACAAAGTCGGCCTTCAGGGTGGCCATATAGCCCCCCAGTACCAGCACCAGGGCCGAGGCGATGGCAATGATGATCATGCAGGCTTGCTCATCAATGTCCAGAATCACCGAGCACACGCTGGTCAGCCCCTTGTACACCGAGGCGGAGTAGGGGATGAGGAACAGGAAGATCACCACCGTGGCAAACAGCCGCATCCCCGGGCTTTGGAAACGCTTCTCAAACAGCTGGGGCATGGATTTGATGTCGTGGCGGCGGGTCAGGTCCCGGGTGCGGTTGGCCAGCACCAGCCAGGCCAGCAGCGTGCCGAACACCGCGTTGCCCAGGCCCACCAGGCCGCTCCACAGGCCGTAGTTCCAGCCGGAGCCGCCGGAATAGCCGATGAACATCACCGCGGAAAAGTACGCCGCACCGTAAGAGAGGGCCGAGATCCAGGCCCCGGCGCTGCGTCCGCCTACGGTAAAGCCCGCCATGTCTGTGCCTTTGCGGGAATACCAAATGCCGATCCCCAGCATAAACAGGGCGTATATCCCAATGACTACCCAAATGGTCACTTCCTTGCTCAATGTTGCCACATCCTTTAACTGGTTGCTTTAGCGCTTATATGCTTTAAAGCTGACATGCTTTAAAGTGATAAAATTTTAGCATAGATGCGGGAAAAAAACAAGCCTAAATCCACAAAGTTTCCCCAGTTTTTGCAAAAGGGCAAGGGGCCCTGTGGAAAGCCTGAGCACCGTGAGGGCTTCGTCCCAGGGGGGAGGGGCCTTTGGGGAAGGAGCACACCAGGGTCGGGCAGGTGCTCCCGGCAGGTGCGGGCTTCATAGAATATTCACCTCTTTTTCTTGCTTTTGCCACAGTTACCGGGTACAATAAATTTACATTGGGGAAAAGCACCCAGGAGAGAGAACTTTCGGAAAAAAGGGAGGGCCTGTTTTATGGCGTCTGGAAAGATCCTGATTGTGGACGACGATACCAATATCTGCGAGCTGTTGCGGCTCTATATAGAAAAGGAGGGCTTTGAGGCCTCCATTGCCAACGATGGGGAAGCTGCTTTGAAAATGTTCGACACAGTAAACCCCGACCTGATCCTGTTGGACATCATGCTCCCCGGCCTGGACGGCTGGCAGGTGTGCCGGGAGATCCGGAAAAAATCCGACCGGCCCATCATCATGCTCACCGCCAAGGGCGAGGTGTTCGACAAGGTGCTGGGACTGGAGCTGGGAGCCGATGACTATGTGGTGAAGCCCTTTGAAACAAAAGAGGTGATCGCCCGGATCAACGCCGTGCTGCGCCGCAGCGGCAAGCACAGCGAGGACAAGGACGAAAACAAGGTGGTCACCTATGAAAACCTGTCCATCAACCTGACCAACTACGAGCTGAAGGTAAACGGCGTCCAGGTGGACACGCCCCCCAAGGAGATGGAGCTGATCTATCACTTGGCGTCCAACCCCAACCGGGTGTTCACCCGGGACCAGCTGCTGGACGAGGTGTGGGGCTTTGACTACTACGGCGACAGTCGCACGGTGGACGTCCACGTAAAGCGGCTGCGGGAAAAGCTGGAAGGCGCATCGGACAAGTGGGCCCTGAAGACCGTGTGGGGCGTGGGATATAAATTTGAGGTAAAAGAATGACCAGCTTTTAGTGGCTGAGAAAGGCGAGCCATGCAAAAGAGTATTTTTACAAGGGTGTTGAGCCTGACCATGGGGATCGTGGTGCTCAGCTTTATCATGCTGGGCGGGGTGATGATGGCCTTTTTCGGCCAGTATTGGCAGACGGAAAAGAAAGAGCTGCTCACCCAAAACGCCAACTCCATCTCCAAAATGTCCAGCGTGTTCCTGGCCCGCTCCGGCGAGGGCAGCTACACCCTGGAAACTTCGGTGCTCAAGGGCTTTATCGACACCTATTCCGCCAGCATTGACGCGGATATCTTCATCACCGACCTGGAGGGGAAAGTCCTTTTGGGCAATTATCCCAACAGCAACCTTACCGCCCCCCAGGCGGTGCCCCAGCAGATCGTCACCCAAGCCTCCCAGGGGCTGTATGAGGGACGGGGCACCTTTGGCGGGCTGTATCAAAAGCAGTTTTACATCATCGGCGTGCCCATGTATGCCGACAGCGCAAAGGAAGTCTGCGTGGGGGTTGTGTTCGCCTCCACCAGCGTCAGCTCGGTAAACGCCTTCCAGGGGGAGGCGCTGCAGATGTTCCTGGTGGCTGCCGCCGCGGCCCTGGGCGTCACCTTCTGTGTGGTGGGCGCCTTTGCCTACCGGCTGGTGAAGCCCCTGCGGCAGATGTCCGCCGCGGCCCGCAGCTTTGGCGGCGGGGACTTCTCCGTGCGGGTGCCGGTGACCAGCGCCGACGAGCTGGGCCAGCTGGCCATCTCCTTTAACAACATGGCCAATTCCCTGTCCAACTCCGAGGGGACCCGGCGCAGCTTTATCGCCAACGTGTCCCACGAGCTGAAGACCCCCATGACCACCATTGCCGGGTTTATCGACGGCATTTTAGACGGCACCATCCCCCCCGAGCAGCAGGGCAAATACCTGCACATCGTGTCCGACGAGGTGAAGCGCCTGTCGAGGCTTGTGAAGTCCATGCTGGACCTGTCCCGGATCGACAGCGGGGAGATGAAGCTGCATCCCACCCAGTTTGACATCACCCAGACCTTGGTGACCACCCTGCTGACCTTTGAGCAGAAGATCGACGAGAAAGGGATCGAGATCCGGGGGTTGGAGGAAACCTCCCCGCAAATGGTGCTGGGCGACCAGGACCTGTTGCACCAGGTGGTGTATAACCTCATTGAAAATGCGGTAAAATTTACAAATCAGGATGGCTACATCAAGGTGCAGGTCACCGACGGCATTGACCGCACCACCGTGGTCATTGAGAACAGCGGCCCTGGCATCGCCCCGGAGGAGCTGCCCATGATCTTCGAGCGGTTCTACAAAACGGACAAGTCCCGCAGCCGGGATAAGAACGGTATGGGCCTGGGGCTGTACATTGTGCGGACCATCTTGAAGCTCCACGGCGGGGATATCACCGTTTCTTCGGCGGTGGGGGAATTTTGCCGGTTCGAGTTTACCATCCCCAAGCCCCAGGAGGCTCCCAAGCTGAAGGACACCGGGTCTTTTAAATTGAAAGAATCCTCCACCCGTGGGAAAGGGAAAGAGAAGAAAGAGTCACGCCACGAGAAGGCGGCGCCTGAAAGGAGCAAGGACGATGACAGACCACCAGAAGAATGAGATCCCAGAGGCGGCCACAGGGGTTCCCGCAGAGGCTGCCGGGGAAACTGCCCTTGTGGATGGGGAGCCGGTTTCTGCCCCTGAAGGAGAGGGCCAGTACGCCCCCGGGGAAGAAGCCCTGCCCTCCCAGCAGGCGGAGGCGGCACCCCAAGGGGAGGCCCCCCAGCCGGTAGAACCCCCGGTGCCCGACATAGCCGAGCCGGAATACCCCCGGCAGGAGGCTTCCCAGCCGGCGCCCCCGTCCCAACAGCCTTGGCCCGGGGTTGCCCCCGGCTATGGAGGTGCCTATCCGCCGCCCCAAGGGCAGTGGGTCCAAGGGTACTATCCCCAGCAGCCCTGGTATGGGCCGGCTTATGGCCAAGTGCCCGCCCCCCCTTACGGGCCGGTGCGGCCGCCCCGGAAGAAGATGTCCCGGGGATTGAAAGTGTTTTTGTGGATCGCCTCTGCCCTGACTGCCGGGGTGATCCTGGGCTTTACCGCTTTTGTGGTCAGCTGGGCTGTGGCAGGGCCCCAGACCCAGGTGCCCGTGGTGGATACCCTGCCTGACGAAGGCCAGCAGGAGGAGTCACAGGACTTCCTCCAAGAGGAAGAACCCCAGCTGGACCTGCCGGACGTGGATGTGACCCCCAATGAAGAGGGCATTGTCATCCACCAAAAGCCCGAAGGGGACGCCCTGGACGCCCAAGAGGTGTACGACAAGGTGGTGAAGTCCACCGTGGCCATCACCGTGTCTTACACGGGGGAGGGCACGGACAGCTCCGGTACGGGGATCATCGCCACTTCCGATGGGTATATCATCACCAACGCCCATGTGGTGTTGAACACCAAGAGCGTGCTGGTGACGGTGACCACCTATGACGGCCAGCAGTACGACGCGGTGGTGGTGGGCATGGACCGCACCACAGACCTGGCCATCATCAAGACAAACGACTATGGCTTTACCCCGGCGGAATTTGGCGACGCAGGGGAGCTTTCCATTGGGGAGTGGGTGCTGGCCATCGGGAACCCCGGAGGCGAGCGGTTTGCCAGCTCCTTGACCCGGGGCATTGTTTCCGGCCTGGACCGTGCCGTGGAGCGCTACAGCGAAGACGGTATGACCTTCATCCAGACCGACGCCGCCATCAACCCGGGCAACTCCGGCGGCCCTCTGGTAAATATGCACGGCCAGGTGGTGGGGATCAACTCCTCGAAGATCATCACCGACGGCTATGAGGGCATGGGGTTTGCCATCCCGGTGAGCAAGGCCAAGGACATTATCGACCAGCTGCTTTCCGGCGGCTATGTGGAGGGCCGTGTGCGCTTGGGCATCAGCGGCTATGACCTGGGGGACGAAGCTACTTTCTATGGGCTGCCCAAAGGCTTTATGATCGCCTCCATCGACGAGGACAGCTCTTTTGCCGGCACCGAGGCCCAGGTTGAGGACATCATCATCGCCATCGACGGGGAAACCGTGGAAGAGCTGCAGGACATCTCCAACCTGCTGCTGCGGTATAGCCCCGGTGACCAGGTGACCGTCACCTTGTACCGCCGCTCTGCCTACGACTTCAGCGACGGGGAGGAGATCGAAGTGACCATCACCCTGCTGGAAGACAAGGGGGAAACACAAAAGTAATGGCAAAGGACAAACTGGAAAAGACAAACGCCCTGCGGCTGTTGGACCGGATGAAGATCCCTTACGAGGCCTATACCTACCCGTGCGAGGAGTTTACCGACGGCCTGGAGGTGGCCCAGCAGTTGGGTTTGAACCCGGCGGATGTGTGCAAAACCCTGGTCACCGTGGGGAAAAACGGCGGCCACTATGTGTTTGTGCTGCCGGTAAACCAGGAGCTGGACCGGAAAAAAGCTGCCTCTCTGGTGGGGGAAAAGTCCCTGGAGATGCTCCATGTGAAAGACCTGCTCTCCACCACCGGGTATATCCGGGGCGGTTGCACAGCCCTGGGGATGAAAAAGCGGTTCCCCACGGTGGTGGACCAGAGCGTCCGGGAGAAAGAGGCCATCTATGTCAGCGGCGGCAAGCGGGGCTTGCAGCTGAAGCTGGCCCCGGCGGACTTGGTGAAAGCAGCCAGCGCCATGTGGGGCGACGTGATCGTGAAAGGCTGAACGCCCAAGGGCCCAGGCAGAGGAAGTGGCCCTTCCAAAGAGCATGAAAAAAGGACACCCGAGCGGGAATGCTCAGGTGCCCTTTTTTTAGCTGCGAAGAAAGGGCGCCCCGGTTTGGCCGGAGCGCCCTGTTGGTTTTAAGAAGAAGGTTTATTCGGCGTTTTCCGCCTTGGATTCCTCGATCACCTTCTGCGCCACGTTCTGGGGAGCTTCCTCATAGCGCTCGAACTCAAAGGTGAAGCTGCCACGGCCCTGGGTGACCTGGCGGATGAAGGTGGTGAAGTCGTGCATCTCGGCCATGGGGACTTCTGCCTCCACGGTCTGGCGGCCCTCGCCTGCGGGCTCCATGCCCAGCACGCGGCCGCGGCGCTTGTTCACCTCGCCCATCACGTCGCCCATGTTGCCGTCGGGCACCGTGGCCTTCAGGTGGCCAATGGGCTCCAAAAGCACAGGGTTCGCCTGGGGCATACCGGCCTTGTAGGCCAGGGTGGCTGCCATCTTAAAGGACATTTCCGAGGAGTCCACCGGGTGGTAGCTGCCGTCGTACAGCACGGCGGACAGGCCCACTACAGGATACCCAGCCAGGGGCCCCTTCAGGATGCACTCCCGCAGGCCCTTTTCCACCGCGGGGAAGAAGCCCTTGGGCACGGAGCCGCCCACCACGCGCTCGCCAAACTCCAGGCCTTCGCTGTCGCAGGGGGAGAACTCGATCCACACGTCGCCGAACTGGCCGTGGCCGCCGGTCTGCTTCTTGTGACGGCCCTGGACCTGCACGGTCTTGCGGATGGTTTCACGGTAGGGCACCTTGGGCTTTTTCAAGGTGATATCCACGCCAAACTTGCTCTTCAGCTTGGAAACAGCCACATCCAGGTGCTGCTCGCCCAAGCCGCTGATGATCATTTCGTGGGTTTCGTTGTTGGTGGAGAACTGCAGGGTGGGATCCTCTTCGGAGAGCCGCATCATGCCCTGGGCGATCTTGTCTTCCTCGCCCTTCTTGGCGGGGACAATGGCCATGCTCAAAGTGGGGTTGGGATACTCCACGCCTTCCAGGGTGACTTTCCGGGTGGGGGAGCACAGGGTGTCGCCGGTGTTGGTGGCGGACAGCTTGGGAATGGCGCCAATGTCACCGGCCCCAATGTACTTCACATCCACCTGCTTCTTGCCCACCATCATCACGGTCTTGCCGATGCGCTCGGTGGCGCCGGTGCGCATATTCACCAGCTGGGAGTCGGTGGACAGCTTGCCGGAAACCACTTTCACATAGGACAGCTTGCCGATGAAGGGGTCAGCCACAGTCTTGAAGACGATGGCCGCTGCTGCGCCGTCCTCGTTGACAGCCAGCTCTACCGGGTTGCCGTCCACGTCCAGGCCCACTTCGGCGGCCTTCTCCTCTGCGGAGGGGGCCAGCCAGCAGAGGCCGTCCAGGAACTGCTCCATGCCCCGCATCAGCAGCGCGTCGCCGCAGAACACCGGGGTGATGGTGCCGGCCTTCACGCCCTTGCTCACGCCCACGATGACTTCTTCGGGGGTGAAGGGTTCGCCGGCAAAATATTTCTCAAAGAGCTCGTCGTCGGTTTCGGCAACGGCTTCGTAAATAGCGGTGCGCAGGCCTTCCAGACGGTCGCCCATGTCCGGCATGGGGACAGCCACCGGCTTGCCGCCGGAGTAATCGTAGGCCTTGTACTCCAACAGGTTGATGTAGATGTTTGCCTGGCCGTCCTGGATGAAGGGCACCACCACAGGGCACACCGAGGGGCCAAAGCTGGCTTTCAGGTCTTCAAACACCCGATAGAACCGGGCGCTCTCGTCGCACAGGCCGTTGACAAAGAAGATCTTGGCAAGGCCGTTTTTCTCGGCGGCGGCAAAGGCCTTTTCCGTGCCCACGGCCACGCCGTCCCGGCCGGAAACCACCACCAGAACCGTGTCAGCGGCCCGCATGGCTTCGCAGGTGCCGCCCTCAAAGTCGAACAGTCCGGGGGCGTCCAGCAGGTTGATCTTTTTATTCTTCCACTCCAGAGGGGCCACCGCTGCGGAAATGGAAGCCTTCCGGCGGATCTCCTCGGGGTCGTAGTCGCACACAGTGTTGCCGTCGCCCACCTTGCCCCGGCGGTCGGAAACCCCAGAGAGGTACAGCATGGCCTCCGCCAAGGAGGTCTTGCCCGCGCCGCCATGGCCGGTCACCGCCAGGTTGATGATATTTTTAGCCTGATATTGGTTCATAACAAACGAAGCTCCTTCCACTGCAAAAATAGCGGCCTTTACCGCGTTGCCTAGCAATTCCCTGTTTTGTACAAGTTTACTGTCACAAGGCATAGCTAATTATATATCAATCTCCGAAAGAATACAATGGGGAAACCAAAAATACTATGAATTTACCGTTATATTGAAATTGTTTTTGGAGGAAGTGCCCAAAAGATGCCGGGCTGCCCCCGGGCAGAAAGGGCTGTCCCAAGGGGAAGGGGGGAAAAGAAACGAGCGCAGGGATTCCTGCGCTCGGAAGATAGTTCAACGATATGAGAAAAGGTATTTACCTGCGCAGCTTGGGCAGCAGGATGGTCACCGCCAGCCAGAACAGCTGGAACAGGAACAGCACCAGGGAAGAGAGCTGCCCCATGGCGCCGAAGCAGGCCAGGAAAGCCACCAATACAAAGCACAGCACCATGGCTGCATTCTGGATGGCCACCACCAAGCTGATGGTGCGTTTTTCCTCCACACAGGCGGAGATGACGCTCATCATGGATTCCATGCGGCCCTTGGTGGCCACCAGGGCGTCGGCCCGGGGAATCTGGGATTTGACCAGCTTGCGGTACTCGTCGCCCAGGCGGTTGTCCAGCACGCCCACAGAGGCAGCGTCGATGCCAAACAGCCGGCTGATCAGCTGAGGCGTCACGTTGGGATCGGTGGTGCGCACGATGATGCTGATGCCGCTGTCCTCCAGCCGCTGCAGCTCGTTCTTCCGGCGGCGGTCGGCGGTGTAGGTCAACACCAGCAGGGCAGCCACTTCGCTGTCCACCCCAATGTACACCACTTGCTGGTTGCCGGAGGCGTACTGGGCTTCCTCTTCCCGGGGCGGCACTTGCAGCCTGTGGTTGATCAGCAACGAGCGGTCGCCGATGAGGATGGTCTTGCCGTCCACCTTGCCCACAATGCCGCCGCCGTCCTCATAGGAGAAGTCCTGCACCTGGGGCAGGGCATCCTCGTTTTCGCTGATAACCTGGTCGAACACGCCGGACAGGGGGCCGCCCACCTCTTTCATCAGGGCGGAGGCGGCCATCACGGCGTCCTCGGCAGCGGCCCGGCCGCCGAAGGTGCGGATGCCGTTGAGCACCACGGTGCCCCGGGGGAACAGGTCCTCCGCGTCCACCATGACGGCGTTGACGTTGCCCAGCTGTTCCACGCCCTCATAGCCCACCACCATGGCGCCGGCGCGGCGGGCCGTGCGGCACAGGCGGCTGATGGGCAGGTTCACCGACAGCATATTGGACACCGCCACGCTGGCACAGCAGGCGGCTGCCAAGGCGCTGACAGCAGTGGGTACGCTCTTGGTGATCAGCAGGGAGGCGATGCACAGCACCAGGCTGGCGATCAGGCCGATGGGGGCCATCAGCTGGGAAGCAGACTCCGAGGGGTCGGGCTTGTAAGAGAGCTCTAAGAACCGCTTTAAGAACCCGGCGCGGCACTGGTAGGCGATCACGGGGGATTCGGAAACGCAGTCTTTGGCCATTTTCAAAGCGGTGTTGTGGTCTTCAAAGAGGCGCACGCTGTACTTTTCCTCCCGGGAGGTGACAAACCGGAAGTTGGAGTGGATGCGGCGGATCATGGTCAGTTTGCCTGCGGCGTTCAGGAACAGCGTGGCAGCCAGGATCACCGCGTACAGGTGAAGTTCCCCGTTGATCAGGTCGTCCTGGAAGAAGGCGGCTGCCACTGCCTGGACAGTCACCGCCACCGCCGCCACCGCCGCAGCGGAGTCGGAGTTGGCGTTAAAGGAGAACAGGGCCTTCAAGCCGTTGGCAATGGTGCGGTAGCAGATCCCCACCACCACGGCCAAGAACACCAGGGTCAGCACCACGTACACCACCGGCAGGGAGCCGGGGTCGGCCACGCCGCCAAACTGGGCGCCAAAGATCACGTTCACCAGGGCCAGCAGCACCGTACACACGCCGGTGATCATCATCCGCAGGGTCAGCTCCCGCATTTCGCCACGCAGCTCGTGGGAGATGGACTTGGCATCCTCGGGGCCGGTGTAGTCGTCGATGGACTCCCCGGTGTCCGCATCGGGAATGGGGGGCTCCTCCGGGGCGGGATTTTCCAGTTTCTTGTTGCGCACCCGGCGTTTGGGGGCGTTTTTGCGCTCTTGGCGCTCGGCCGCCTGGCGCAGCTCTTCCGATTCAGAGAGCAGGGCGCTTTGCAGCACTTCTGCGTGGATGATGTGGGTGGGCACGCTCCGGGGCCGGTATTGGTAAATGCTGGCCACCTGGGGAGGCTCTGTGACCGGCCGGTTGAGCACCACGGTCTTTTCCTCCACAGGGGGCTGTGCGGGAGCCGGTGCGGCGGGCACCTGGGGAACAGGCATGGCCTGGGTGGGGGCTTCCACCACAGGGGCAGCCGGGGCAGGTGCTTCCGGAACGGGCGCCTGCTGGGCCATGGGAGCCTCTGCCGGGTCGGGCTCTTCCACAGGGGCTTGGGGAGTGGGCTCCTCCGGGGCGGCAGGCGCCTGGGAGGCCAGGTCTTCAAAGGAAAGCTGCTGCTCCACCGGCTGGGAAGGCTCTGCCTGTTCCCGTGCCGGGGCGGCTTCCTGGAGTTGTTCTTTGGGCTGGTACAGCCGGATAGGCTCCTCCACAGCGGGCTCTTCCTGAGGCGGGAGTTCCTCCACAGGCTGCAGGGCCTCTGCCGGGGCGGGTGTTTCCACCGGGGCGGGGACCTCCGCCGGTGCCTCCTGGGGCGGGAGCTGTTCCACGGGCTCCAGGGGGGCGTGGGACTCCAACACCCGGTTGATGGCCTCATCGGAAACGGGGGCCTGCTGGCCCACCCGCTGGAGCTCCACCGTGTCGTTGAGCACGTTCAGCTTGATCTCCATGGTCTGGTGGTCGGAGGATTCCAACATGGCCTTTTGCAGGTCGGACACCTGCTTGCTGCCCTCCACGCCAATGCCGTGCTGGCGGGCATAGGGGTCGGCTGCAAAGGAGGTCACCGGCATGGGGGCCACCACGCCAAACTCGTCGGCGATCTGTTCCTCGTCCACCCCGGCGGTCTGGACCGCTTCTGCCACCCGGCGGCGGCGTTCCTTCTGCAGCCGCTGGAAGTTCTGTTCCACCTCGTCGTCAATGGCCTTTTTGGAGTCATCAAACAGGGCTTTATAGGTTTCTTCCTCGCTGGTCAGCTCCCCTGCCGGGTCGTAACCCATGCGGTACTCGTCGATGGGCTTCAGCTGGATGCCGTAATACAGGTCGTCCTCGTTCTCGTCAAAGTCGGGCACCCGCTTTTTCCGGCCAAACAGCCCCCGGCGCTTCTTTTTCTTCTCTTTTTTGTCCTTTTTCCCAGAAGCCTCTTCCACCACTTCCCGGCGGTCCTCCTCCCGCAGGGGGAGTTCCACCGTGCCCGTGGCATAGGCGTTCAGGTCTGCCTGGGCCTCTTGCCGGGGCTTTGCCGGCTGCTGCCCTTGAGGCTGAGGCTGGGCCGCCTGGGGCTGCTGCCCCTGAGGCTGCGCCTGTTGGGGTTGGGTGGGCTGCTGGCTTTGGGGAGCAGCGGGACGGGGGGCAGGCTGGCCTGCCGGGCGCTGGGGAGGCCTTGCCCCGGGCTGACGGGACTGCCTTTCCTGCGCAAGGTCTTTCCGGGCGGCCTGCTGGGCGGCTTCCACTTCCCGTTTGGCCCGCTCTTCCGCCAGGATATCCTCCAGGGTAAATTCCTTGTTGTCCTGTGACATAGGCTGAAAATCCTCCTTTTACGGATTGACCGCTTTCAAGCCGCTGCGCTGGCGGGAAACCTCATAGCAGAGGATGCCGGCCGCCACCGATGCGTTCAGCGAGTTTATGTTTCCTTTTAATGGCAGGGATACCACAAAGTCGGCTTTTTCCTTGACCAACCGGCCCACGCCCTTGCCCTCGGAGCCGATGACCAGGGCCACCGGGCCGGTGAAGTCCGTCTGGCACCAGGGGGCGCCGTCCATGTCGGCGGCGTAGACCCACAGGCCCCGCTGTTTCAGTTCCTCCAGCAGGGAGGCCAGGTTGTTCACCCGGGCCACCGGCAGGTGTTCCACCGCTCCGGCGGAGGCCTTCCCCACCGCGTAGGTCAAGCCCACGCTGCGCCGCTTGGGGACGATCACCCCGTGGGCCCCGGCGCATTCCGCCGTGCGGATCACCGCGCCCAGGTTGTGGGGGTCCTCCAGCTCGTCGCAGATGACAAAGAAGGGGGGCTCGCCCCGCTCCTGTGCCCGCTGGAACAGGTCTTCCACCGTGGCGTATTCCTTCACTGCGGCCACTGCCACCACCCCTTGGTGGTTGGCCCCGCCGCACAGGTGTTCCAATTTTTTGGGGTCCGCCTCTTTGATGGTGGCCCCGGCCTCTTTGGCTTTGGCAATCAGCGCCTGCAGCCCGCCGGAGCGCTCGCCCCGCTGGACGTAAAGGCTGTCAATGGCCCGTCCGGCTTTGAGCGCCTCGGTCACCGCGTTGCGTCCGGCGATGATGTCCGTGCCCCGGGGGGCTTCCCGGCGATTGTTTGGGTGTTTTTCCATGGTGAGTCCTCTTTCTGCGGCCCGGCCCATTGGCGGGGCCCCGGGCGTTTTCCCGGCGATAGACATACTTTGCAACCATTATAGCACAGTCCCTTGGAAATCTCAAATAAAAAAGCGGGAAAAATGGGGCTTTTCCCAGGAGGCGGCCAGCTTGGCAAGGGGATCCATTTTTTCGGTATACTTTTCCAAAGAATGCAAGAAAATTCTTTTTTCTATGCCCCCGCGAAAGGATTTTTCCACAGAGATGCCCGGTGTAACCTGTGTTTCCCACCGGGAATGTGGAAAACTCTGTGGAAACTGTGAAAAACCCTTGTCCCTATGCGGTTTTCAACTTTCCCCCGTTTCCACCAGGGAACTTTTTTATGTAAACAAACCCTTTCATTTTTCCTTTTTGAAACAAAAAACGCTATTTTTCAAGATTGGAAAATGCCCCAATATACAGAAAAAACGGGAAAGCTGTCCGCCCTATCTTGTGTCAAGTGGAAACGGGAAAAATCTTTTCCCACAAACTGTCCACAGGGATTTAACATACATTTCACCAAGGGGAGTTAGCCGGGGCTTTTCGGGCTTTCCACAAGAAAAGGCTATGCTTTTCCCCGGTTTTGTGGTATACTAGCGGCAAAACAAGGGGGATTCCGGCTTGTTTCCACAAAAAGCCCCTCCCATCGCAGGGATTTTTCAAAAAAACCTGGATGAATATTTATACGCGAATTTTGTCGAATAACCATTTTGGAGGTTTTACCATGCGGGAAGATATCTGTTCCATCCCTGTAAACGACGTATTTATGCCCAAAGACGGCTGCCCTTTCTGCCGGATGCGGGATATGCTGGAGGACCGGATGGCCACCTACATCACCGGCGCGGCCATGATGGAGCCTGACGTGCGGGTGGAAACCAACCGGCTGGGCTTTTGCACCGAGCACTTCAACCAGATCCTGGCCCGGGGCAGCCGGCTTTCGGTGGCGCTGATCTTAGAAAGCCTGTTGGCCACGGTGAAGGACGAGGTGTTCCCCCAGGGGAAGACCGCCCCCAAGAAGGTGGTTGCGGCAGTGAAGTCCCGGCAGCAGCACTGCTTTATCTGCGAGAACATTGAAAAAAACACCGCCCACCTGCTGGACAGCACCTTGAAGCTGTGGCAGACCGACCCGGATTTCCGGGAGCTGTACAGCCAGCAGCCCTATATCTGCCTGCCCCACTACGGCCAGGTGATGGAGGCGGCCATGAAGATGCCCAAAAAGAACTTCCAGGTGTTCCAGCAGGAAACGGACCGGCTGGCCAAAAAGTACCTGGAAGAGTTAAACGGCGACGTGACCCACTTCTGCCGGATGTTCGACTACCGCAATGCCGGCGGGGACTGGGGCAACTCCAAGGATGCCATTGAGCGGGCCATCCAGTACCTCACCGCCCGGGTGCCGGAGGACCGCCAGAAGGCCGATGAAAAGAACCGTGCCTTTTAACAACTCCCCGGAGAAGGGCAGGCTGCCCTGCGCTGTCCCCTTTGATTTGGCCCAGACATTGGATTGCGGTCAGGCCTTCCGCTGGCGGGAGGTTTCCCCGGGACGGTGGGAAGGGGTGGCCTTCGGGAAGGTGCTTGCCCTGGAGCAGCAGGGGGAACAGGTCTGGTTCCTCTGCACTCAGGAGGACTTGGAGGCCACCTGGCAGTCCTATTTCGACCTGGAGGCGGACTACGGCTCCAAGCGGGCAGCCCTTTCCCAAATGAGCCCGGCGCTGAAGGAGGCGGCGGACTTTGCCCCGGGCATCCGCATTTTGCGCCAAGAGCCCTGGGAGGCTTTGTGCTCTTTCATCATTTCCCAAAACAACCACATCCCCCGGATCAAGGGGATCATTGAGCGGCTGTGCGTCCAGCTGGGAGAGCCCATTCCAGGCACAGGGTGGGCGGCCTTCCCGGCCCCGGAGCGCCTGGCTGCCTGCACCCTGGAGGACCTGGCCCCGCTGCGGGCGGGGTTCCGGGCCAAGTACTTGCTGGACGCCGCCAGGAAGGTGGTTTCCGGAGAGGTGGACTTGGAGAGAGTGGCGGCTTCCCCTGTGGAGGAGGGGCGGCAAGAGCTGCAAAAGATCTTTGGGGTGGGGCCGAAAGTGGCGGAGTGCGCGCTGCTGTACGGGTTCCACAAGACCCAGTGTTTCCCCCTGGACGTGTGGATGAAGCGGGCCATGGCCACCCTGCTGCCCGGCCACAGCCCCCAGGAGTTTGGGGAAAACGCAGGCTTGGCCCAGCAGTACCTGTTCCACTACAGCCGGCTGCACCCGGAGCTGTTTGGGGAAAAAGGGTGACGGGTGGGCCCCAGGGGCAAGCTGCCCTTCCGTTTGCGGCAGGGCTGCCGCCTCCCATGTGCCCCCAGGGCCCTCGGATGGGTTGCCCATAGCAAAAGGACATCCAAGCGCAGAGCTTGGATGTCCTTTTTTGTGTGTTTACAGTTCCTCTCCCAGAAGCCGCACCAGCAGGGCGTTGGAAACCAGGAACCCCTCCGGCGTGAAAGAGAGGCAACCCTCCTCCTGCCGCAGCAGCTGGGGCGGGCACCGCCGGGCGTTTTCCAGCACCTCTTCAAACAGGGAGGCGCCTGCCAAACCAAAGCGGGCCAGGCAGTCCTGGCGCCGCAGGCCCCGGGTCAGCCGCAGGTTCAGCATGGCAAACTCTCCAAAATCCCCGCCGGGGCCGTCGTCCACCGGGGTGTTCCCCTGGAGGAACCCTTCCAAGTCCCGGGGGTAGTAGAACCGCCGTCCCTCGAAAAAGGAGTGCGCCCCCGGCCCAAAGCCCAGGTACTCCTCCCCCCGCCAGTACAGCAGGTTGTGACGGCTTTCCCTTCCCGGTCGGGCGAAGTTGCTGATCTCATATTGGGCGTATCCCAGCTTGCCCAGCTCCTCCACCAGGAGCAGGTACTGCTGGGAGGTTTCCTCGTCATCAGGCAGCTGGACTCCCCGGGCGGCAAAGGGCGTGCCCGGCTCCACTTTTAAGATATAGGAGGAGATGTGCTCCACGCCCAGCCCCGCGGCAAAGGCGATGGAGCCTTTCAGCGTTTCCCAAGAGCCTCCCGGCAGGCCCAGCATCAGGTCCAGGGAGATGTTTGTAAAGCCGGCAGCCCGGGCGTTTTCCACAGCCAGGGCGGCGTCCTGGGGGGAATGGGCACGGCCCAGCAGCCGCAGCTGGGCTGGGTCGGCGGATTGCAGCCCCATGGAAAGCCGGTTGAACCCGGCTTCCCGCACCTCTTTAAAAAAGTTCCGATCCACATGGGTGGGGTTGGCTTCCAGGGTGATCTCCGCTGTGGGGGACAGGGAAAAGCCCTCTTTCACCCCCTGGAGGAGGGCTCCCAGCCGGGCGGCCCCCAAAAGACTGGGGGTTCCCCCGCCAAAGTAGACCGTGGCAAGTTCCCGGTTTCTGAGCTTGTCCCGCCAGGGGGCCAGGGAGGTGAGAACAGCCTGTACATAGGCGTCCATATTCTCCTGGGAATCGGGGAGGGAGTAGAAGTCACAGTAAGGGCATTTGCCGTGGCAGAAGGGGACGTGAAAGTAAAAGCCTAACATGGAGTCACCACCAATGGATAAATAGGAAGCGCGGAGTTCGCCCGAGCGCAGCGAGCGGCTCCAAAGCGCGGAGTGCGTCCAGGCGCAGCAATGGCAACGGAAAGGCCAAAGCTTGTGTTTGCTTTCGGCGCGGACGATCCAGCCGCCTTACCCGCAAGCCCGAGCGCAGCGAGCGGCTCCAAAGCGCGAAGTGCGTCCAGGCGCAGCCTGGTCATTCATCCAGCTTCAGCACGGACATAAACGCCTCCTGGGGCACTTCCACCGTGCCCAGCTGGCGCATCCGCTTTTTGCCTTCCTTCTGTTTCTCCAGCAGCTTCTTCTTCCGGGTGATGTCGCCGCCGTAGCACTTGGCCAGCACGTCCTTGCGCAGGGCCTTCACCGTTTCCCGGGCAATGATCTTCCCGCCGATGCAGGCCTGGATGGGCACCTCGAACAGCTGGCGGGGGATCTTCTCCTTGAGCTTTTCCGCCATCTTTCTGGCCCGGCCGTAGGCCTTGTCCGCATGGATGATGAAGGAGAGGGCGTCCACGATCTCCCCGTTGAGCATGATGTCCAGCTTCACCAGCTTGCTGGCCTGGTAGCCCATCAGCTCGTAGTCAAAGGAGGCGTAGCCCCGGGTGCGGGACTTCAGCGCGTCGAAAAAGTCATAGACAATCTCGTTTAAAGGCAGCTCGTAGTGGATGTCCACCCGGTCGGTGTCCAGGTACTTCATGTCTTTGAATACCCCCCGGCGCTCTTGGCACAGCTCCATAATGTTCCCCACGTACTCCGAAGGGGAGTAGATGTGGGCGTTGCAGATGGGCTCCTCGGCGCTGGCAATCAGGGTGGGGTCCGGGTAGTTGGTGGGGTTGTCGATGGTGATGGTGCTGCCGTCAGTGAGCTTTAATTTGTACACCACGCTGGGGGCGGTGGTGATCAGATCCAGGTCGTACTCCCGCTCCAGCCGCTCCTGGATGATCTCCATGTGCAACAGCCCCAAGAAGCCGCACCGGAAGCCAAAGCCCAGGGCCACGGAGGTTTCCGGCTCGAAGGTGAGGGAGGCGTCGTTTAATTGCAATTTTTCCAGGGCGTCCCGCAGGTCGGTGTAGTGGGCGCCGTCGGCGGGGTAGATGCCGCAGAACACCATGGGCTGTACCGCCCGGTACCCCTCCAGGGGCTCGGCGGCGGGGCGGTCCTTCAGGGTGACGGTGTCGCCCACCCGGGCCTGGCGCACGTCCTTGATGGAGGCGGCAATGTAGCCCACTTCCCCGGCGTACAGGGCGTCGGCAGGCTCCAGGGAGGTGGCCCTCAAAAAGCCGCACTCCACCACGGTGAATTCCCCGCCGGTGGCCATCATGCGGATGGTGTCCCCGGGACGCACAGTGCCGTCCTTGATCCGCACGTACACGATGACGCCCCGGTAGGAGTCGTAGTAGGAGTCGAAGATCAGCGCCCGCAGGGGGTCGTCCTCGTTGCCCACAGGGGCGGGAATGTCGGTGACAATGCGCTCCATCACCTCTTCCACGTTCTGGCCGGTCTTGGCGGAGATCCGGGGGGCGTCCATGGCGGGAATGCCGATCACGTCCTCGATCTCGTGGCAGACCCGTTCCGGGTCGGCGCTGGGCAGGTCGATCTTGTTCACCACCGGGACGATCTCCAGCCCGGCGTCCACGGCCAGGTAGGTGTTGGCCAGGGTCTGGGCCTCGATGCCCTGGGAGGCGTCCACCACCAGCACCGCCCCCTCACAGGCGGCCAGGGACCGGGAAACCTCGTAGTTGAAGTCCACGTGTCCGGGGGTGTCGATGAGGTTGAACACATAGTCCTGGCCGTCCTTGGCGGTGTAGACCAGGGTGACAGCGTGGGCCTTGATGGTGATGCCCCGCTCCCGTTCCAGGTCCATGTTGTCCAAAAGCTGGTTTTCCATCTCCCGCAGGGGGACGGACTTGGTCAGCTCCAGGATGCGGTCAGCCAGGGTGGATTTGCCGTGGTCGATGTGGGCCACAATGCTGAAATTGCGAATGTTGCTACGATCCATTCTATCCATAAGGGACTCTCCGTTACAAAAAGTATATCAATTTATTATAGCAGAAAAGGGAGAAAAAGAAAACCGGGGGGCGGGGTAAAAGTTTGATCAAAACTTTTCAGCGGCTTTGGGGCGAAATTCCCCGTTTTTCTTGCAATCCCGCCCCAGCTTGTGCTACAATAAGCCCCAGTATGCGATGTGAAATCGAGAAAGGCGGGTACGCAATGAAAGCTACCGAAAAAACCATGGATACCATCGTCAATCTCTGCAAGACCCGGGGCTTTATCTTCCCCGGCAGCGAGATCTACGGCGGCCTTTCCAACTCTTGGGACTACGGCCCCTTGGGCGTGGAATTTAAAAACAACGTGAAAAAAGCCTGGTGGAAGAAGTTCGTCCAGGAATCCCCCTACAATGTGGGCGTGGACGCCGCCATTTTGATGAACCCCCAGGTGTGGGTGGCCACCGGCCATGTGGGCGGCTTCTCCGACCCCCTCATGGACTGCAAGGACTGCAAGACCCGCCACCGTGCCGACAAGCTCATTGAGGACTTCACCGGCGAGTCCGCCGACGGCTGGGACAACCAGAAGATGACCGACTTCATCAAGGAAAACCACATCAAGTGCCCCAACTGCGGCAGTGAGAACTTCACCGAGATCCGCCAGTTCAACCTGATGTTCAAAACTTTCCAGGGCGTTACCGAAGACGCCAAGAGCGAGATCTACCTGCGCCCCGAAACTGCCCAGGGCATCTTTGTCAACTTCCCCAGTGTGCAGCGCACCACCCGGAAGAAGCTGCCCTTCGGCATCGCCCAGGTGGGCAAGAGCTTCCGGAATGAGATCACCCCCGGCAACTTCACCTTCCGCACCCGGGAGTTCGAGCAGATGGAGCTGGAGTTCTTCTGCAAGCCCGACACCGACCTGGAGTGGTTTGCCTATTGGAAGGAGTTCTGCCGCAACTGGCTATTCAGCCTGGGCATGACGGAAGAAAACCTGCGCTTTAGGGACCACCGCCCCGAGGAGCTGTCCTTCTACTCCAAGGCAACCACTGACGTGGAATACCTGTTCCCCTTTGGCTGGGGCGAGCTGTGGGGCATTGCCGACCGCACCGACTATGACCTGAAGCGCCATCAGGAGCATTCCGGCAAAGACCTGACCTACTTTGACCAGGAAACCAATGAGCACTACATCCCCTATGTGGTGGAGCCCTCTCTGGGTGCCGACCGCATGGCCCTGGCCTTCCTGTGCGACGCCTACGACGAGGAAGTGGTGGGCCAGGATAAGAACGGCAAGGACGACATCCGTGTGGTGCTGCGGCTCCATCCCGCCCTGGCGCCCTTCAAGGCCGCGGTGCTGCCCCTGTCCAAAAAGCTGGGGCCCAAGGCCCAGGAAGTCCATCAGATGCTGTCCAAGTACTTTATGGTGGACTACGACGAGGCCGGTTCCATCGGCAAGCGGTACCGCCGTCAGGACGAGATCGGCACGCCTCTGTGCATCACCATCGACTTCGACACCGTGGGCGACGGGGAGAAAGAGCCCGACAACTGCGTCACCATCCGGGACCGGGACACCATGGAACAGGTGCGCCTGCCCATCGACCAGCTGAAGGCCTACATCGAGGAGAAGATCGCTTTCTAAAAGGCAGCGAAAAGGGAAACCGTCTTGTAGAAGGGCGCGCCGGGATCTGGCGCGCCCTTTGGCGGCTTTTGGGGCAGTAGGCTTTTCCCGGGTTTGCGGGGAAACCCATTGAACAATGGGATGCTTTGTGCTACAATTAACTGATATGAAACGCGATGATCCCACCAGCAGGAGGAAGCATATGAAAGAAAAACGCCGTTTTGCGGCTTTGCTGGCAGCGGCGGCTTTGGCCGTCAACCTGGTAGCCGTCCCTGTCCTGGCCACGGAGGCCACCGAACAGGTTTCCCCTTTGACAGGGGTGATCCAGCCCGATCCCCCGGAGGAGGATCTGCCCAACCCCGACCCGCCTCCGGAGCAGTCTTCCAGCAGCTCTTCTTCCGAGCCCAGCTCTTCTTCACAGCCCCCGGAAGAGAGCTCCAGCAGCTCTTCCTCAGAGCCCAGCTCCTCTTCGGAGAGCTCCTCTTCGTCAGAGGGCTCTTCCTCCCAGGAAAGCAGCCAAGAGCCGTCCTCGGAAGAGCCGGAAGACCCCAGCAGCTCCTGGGAAGAGCCTTCAGAGGAACCCTCTGAAACAGAGAGCCAGTGGGAAAACCAGTCCTCCCAGCAGGACAACGACGTCCAGGTGCCCACCTATAACGAGCCGGAAACCATTGCCACCCCCCGGCCGGCAGTGGAACGCCCCTCGGTTTCCCTGAATACCGGCAGTTCCTCTTCCCAAGCGGAGGAGGACTCCGGCCCCAATTACGTCACCTTTGCCACGTTGAACGTCCGGGGCAACTCCATGGCGGCCACCCTGTTTTACAGCGGCTTAGGCTTTATTGCCGTGGGTGTCCTTGGCCTGGTGACGGTGCTTGTGCTGTATATCCATGGCCGCCGCCGGTATGCCGCCACAGAGCAGATTTTGGAGGAGATCCACCAGGCGGAGGTGCGCCAGCAGCCCGGGCCGGCAGCGGCTTCCCAAGAGTTTGCCCGGCCTGCGGCCCCCGTGGCGCCCCCTGCCCCCGCGCCCTATGCACCTCCTCCCAACGCCCTGGTGCCGGAAGAGGCCTCCCTCTACACCGAGGAGTTTGCCCTGCCGCCCCAGGACCAGGCTTACGGCCCCTATGAGGACGAGGTGTACCAGGAGGAGGACTACGGCGAGTCCTATGGCCAGTCGTCCTATGGGCAAGACGGCTATTACGACAGCGACTATTACGACGATTACGAAGACTATGGCCCCTACCAGGAGGAGGAAGGGTATCAGGAGGACGCCGGCTACCAGGAGCCTCCCTATGAACCCCAGCCCCCTGCCCGGCAGGTGGCGCCCCCGCCGGCGGATCCTGCGCCCGACTGGGGGGCTACCCGGCAGTTTGACACCGAGGAGATCCTCCGGGAAGCCTTGCGTTACACCGATGAGGATTACCGGGAGGACAACTACGACAGCTACCAGTAACTGGTGAGGAAGGGATCACGCGAAACCCGTCAAGAGCAGCTTTGGCTGTGCCCAGCACAGCAGGGCAGCGAAGAGGGGCTGTTGCATTTTGCAACTGCACTTGTCAAGAGAAAGTAGACACTAAAAAGAATATTTATCAGAAGCCCCGTTCGGTTTTGAACTGAACGGGGCTTCTGTAGCCCAAGGCAG
>CAJFMJ010000003.1 GCA_904391645.1 uncultured Neglectibacter sp.
CCAGGCGTTCTTCATGCCGTTTTCCCTGGCGTTCTGGATGGCGTCCTTCACCGCGTCGGGGTTCAGCTCCACCCCCAGCACCTGGCCGGCGCCGTGCTTTGCCACCACCAGGCCGATGGTCCCGATGCCGCAGTAGGCGTCCAGCACCTTTTCCTTCCCGGAAAGCCCGGCAAACTCCATGGCTTTGTTGTAAAGCACTTCCGTCTGGAGGGGGTTGATCTGGTAAAAGGACTTGGCAGAGATCCGGAACTTGCACCCGCACAGCACGTCGGTGATGGTCCCCGGGCCGTAGAGCACCTTTTCCTGGTCCCCCAGCACCATGGAGGTGTACCGGTTGTTCACGTTCTGCAAAATGGTGGTGATCTCCGGGTGGAGGTCCAGCAGGGCCTTCACAAAGTGCTTTTTTGCGGTGAACACAGGGGTGCCCGTCACCAACACCACCATCACTTCCCCGGTGGAGAAGCCCCGCTTCACCAGCACATGGCGCAAAAAGCCCCGGCCGGTGGTTTCATCAAAGGCGGTGAGCTTGAAGTCCTTCAGCAGTTTCCGCACGGAAACGATGATCCGGTCGGCGGTTTCGTCCTCAGTCTGGCAGGAGTCGATAGGCACGATCCGGTGGGTGCTGGACTGGTACACCCCGCTGATGATCCTTCCGTGTCGCTTGTCAAAGCTGAACGCCGCCTGGACCTTGTTCCGGTAGTGGTAGGGGCTTTCCATGCCCAAAATGGGGGAAACCTTCCCAAATTTCCCCAAAAGCTTCTGGCAGCGGTCCTGCTTCCAGAGAAGCTGCCGGGGATAGCTGAGGTTTTGCAGCTGGCAGCCGCCGCATTTCCGGTACACTGGGCAGGGGGTGTGGCCCCCTTGGCCCTCCGGCGGGAGGTTCTCCGGCTGGGGGACCCCAGGCCGTACCGCCTGCACTGCCCCCTTTTTCCCTGGTTGGGCAGGGGCTTGCCTCTGCGCTGGGCGGTTAGGCCGGGCCGCCTCCCCTTTCTTCCCCAGACGGGAAGAAGCTTTTCCCCCTTCCTGGGGGTGGGAATCCCGGGCGTTCCGGTTCGGGCGGCCTTCCTGGGGGTGGGAACCCCGGGCGTTCCGCTCCGAGCGGGCCCCTTTGGGGCGGGAGCTATGTTTTCTCTCCATAAGTGGCTCCTTTCGCATAAAGGCAGGAAAAGGCTCGCCAAGGACATCCCCTGGGCGGGCCTTTTCACCGGCTTTTGGAAGTGTGGTTTTCCACACTTCCTGAACCGTTTGTTTAGAATTTCCGGAACCGCTGGTAGCGCTGCTCCAGCAGCTCTTCCACCGGCAGGGCGCACAGCTGGGACAGGGTGCTCTCCAGCTGCTCTTTCAGGTGGCTGTAGGTCTGGGAGAACTCCTTCTCCTCGGGGATGACCTGCTCCACCACCCCCAGCTCCATCATGTCCTGGGCAGTCAGCCGCAGGCAGTCGGCGGCGTCCTTCACCTTTTTGGAGTCCTTCCACAGGATGCTGGCACAGCCCTCGGGGGAAATCACCGAGTACACTGCGTTTTCCAGAATCCACACCCGGTCGGCCACTGCCAGGGCCAAGGCCCCGCCACTGCCGCCTTCGCCGATGAGCACGGAGATCACCGGGGTCTTCAGGCCCGCCATGGCCACCAGGTTTTCCGCAATGGCCTGGCCCTGGCCACGCTCCTCGGCGCCCATGCCGCAGAACGCGCCGGCGGTGTCCACAAAGCACACCACGGGCCGGTGGAACTTCTCCGCCTGCTCCATCAGCCGCAGGGCTTTCCGGTAGCCCTCCGGGTTGGAGGAGCCAAAGTTGCGCTTCACACGCTCCCGCATATCCTTGCCCTTGTCCATGGCAATGACGGTGACGGGCTGGCCGTTCAAGGTGGCGATGCCCCCCACGATGGCCGGGTCGTCGGCAAACCGCCGGTCCCCGTGAAGCTCGATGAAGTCCTCAAAGATGTTCTCGATATAGGAAAGCCCGGTGGGGCGGTCCTTGGCCCGGGCCAGCAGGACCTTTTCATAAGCGCTCATTGTTCTGCCCCCTTCCGGTGAAGCTTTAACAGCTTTCCAATGGTTTCTTTCTGCTGGGTGCGGGGGACGATCAGGTCCACAAAGCCGTGCTCCAAGAGGAACTCCGCCTTCTGGAAGCCCTGGGGCAGCTTTTTCCGGATGGTCTGCTCAATCACCCGGGCGCCGGCAAAGCCGATGGTGGCTCCCGGTTCCGCCATGATGATATCCCCGTCCATGGCAAAGCTGGCGGTGACCCCGCCGGTGGTGGGGTCGGTGAGTACCGTCAGGTAGAAGTTCCCCGCGTCCGAGTGCTTGCGCACTGCCGCGCTGGTCTTGGCCATCTGCATCAGGGACAGGATGCCCTCCTGCATCCGGGCGCCGCCGGACACGGTGAAGCCCACCACCGGCAGGCTGTGCTCTGTGGCGTACTCAAACAGGCGGGTGATCTTCTCGCCCACCACGGTGCCCATGCTGCCCATCATGAAGTTGGGGTCCATCACAAACAGGGCGCACTCCTCCCCGGCCACCTGGGCGGTGCCGCAGATCACGCCCTCCTTCTCCCGGGAGGCCAGCTTGGCGTTGCGCAGCTTCTGGTCATAGCCGGGGAAGGAGAGCACGTCCCGGCTCTTCATGTCCCCATACAGCTCGGAAAAGCTGTCCTCGTCCACCAGGTACACGATCCTGTCCCGGGGCCCCATGCGGAAGTGGTACCCGCAGGCGGTGCACACCTGCAGGTTGTCCTGCAAATCGTTCAAGGGCAGCTGCACCCCGCAGTGGGGGCAGGCGGTGCGGATGCCGGCGTCCTCTTCCGGCACCGGCTTGCCGCCCTTTTCCAGCTCGTTTTCAGGCGAGCGGAACAGGCCCATCAAATTCATACCTTGCCATCACCCTTCTTTGTGGAATCCCAAGGGCCGCAGCGTTTTCTCACTGCCCCTTGGGGAACGTCTTCATAAAATCCGTGTAGTAGTCGCCCTTTTTAAAGCGCTCGTCCCGGATGATCTCGATCTGGTCCTCGATGTTGTTGTGGGTACCTCCCACCACCAGCTCGCACAGTGCCGATTGCATCTTGCGGATGGCCTCCTCCCGGGTGGAAGAGTACACGATCATCTTGCCCAGCATGGAGTCGTAATAGGGGGGGATCTCATACCCCTGGTACAGGAAGGTGTCGAACCGCACCCAGGGTCCGCCCGGGGTGTGGAAAAAGTCCACCTTGCCGGGGCCCTTGGCGTTGATTCGGCACTCGATGGCCGCCCCCTGCACGTGGATGTCCTCCTGGGTAAAGTCCAGGGGCACCCCGGCGGCAATGCGGATCTGCCACTTGACAATGTCCACCCCGGTGACCAGCTCGCTGACAGGATGCTCCACCTGCAAACGGGTGTTCATCTCCATAAAGTAGAAGTTCCGGTCCTTGTCCATGAGGAACTCCACCGTGCCGGCGTTCACATAGCCGGAGGCTTTGGCGGCCCGGGCGGCAGTTTCCATCAGCTTTTCCCGGATCTCGGGGCTCACCCCGGGGGAGGGGGACTCCTCAACGAGCTTCTGGTTGTTCCGCTGGATAGAGCACTCCCGCTCCCCCAGGCACACCACGTTCCCCTCCTCGTCGGCCAGCAGCTGCACCTCAATGTGCTTGACGGGGTTTAAGTATTTTTCCATGTACATCCGGCCGTCGCCGAAGGCCTTTTCCGCCTCGCTGGAAGCCGTTTCAAAGGCCCGCTCCATGTCCTCGGCCCGCTCCACCAGGCGGATGCCCTTGCCGCCGCCGCCGGCGCTGGCCTTGATGAGCACCGGGTAGCCGATTTTCTCCGCGGCTGCCACAGCCTCCTGGGCGTCCTTCAAAATGTCGGTGCCGGGGGTGGTGGGCACATCGTTTGCCTTCATCAGCCGCCGGGCGGCGTCCTTGTCGCCCATTTTGGCGATGATCTCCGCCGAGGGCCCGATGAACACCACGCCGTGCTGCTTGCACAGGCCGGCAAACCCGGCGTTCTCCGACAAAAAGCCGTAACCCGGGTGGATGGCCTGGGCGTGGGTAGCCAAAGCCGCGCTGACGATCCGCTGGGCGTTTAAGTAGCTGTCCTCCGCCCGGGGGCCGCCGATGCAGATGGCCTCGTCGGCCAGGGCCACGTGGAGGGACTCCCGGTCGGCCTCGGAATAGACCGCCACCGTGGCGATGCCCATCTCCTTACAGGCCCGGATAATGCGGATGGCGATCTCGCCCCGGTTGGCAATGAGAATTTTAGTGAACACTTGCTTTCATCCTTTCCGCAAAGGCAGAGCCTGCCTTATTCGGATTTCACCAGCGCGAAGGAAAACTCCGCACTGACGCACAGCTTGCCATTGACCATACCCTTGCCCTTGGCAAAGTAGAACTGGCCCCGCTGACGGGTGATCTCACACTCTGTTTCCAAGGTGTCGCCGGGCTTCACCTGGCCCCGGAACTTCACCTTATCCAGGCTGGTGAACAGGGGGGTGCAGCCCTCGGAGGCGCCGCTTGCCAGCAGCACGCAGGCAGACTGGGCCAGCATCTCGCACTGGATCACCCCAGGCACCACGGGATTCCCGGGGAAATGCCCCTGGAGGAAATACTCGTCGCCCTTGATGTGGCACTTGCCGTAGGCCACGCCGTCGATCAATTCCACCTCGTCCACCAGCAGCATGGGCTCCCGGTGGGGGAGGATCTTTTTGATTTCTTCTTTATTCATTGGGATACACCTCTTCACACGATCCGGAACAGGGGCTGGTTGTACTCCACCACCTGGCCGTTGCCCACGCAGATCTCCGCCACGGTGCCGTCCACCTCACTGGGGATCTCGTTCATCAGCTTCATGGCCTCGATGATGCACAGGGTGTCGCCCTTCTTCACCTGGTCGCCCACCTCCACAAAAGGACGGGCGTCGGGAGAGGGAGAGGCGTAAAACACGCCCACGGTGGGGGACAGCACCAAGGTGCCCTCCTTCTGGGGGGCAGCCTGCTCATGGGAAACCCCCAGGGCTTCCGCGCCCGCCGCCGGAGCGGGGGCTGCCACCGGCATCACCGGGGCAGCGGGGGCCACAGCCACCACTTCCTGCTGACGCTCCAGGCGCAGCTCTACATCGCCCTCCACCAGCTCCAAGCCGGTGAGGCCGGTTTCCTGCATCAGTTTGGCAAGGCTTTCAATCTTTTTCACATCCATAGCTTAAACCCTCCGGAAAGCAAGATAGGCGTTGTGGCCGCCAAAGCCCAAAGAAGCGGAAAGCGCCAGGTCCACCTGGGCCTCGCGGGCCACGTTGGGAACGTAATCCAGGTCGCACTCCGGGTCGGGCTCCTGGTAGCCGATGGTGGGGGGCACGATGCCCTCCTTCACAGCCAGCACACTGGCGATGGCCTCCACGGCCCCTGCCGCGCCCAGCATATGGCCGGTCATGGACTTGGTGGAGGAAACCATGCACTTGTGGGCGGCTTCCTCGCCCAGGGCCTTCTTGATGGCCTTGGTTTCACCGGAGTCATTGAGAGGGGTGCTGGTGCCGTGGGCGTTGATGTACAGTTTGGAGAAATCCTCGCAGCCGCCGGCCTCTTCCAAAGCCATGGTCAGGGCCGCGGCGCCGCCCAAGCCTTCCGGATGGGGGGCGGTGATGTGGTGGGCGTCGCAGGAAACACCGTAGCCGCACAGTTCGCCGTAGATCTTGGCGCCCCGGGCCACAGCGTGCTCGTACTCTTCCAGCACCAGGGCACCGGCGCCCTCGCCCATGACAAAGCCGTTGCGGCGGGCGTCAAAGGGCACGCAGGCGGCAGCCGGGTCCTCGGTGGTGGACAGGGCCTTCATATTGCTGAAGCCCGCCACGCCAATGGGGATGATGGCCGCTTCCGCGCCGCCGGTGAGCACCGCGTCCAGATAGCCGTGCTTGATGGCCCGGTAGGCCTCGCCGATGGCGTTGTTGCCGGTGGCGCAGGCAGTGACGATGGGGATGGAAGCCCCCTGGAAGTTGTATTTAATGGCGATCAGGCCGCCGGCCATGTTGATGATCATGCCGGGGACAAAGAAGGGGGACACCCGGCGGGGGCCCTTCTCCATGAGGACTTTCTGCTCCTCGGCGAAGGTGCTCATGCCGCCGATGCCGGAGCCAAAGTAGGTGCCAATGCGCTGGGGGGGCAGGGTATCTTTGATACCGCTCTCCTCCACGGCCTGGGTGGCCGCGGCCATGGCATACCAGCAGAACACGTCGAATTTCCGGATCTCCGACTTTTCCATGTACTGCAAGGGGTCGAAGTCCTTCACCTCGCCGGCCACCTTCACCTTGTAGTCGGTGGTGTCAAAGTGGGTGATGGGGCCGATGCCGCACTTGCCGTTTTTCAAACTCTCCCAAAAGGCGGGCACGTCGTTGCCGATGGGGGTAACACAGCCCATACCTGTGATGACGACTCTTCTCATATTGCCAGGCCTCCGTCCACGCGAATGGTTTCGCCGGTGATGTAGTCAGACTCGGGGGAGGCCAAGAACAGCGCCAAGTTGGCCACGTCCTCGGGGGTGCCCATCTTCCGCATGGGGACCTGCACCAGCAGGGGGTTGTCCTCCTTGATGTCCTTGGTCATGGCGGTTTCGATGAACCCGGGGGCAATGCAGTTGCAGCACACGCCACGGCTACCCAGCTCCTTGGCCACCGACTTGCTCATGCCGATGAGCCCCGCCTTGGAAGCGGCGTAGTTCACCTGGCCCACGTTGCCCACCAGGCCCGCGATGGAGCTGATGTTGATGATCTTGCCGCTCTTCTTGCGCATAAAGTCCCGGTAGCAGGCGCGGATCATATGGAAAGCGCCCTTCAGGTTGATGTCCAGCACCATATCGTAGTCGGCGTCCTTCATGGTGACCATCAGGCCGTCCCGGGTGACACCGGCGTTGTTCACCAGGATGTCCACCTTGCCCAGGTCCTTCTTCACCGCGGCCACGGTTTCCTCCACGGCCTTCTCGTCCCGCACGTCACAGGGATAGCTCACTGCCCGGCGGCCCAGGGCCTCGATCTCTTTGCAGGTTTCCAGGGCAGGCTCTTCCGGCCCCACATAGATCACAGCCACGTCGGCGCCGTTTGCTGCCAGCTTCAAAGCGATGGCCTTGCCCAACCCCTGGGAAGCGCCGGTCACCAGCGCGATCTTTCCTTCCAGCTTCATGTTGTCTGACCTCCTGTCCGCCCCCAACCGGGGACGGCTTATTTGGTTTCTTCTTTAAGATTGGTAAAAAGCATTCTCTATGGCATCCCCGCCAGGCGGTCTGAGGGGCGTTCCCCCGCACTCCCCGCCCTGGGGGTCCTTACAAAATGGTCAACCCTGGGCCTTCACGGCCTCCAACGCCGCCTGGAGGGTTTCCCCGTCCTGGACGTTCAGGGTCTTCACGCCCTTGGCGGTCTTGCGGATCAGCCCGCACAGTGTCTTGCCAGGGCCGCACTCGATGAAGGTATCCACGCCCAGTTCCACCAGACGCTCCACCGTTTCCTGCCACTGCACCGGGTTTTTCACCTGCTGGGTGAGAAGCTCTTTGGCAGAGCCATCGTAGGGCTGGGCGGTGTAGTTGGCATACACCGGCACCCGGGCCTCTGAGAGCTCCATGGGCTCCAACACCTCACAGAGGGTCTGGGAAGCGCTCTCCATAAAGGGGGAGTGGAATCCGCCGCTCACTGCCAGAGGCACAGCCTTGCCGCCGGCCTCGGCCACCTTGCCGCAGAACGCCTCGATCTGGGACTTCTCCCCGGCGCACACCAGCTGCCCGGGGCAGTTGTAGTTGACGGGCCACACCTTCTCAAAGCCGGCGCACAGCTCTTCCACTTGCTCATTTTTCAGCTTCAGCACGGCGGCCATGGCCCCGGGGTTTTCCTCCCCGGCCTTCTGCATGGCCTCGGCCCGCTTGCACACAAAATCGAACCCCTGCTCTTCGCTGAACACCCCGGCAAAGCTGAGAGCGGCGATCTCTCCCAGGGAGAAGCCCGCCACATAGTCGGGGGTCACGCCTGCTTCCTCCAGGGCCTTGGCGGCTGCCAGGTCCACGCAGTAGAGGCAGGGCTGGGTGTTTTTGGTGATGGACAGTTCCTCGGCAGTGCCGGTGAAGCACTGCTCACTGGTGCCGGGGCGCAGCTTGTCGGCGGCGTCGAACACGGCCTTGGCGGCGGGGCTTACCTCACACAGGGACTGGCCCATGCCGCTGTACTGGGCCCCCTGGCCCGCGAAAACAAAGGCTATTTTACCCATTTGGTCGCTCCTTTCAGCACCTCTTCCGCCTCTTGGAACATCTCCTGGATGATCTCCGCGGCGGGCTGCTCTTTGTTCACCATGCCGGCGATCTGCCCGGCCAGGAAGTCGCCGGTCTTCTCGTCGCCTTCCACAGCGGCCCGGTACAGGGCGCCGCTGCCCAGCTTCTCCAGCTCCTCGTCGGAGATCTGGCTGTACTCGGCCTTGGCGTACTCTTTGGCGAACTGGTTCTTGATCTGCCGCACCGGATGGCCCAGCCGCTTGCCGGTGACCATGGTGGCGATATCGTTGGCCTTTAAGACCTTTTTCTTGTAGTTGGGATGGACGCCGCACTCCTCAGCCACCAGGAACCGGGTGCCCACCTGGACGCCCACGGCACCCAGCTGGAAGGCCGCCGCAATGCCCCGGCCGTCGCCGATGCCGCCTGCTGCCAGAACGGGCAGGGTGGTGGCGTCCACCACCTGGGGCACCAGCACCATGGTGGTCAGGTCACCCACGTGGCCGCCGGACTCGCCGCCCTCAGCGATGATGGCCGCAGCGCCTGCCTTGGTCACCAGCCGGGCCATGGCAACGCTTGCCACCACGGGGATCACCTTGATGCCGGCTTCCAGCCACATGGGCATATACCGGGAGGGGTTGCCCGCGCCGGTGGTGACCACAGCCACCTTTTCCTCGGCCACCAGCTTGGCCACCTCGTCGGCAAAGGGGGACATGAGCATGATGTTCACGCCAAAGGGCTTGTCGGTGAGGCTGCGGGCCAGGTCGATCTGCTTTTTCAGGTACTCGGCGTTGGCATTCATGGCGGAGATGATCCCCAGGCCGCCGCCGTTGGACACGGCCGCTGCCAGCTTGCCATCGGAGATCCAGGCCATGCCGCCCTGGAAAATGGGGTATTCAATGCCCAAAAGGTCGCAAATGGGCGTTCTGATCATAAGGCTTCAATCCTTTCTCTTATGGTTCTATCCACAGCGGGGAAGCCCCGCTTATTTTTACGCAGCGGATCTCACCAACGGATCACGCTGGCCGCGGTGGAAAGCCCGCCGCCAAAGGCGGTGAGCACCACGTAATCCCCCCGCTGCAAAAGCCCCTGGCGGTTGGCCTCGTCCAGCAGGATGGGCTCACTGGCAGAGGAGGTGTTGCCAAACCGGTCGATGTTCATCAAGAACTTCTCCGGGGCAATCTCCGGCAGCCGGCGGCGAGCCTCGTTGATGATCCGGTAGTTGGCCTGGTGGGGGATGACGGCCTTCACCTGGTCCCCGGTGATCCCGGCCTGCTCCATCACCAGCCGCACGTCCCGCACCATGGAGGTGACCGCAAACTTATAGGTTTCCTGGCCGGCCATAAACACGCAATTCTTTTTCAGTTCATTTTCATAGAACGGGGAGTTGTCCCACTTGGTGGGGATGGAGATCACGTTGTCCCCGCCAATGGTGCTCAGGGTGGAGGAGAGGTAGTTGTCCCCTTCGCCCAACACAGCTGCCCCGGCGCCGTCGCCGAAGATGACGCAGGTGCTCCGGTCGGTCCAGTCGATCAGGCCGCTCATCCGCTCAGAGCTGACCACCAGCACCTTCTTCACCACCTTGCGGGCAAAGAACCCGGCCGCCACGTCCAGGGCAAACAGGAACCCGGGGCAGGCCACGTTCATGTCAAAGCAGGGGCAGGTGGCGCCAATGCGGTTCTGCACCATGCCCGCCAGCCCGGGGGAGATGGAGTCGGCACTGATGGTGGCGCCGATGATCAGGTCCAGCTCCTGGGGTTTGACACCGGCGTTTTCCAGGGCCGCCAACGCCGCGGCCACGCCCATGTCCGTGTTGCTCTCGGTGGTGCACACATGGCGCTCTTTCACACCCACCCGCTTTGTGATCCACTCGTCTGAAGTTTCTACCATGTTGGAAAGGTCGTCGTTTGTGAGGACTCTTTCCGGCGCAAAGCTGCCTGTACCCAGAATCTGAAAGCTCATATCCCGATCTCCTGTTCTTGTTTTTTCTCTCTTTTTTTCACCGGTTTTCCCGGCCATGTAACAGAGGGAGCTTAACCTCTTTATTTTATAAGAAAAGGGAGGATTTGTCAAACCCTCCCCTGTCCAGATTCCCCTCCCTGGGGGACAATGTTTTAGAATCTTTTCCCAAAACAAAAACTCAGATCACCAGCCCGCCGTTGAGCCCCAGCACCTGCCCGGTGAGGAACTCCTGTTCCAGCAGGAACGCCGCGGCCTGGGCCACCTCTTCCGGGGTGCCGATCCGCTCCAGGGGCGTTTCCTCCCGGAGGGCATCCAGGTCCGCCGGGGAAAGGTCCCCGTTCATGGGGGTGTCGATCACCCCGGGGGCCAGGCAGTTGACCCGCACCCCCGAAGGGCCCTCCTCCTTGGCCAGGGCTTTCGTCAGGCCGATGACCCCTGCTTTCGCCGCGGAATAGGCCGCCTCGCAGGAGGCGCCCACCTGGCCCCACATGGAGCTGACGTTGACGATGCTCCCCCGCTTTTGCCGGATCATGGGGGGCAGCGCCCGGCGGCAGCACAGGAACACGCTGGTCAGGTCTGCATCCAGCACCCCCTGCCAGTCAGCCAGGGTCATGTGGGTAAACAGGCCCTTCCAGGCGGTACCGGCGTTGTTCACCAGGCCCTCCAAAAAGCCGAAGTCCCTCTCGGCAGCCTCAAACAGGGCCTCCACCTGGGCCTCCTGGGTCAAGTCTGCCTGATAGGTACGGGCCATGCCCCCCAGCCGGCGGATATCCTCCTCCACAGCCAGGGCAGCTTCTCGGTTCTTGTGGTAGTGGAGGGCCACCCCCCACCCACGATGGGCAAGCTCCAGGGCCATGGCACGACCCAGGCCTCCCGAGGCACCGGTCACCAAGACGCTTTTCACAGCTTCTCCCTCCTCTCCAATTCCATGTCGCCTTTCTCATAAAAAATACAGGCCAGCGCCGCCAAGGGGGCGGTTTCCGTGCGGAGGATCCTGGGCCCCAGGGTGAGCACCTTCCCTCCCAGGGACTGGGCCAGGGCCGCCTCTTCCGGGGAGAAGCCCCCCTCCGGCCCCACGAACACGAACAGCCGCTGCCCGGCGGTTTTCAGGGCAGCTTTCAGGCTCTCTTCCCCCCGCTCGTAGAAAAACAGGATCTCCCCTTCCCGGGCGGCGGTTTCCAGGGCCTTTTTCAAAGACGCCGGTTCCAGCACCCGGGGGATGATCCCCCGGCCGCTTTGCATGGCCGCTTCCCGGGCGATCTTTTGCAGCCGGGCCGTTTTCTTCCCGGCGGACTTCTCATCCAGCCGCACCACGCACCGGGCGCTCTCCACCGGCCAGATCTCCGCTGCCCCCAGCTCCACTGCCTTTTGGGTGACGGTTTCCAGCTTGTCGCCCTTGGCCAGGCACTGGCACACGGTGACTTTCGCCGCCGGCTCGCTGCTGGTGGGGACAGCCTCCCCCACCTGGACCAAGGCCCCCTCCCCGGTGCAGGAGAGGATCACCCCCGGGTAGTCCCAGCCTTGGCCGTCGCACAAGGTCAGCTCCTCCCCCGGCCGCATCCGCAGGGACTTGGCAATGTGCCTGCCGTCCTCCCCACCGATGAAAAATTCCCCAGCGGGCGTTTCGTCCACAAAAAATCGAGGCATGGTCCTCCCCCTTTCTCCCCTGATTCTATCCTCCCGGCCCCCTGTTTGTCAATGTCCGCCGTGCAATTTGCCCCGGCCGGCCCCTGCTGTGGGCTTGGCTGGCGGCCAGATTGGGTGGTGATTTTTGCGGGGAACTGTGCTATAATGATTGGGAATAGATTTTTTTACCACTTTTTGGAACCGTCGGCTGGGCAGCCGCCCGCCGGGAAAGGAGGAGCCCATGAAGATCCAGCCCATCAAGCGCTTGGCCTCTCTGGCCTTGGGCGCGGTGCTGTGCCTGGCCCAGGCAGGGTGCTCCTTCTCCGGGCTGGACGCCCAGAACCTGATGTCCCCGCCCCGGGCCAGCATGGACCAACAGGGCATTTACGAGCTCCTCCAAGGGGACCAGCAAGAGCTGACGTTGGTGTACCCCAAGCGGGGGGACCACCGCTCGGCCATCATCATGCACGACTGGTCGGGGGACGGCGTGGAAGACGCGGTGGGCTTTGTAGCCCTGGACCGGGGCGTGGAGGTCCACTTTTTGGAAAAGAGCCAGGGCGGCTGGCGGGCAGCTGCCTCCTTTGGGAACACTGCCACCCAGGTGGACCTGGTGTGCTTTGGGGACTTGAACGGCGACGGCGTGGAAGACGTGATCATCGGCTGGGGCAGTACCACCGGCACCACAGGCCGCACGGCCTCTGTTTCCGCCTACCTCTACCAGGAGGGGAACGTCACTAAATACTCCCTGGGCACTTACGGCGAGCTGGCCCTCACAGACTTTGACGAAAACGGCATTTACGAAGTATTTACCGTGGATATGTACATTGCCGCCGAGGAGGAGGGCGCTGTAGACCTTCCCGCAACGGCCCACGTGTACGCCTGGCAGGAAGACACCCTCCGGGAGGTTCACACCGCCAGCGCCGACAACTCCATCACCAGCTATGTTTCCATCCAGTTCGGCAAACTGGGCAGGGGCCTTTACGGGGTGGTGGTGGACGGCGCCAAGGCCGACGGCAGCATGACCACCCAGGTGTTCACCCTGCAAAACGGCCTGCTGAAAAACGACCCCGCCGGGGTGAACACTCAAAGCTATCAAAACCCGTTTGCCAGGCCGTCCTCGGCCATTTACACCTCCCAGGACATCAACGGCGACGGGCTGTTGGAGCTGCCGGTGGTCAGCCTGCTGCCGGGCCTGCCCGAAGGCGTTTCCCTCGATTCCACCAGCTACCAGGTGGAGTGGGTCAGCTTCCAGCCCCCGGGGGCCTCTAAAACGGCCCTCACCGCCCTGATGAACCTGGGCGAGAACTACTGGTTCCGGCTGCCCCAGGGGCTTTTGGGCAAGCTCTCCGCCTCCAACAACACCTCCACCCGCACGGTGACCTACACCGAGGTGGTCACGGCGGAGGACTCCTCCCAGCTGCTGGGCTCGCCGCTGTTTGCCATCCGGGTGTTCACCCGCTCGGCTTGGGACAGCCGGGGCACCACCAGCGGCTACGAGCTTTTGGCGGAACGAGGCGACCTTGTATACGGCATCCAGACCTTCACCCAAGACGCCACCTATCTTCGGGCCATTGCCCAGGTGAAACGGTACTTCACGGTGATCCAGGAATAATTTCGGGCACGGCCAACCTGCCGTGCCGGTTGTGAGAAAGGGGCATTTCTCTATGCGGAAGATCCTTGTGGCAGAAGACGAACAGAACATCCGGGAATTTGTGGTCATCAACTTGCAGCGGGCCGGCTATGAAACCTTTGAGGCGGAAACCGGCGACCAGGCCCTGGAGCTTTACGACCGGGAAAAAGGGGATTTCGACGTGGCGGTGCTGGACATCATGATGCCCGGCAGCCACGACGGCCTGGCGGTGTGCAAAGAGCTGCGGCGGAAAAACCCCTCCATCGGCATCATCCTGCTGTCTGCCCGCACCCAGGAGATGGACAAGGTGTCCGGCCTGATGATGGGCGCCGACGACTATGTGACCAAGCCCTTCTCCCCCTCGGAGCTGGTGGCCCGGGTGGACGCCATTTACCGCCGGGTGGCCCTGGCCTCGGACAGGCGGGACAGCGACACCCGGGACGAGCTGCTTTCCGGGGAGTTCTCCCTGAACCTGCGCAACCGCTCTTTCCGCAAAAACGGCAAACCCATCGAGCTGACCCAGGTGGAGTTCCAAATTATGGAGTACTTTTTCTCCAACCCGGGGGTGGCCCTGAACCGGGGGGATATTTTAAAGCACGTGTGGGGCGCCGGCTACACCGGCGAGGAAAAGATCGTGGACGTGAACATCCGGCGCCTGCGCATGAAGGTGGAGGAAGAGCCCTCCAACCCCCAGCACATTGTCACCGTCTGGGGCCTGGGTTACCGCTGGGACGCCTAGCGCCCGCACCTGCGGTGAGCACTCCGCCCATCTGCCTGCGGCAGGGGCGGGGGCGAGCTGCCCCCCAGCGGGATGGGGTTCCCGACCAGCATCGCGAAGAGCTCAGCCCGAGCACGGGCAGAAAGGAGGATTGCCATGTTTTCCAAAGGGGTTTCCCGCCGCTGGATGGTCAACACCATCGGCGTGGTGTTTTTCATTTTGCTCATCTCCATCACCACCCTGTCCTTAATGGTGAAAAGCTCCACCTACAACAGCATTGAACAGACCCTCAACGGCCGGGCCGACGAGCTGCTCAACTGGCTTTCCTCCAGCTCTGGGCAGCCCTTTACCGGCATTGTCCGGGACTATATTGCAGCTTTTCAGGACAAGAACCAAATGGAAATCATGGCCCTGGACCAAAACGGCCAAGTGTTCATCACCTCCACCGGCTTTGAACCGGACCACAACCAGGAAATGCCCGACTATGAAACGGCCCTGCAAAACCCCAAGGGGGAGGGCCAGTGGATCGGCACCCTGAACACCGGGGAAAAAGCCATGGCCATCACCCGGGTGATCCGGGACGAAAACGGCGGGCTCATCGGCTCGGTGCGGTACCTGGTGTCCATGGAGCGGGCCGACCAGCAGATCACCTGGGTGATCCTGCTGCTGGTGGTGGTGGGGATCGTGATCCTGCTGCTGCTGATCCTGTCCGGCGTGTACTTCATCCGCTCCATCCTGGTGCCGGTGCGGCAATTGAGCCAAAGCGCCCGGCAGATCGCCCAGGGTGACTTTGCGGTGCGCATCGACAAGGCCAAGGACGACGAGATCGGCGACCTGTGCGACGCCATCAACGACATGGCCGGGGAGCTGGGCGCCTCGGAGCAGCTGAAAAACGACTTTATCTCCTCGGTTTCCCACGAGCTGCGCACCCCCCTCACCGCCATCAAAGGCTGGGCCGAAACCCTGCAAGAGGGCGCCGACCCGGTCACCACGGAAAAAGGCATGAACGTCATCATCCGGGAGTCGGAACGGCTTTCCGGGCTGGTGGAGGAACTGCTGGACTTCTCCCGGCTGCAGAACAACCGGATGCGGCTGATGGTCACCAAGCTGGACATCCTGGCAGAGCTGGACGAGGCGGTGTATATGTTCACCGACCGGGCCCGCACCGAGGGCAAGCAGCTCCACTATGAGGAAACCCCCTCCCTGCCCCCTGTGTACGGCGACGTGGACCGGCTGCGGCAGGTATTCGTCAACATCATTGACAACGCCCTGAAATACACCCGTACCGGGGGGACCATCACCGTGTCCTCCCGGCAGGACAACGGCTGGGTGGAGGTGACCATCAGCGACACCGGCTGCGGCATCCCCGCCGAGCACCTGCCCAACGTGAAAAAGAAATTCTACAAGGCCAACCAGCTGGTCCGGGGCTCGGGCATCGGGCTGGCGGTGGCCGATGAGATCGTCCGCCTCCACGGCGGCGCGCTGGAGATCGAAAGCCAGGAAGGCGTGGGCACCACTGTGACCATCTCCCTGCCCTCCTGCGCCCATCTGGAAGCTGATCCCCAGCTGACCGACACCCCCGAGCTCTTAAACTTTATCACAGGAAAGGATACCCCCTACGTATGAGCAAGAAAATTACCACCATCGGCGGCCAAGCTTTGATGGAAGGCATTATGATGGTGGGCCCCAAGCGCACCGTCGCCGCCTTCTGCGACGAAAACGGCAACATCTCCACCGAGGAGATCACCGTCCCCCGGCTGACCAAACAATACCCCATCCTGGGCAAACCCTTCATCCGGGGCATTTTCGCCCTGATCGACTCCTTCCGCATGGGCTACAAGGCCCTGTCCCTCTCCGCCGACAAGATCACCCAAGGGGACGAGGAGGAAGAGCTTTCCGGCGTGGACAAGTGGCTCAACGACCACCTGGGAGAAAAGCTCACCGGCGCCCTGATGGCTGTGGCCTCCGTGCTGGGCGTGGCCCTGGCGGTGGTGCTGTTCTTCATGCTGCCCACCGTGCTGTTTAACCTGCTGCAAGGGGCGGTGCAATCGAACATCGCCGGGTGGCGGTCCATCTTCGAGGGCGTCATCCGCATCGCCCTGTTTGTGGGCTATGTGGCCGCCATCGGCATGGTGCCCGACATCAAGCGCACCTTCCAATACCACGGCGCGGAACACAAGACCATCTTCTGCTACGAAAACGACCTGCCCCTCACCGTGGAAAACGTCCGGAAGCAGGGGCGGTTCCATCCCCGGTGCGGCACCAGCTTCCTGTTGCTGATGCTGCTGCTGGGCATCGTTGTGGGGTTCTTCATCCCCTTCTCCAACCCCTTCCTGCGGACCTTCACCAAGCTGTTGTGCATCCCGGTGATCATGAACCTGGGCTATGAGATGCAGAAAGCCTGTGCCCGCCACGACAACTGGTTCACCCGGGCGCTGGTTGCCCCCGGCCTGTGGATGCAGCGCCTGACGGTGAAGGAGCCTGACGACAAGATGATGGAAGCCGCCATCACCGCCATGGAGGCTGTCATTCCGGAAAACGGCGAGGACCTGATCCGGTGACCTACCAGGAGCTGTACCAGCTGGCCCGGCAGCGGCTGCAAAAAGCGGGGGTGGACTCCCCCGGGGTGGACGCCGCCCTGCTGACCCAGGGCTTCTTAAACCTGACCCGCACCGGCCTGGCCCTCCACGGGGAGGAAACCCCCACCCCGGAGCAGGAGGCGGCCTTCCTCCAGGCGGTGGAGGAGCGGGCTTCCCGGCGGCCCCTGCAATACATCCTGGGGGAGTGGGAATTTATGGGGCTTTCCCTGGCGGTGGGAGAAGGCGTCCTCTGCCCCCGGGAGGACACCATCGTGCTGGTGGAAACCTTGGCCCGGCGGCTGGAATGCTGCCCCGCCCCCAACGGCCTGGACTTGTGCGCCGGCACCGGGGCAGTGGCCTTGGGGCTTTTGACCCTCCGGCCGGAAACCACCGCCCAGTGTGTGGAGCTTTCCACCGAGGCCCTGCCCTACCTGCGGGAAAACCTGTCCCGCCACGGCAAGGGGCAGGTCCGCGCCCTGCTGGGGGACGTGCTCTCCCAGTCGCTTGCCGCTTCGTTTGATCAGGGCAGTTTGGACTTTGTGGCCTCCAACCCACCCTACATTGAAACGGGGGAACTGCCCACCTTGCAGCCGGAGGTGCAGAAAGAGCCCTCCCTGGCCCTGGACGGCGGGGAGGATGGCCTGCTGTTTTACCGGGCCATTGCCACCCTGTGGGCGCCCCTGGTGCGCCCCGGCGGCGTGGTGGCGGTGGAGATCGGCGAAACCCAAGGCGCTGCCGTGGCAGAGCTGTTTGCCCAGGCGGGCCTGGAGGACATCCAAGTGGCACAGGACTGGTCCGGCCTGGATCGGGTGGTCAGTGGGCGCAGCCCCCTGGGGTGAGGCCAGGAATAAAAAAGACAGCCAAGCATTTGCCTGGCTGTCTTTTTTTCTCGAACGATAGTAGGGCGGACTCGCCCAGCGGGGGCACCCGCTCACACACTAAGGGAAATAAGCTCCCAGGCAACTGCCTGCGCGGACGACCCACTGGCCGAAACCTCCGGCGCGGCGTCAAGCCGCCGCCCCAAAGCGCGAATTGCTCCGCCCGAGCACGGGCCAAACCGCGGACAGAACCCTGGCGGGAGCCAGTATGGAGAGTAAGCGCAGCGCACGAAAGCGCGACTTGCCCAGCGGGGGCACCCGCTCACGCACTAAGGGAAATAAGCTCCCAGGCAACTGCCTGCGCGGACGACCCACCGGCCGAAACCTCCGGCGCGGCGTCAAGCCGCCGCCCCAAAGCGCGACTCGCCCAGCGGGGGCACCCGCTCACTGGCCGCAGGCGGACTTAAACTCGGTATACACCCGGTTGTGGACCTCCACAGCCTCGGCGGAAATGTTCTCGATCATCTCCATGTTCTCCATGTCAATGCCCTCCGGCAAGGTGAGGAAATCCCGGTACTCCTCGGAGATGTACTGCTCTGCGTCCTTGTTGGTGCAGTAGTAACCCAGGTACTCAAAGCACTGGGCAGACACCTCCGGCTGGAGGATGTAGTCTATAAACTTGTAGGCGTTCTCCGCGTTGGGCGCATCGGAGGGGATGAACTGGGCCATGACGCCAAAGCCGATGCCCTCCTCCGGGAACACCACCTTCAGGTCGGGGTTGGTCATTTTGGCCAGGGTCACCATGGAGGTGTACAGCACCGCTGCGCCCACCTCACCGGAGAGCAGGTCGTCCTGGGTGTTGTTGTCCTTGATCAGCCGGATGTTGGGGGCCAGCTCCAACAGCTTGTCCCCGGCAGCCTCGATGGTGGCGGTGTCCTCGGTGTTGTAGCTTTCGCCCAGGACCTTCAGCGCCATACCGTCGATCACCCGGTAGCTGTCGATGACGCCCACGTTGTCTTTCAGGCTCTCGTCCCACAGGTCGGCGTAGCCTTTGATCTCAATGTCCACCAGGCTGGGGTCGTAGACGATGGTCTGCACTCCGGCGCCGTAGGGGACGGTGTACTTGTTCTCGGGGTCGAAGAACTGCCCCTGGTACACAGGGTTGATGCTGCCGTAATTCTCCAGCTTGGAGGTGTCCAGCTCCTGGACCAGCCCCTCCTGGATGGCGGTTTCAATGATGTAGTCGTCGGCGATGACCAGGTCGTAGTCCCCGCCCTTGGCAGCTTCCAGCTTGGCCAGCATGGTTTCGTCCGTGTCAAAGTTGGAGTAGGTCACCTCAATACCGGTTTCTTCGGTGAAGGCGTCCAGCACCTCCTGGGGGAACATCCCCTCCCAGGTGTAGAGCACCAGTTCGCCGTTTTCCGCCTTCCCGCCGGAACATCCGGCAAAGGAGGACACCAGCAGCAGGGCGGCAAGGGCCGCAGCAAGAATTCGTTTCATAAAGCGGTCACGTCCTTTCAGATTTGCGTTTTTTAGGCGCCCTGCCCAGCAGCGCCGCCAGCCCGCACAGCAGCAGGGTGGCCACAAACAGCAGGGTGCACAGGGCGTTGATCTCCGGGGTCACCCCGGTTTTTAACTGGGAATAGATCTTCACCGGCAAGGTGTTGGTACCCACCCCGGTGACAAACACGCTGATGATCACGTCGTCCATGCTCATGGCAAAGGCCAGCAGCATCCCCGAGGCAATGGCCGGGGCCACCAAGGGCAGGGTGATGTCAAAGAACACCCGGGCCGGGGCGGCGCCCAGGTCCTGGGCGGCCTCCAGGAGGCTTTGGTCCATGCCCACCAGCCGGGCCTTCACCAGCATGAACACATAGGGGATGGAAAAGGCCGTGTGGGCGATCACCAGGGTGGTCATGCCGAAGGGCAGGCCCAACAGGGAGAAGAAGGCCATAAACACCATGCCCAAAATGATCTCGGGGATCATGATGGGCAGGGTGGACACATACTCCACCGCGCCCTTCAGGGGGAATTTTACTTTGCTCATACCATAGGCCCCCAGGGTGCCGATTACCGCGGCGGCGCAGCTGGAGAGCACCCCCAGCACAATGGAGTTCCACAGCGCTTCAAACAGGTCCTCGTCCCGGAACAGCTGCTCATACCATTTCCAGGAGAACCCACCCCACACGGCGCTGGTCTTGCTCTCGTTAAAGGAGTAGACGATCACCAGCAAAATGGGGACGTACATCAAAGCCAACAGCACGCCCAAATACACGTTGGGCAGCCTTGTTCGATTTTTCATAAACCTCCTCCTTCCCTGTCCGTGGCCGGACTGGACAAGTCGCGATTGCGTGCGCTGCGCTTACTCCCATTGCGTGGCGGGCGAACCTCACTGTCCGCGGTTTTTAGAATCTGGGCCGTTGTTACAACCCATCCGCTGACGATGGCTGGGTCCGTGGCCGAGCTGGACAAGTCGCAGGTGCACGGGCTTAAACAATCCCCTCCAGGTCTTTCACGCCGGAGAGTTTGCGGTACAGCCAGATGATCACCGTGGTCAGCACCAGCAGCACCACAGAGAGGGCCGCCGCGAAGGGCCAGTTGTGGGCCTTCATCAGCTGTTCCTGGATCACGTTGCCCACCAGCACCACCTTGTTGCCCCCCAGGATGTCCGCAATGAAGAACAGCCCCATGCTGGGCACAAAGGTGAGCACCACCCCGGAGAGCAGCCCCGGCAGGGTCAGCTTCAGGGAAACGGTGAGGAAGGCCTTCATGGGGGAGGCCCCCAGGTCCCGGGCGGCTTCCACCAGGCTGAAGTCCAGCTTTTCCGCGCTGGAATACACGGCAAAGATCATAAAAGGCAGCAGGGCGTAGATCATGCCCACCACCACTGCCGGGTAGGTGTACAACAGCTTTAAGGGCTCCTCGGTGATGTGCAGCCCTTGCAGCACCGTGTCCAACACGCCGCCCGCCCGGAAAATGATGATCCACCCGTACAGCCGGATCAGGGAGCTGGTCCAGAAGGGGATCATCAACAGCAGCATGGTGCGTTTTTTCCACTTGGGCCCCAACTTGGCCATGAAGTACCCAAAGGGGTAGCCCAGGGCGATCACCAACAGGGTGCTGATCACCGCCAGCCGCAGGGACTGGCCAAAGGTCTGGAGGTACACCGGCTGGGTGATGTCCCCGTAGTTTTTCAGGGTGAATTCCGGCACCACGCCCCAGGTTTCCCCCCGGGTGAGGAAGCTCAAAACCACCATGTACACAATGGGCCCCACAATGAACAGCACGGTAAACAAGATCAGGGGCAGGGCCATCAAAAACTGGCCCCGGGCCTGTTTCCGCTTTAAACGGGACGTTCCTTGTTCCATGGTCACGCCTCCTCCCCTGCCTGGGGCCGGGCTTCCGGCACGTCCACCGGGCAGGCGTCTTCCGGCGCCCAGGTGATGCGCACCTTGTCCCCGGGGGCCAGCTCCCAGTCGATGCCGTGGCGGCTGCACACAAACTCCCCGCCGCCGCCCAGGGCCACGGTGAGCCGCAGCATCCCGCCGGCAAAGCTCTTCTCCGTCACCACCCCAGGCAGGCCGGGGCCATCTTCCCCTTTCACGGCCTGGGCCTGTTCCCCCCGGACCGCCAAAGCCACCGGGGCACCGGGGGCAAACTGGTACCCGCGGCTGCCGAAGGAGGCTTTCCCCCCTTGGCCCACAAACTCCACCACGTCCCCCTGGACAGCTCCCGCCGTGCCCTGGACGATGTTGGCCTCCCCCACAAACCGGGCAACATAGGCGGTTTTGGGAGAATCGTACACCTGGGAGGGGGTGCCCATCTGCTCAAACCGGCCTTCCCGCATGACAGCAATCCGGTCGGACATATTCAGGGCCTCCTCCTGGTCGTGGGTGATGTAGATAAAGGTGATGCCCAGCTTCTTTTGCAGGCGCTTCAGCTCCTGCTGCATCTGCCGCCGCAGCTGTAGATCCAACGCCCCCAGGGGCTCGTCCAGCAGCAGCAGCTTGGGACGGTTGATCAGCGACCGGGCAATGGCCACCCGCTGTTTCTGCCCGCCGGAAAGCTCCGAGGGCTTCCGGCGCTCAAAGCCGGACAGCTGCACCAGCTCCAGCATCTTTTTCACTTCTTCCTTGATCTCCGCCTTGGGCCGCTTGCGGATCTTCAAGGCATAGCCGATGTTCTGCTCCACACTCATGTGGGGGAACAGGGCATAGTTTTGGAACACCGTGTTCACGTCCCGCTTGTTGGGCTGGGCGTCGGTCATGTCCTTGCCCTCCAGCAGCACCCGGCCCTGGTCCGGGCTCTCCAGCCCCGCGATGATCCGCAGGGTGGTGGTCTTCCCGCAGCCCGAGGACCCCAACAGGGTGATGAACTCCCCCTGCTTTGCCTCTAAATCGATGCCCCGCAGCACCGGTGTGCCGTCAAAACTTTTATGGATATTCTCCAGGCGCAAAATGGCTTCGCTCACAATGGACCGCCTCTTCCCTAGGTTCTTTCTCCTTTTCGCCGAAAGTATACCGAATCGGTATACTTTCCTTACCGCTTGATTATACTGGCTCCCCCGGCCCTTGTCAAGACAAGGCGCGCAGGTTAGCTTCAACTATCCGCCCTTTTTTCCGTTTTGTGGGAAACAAAAAAAGAAAGCCGGCACTTTGTCCGGCTTTTCCCTATTCCCATTCCTCTGGCTGGCCCATCACCGCCGAGATTTGGCTGTAAGAGTACCCCAGCCTTTGCAGGGCCGCCACAGCCCGCCGGCGGGCCTTCTCGTCCTCCCGCCACAGGGGATACCGCCGCTGAAGCACCAAGGCGATATTCTCCCGGGCGGCCTCTCCCCCGTCCTCATAGGCGCAGAGCACCTCCTCTTGGATCTCCGGGGAAATGCCCTTCCGGGAAAGCTCCTGCCGGACCCGCCGCAGGCCATAGCGCTTGCGCACCACCAGCTCCCGGGCATAGCTCTCCGCGTAGGCCCGGTCGTCGAGCAGCCCGATCTCCTCCAGGTGATCCGCCGCCGCTTGGGCCGCCTGACGGGAAGCCGCTGTCCGGGCGATCTTCTCCGTCAGCTCCCGCTTGCTGTGGCTCCGGTGCTCCAACAGGTACAGGGCCTTCTCCCGGGCACGCCGGGCGTCGGAGCGCTCCACCAGGGCCTCCAGCTCCTCCTGGGTGAGCTCTGCCCCGGCCTTCAACCGGGAAAGGACGAACACCTCTTCGTCAATTTTCGGCCCCGGCTGGCCGTCCAAGTACAGCTGGACCAGTCCCTTCCGCCGGGGCTCCGCCGCTGTCAGCTCCATCAGTCGTCGTCCACGGTGATGTCAATGCTCTTCTTGGCGGCTGTCTTGTTGGCAGGCGGGGGCGTCAGGGTCTGCTGGGCCGGGGCCGCCTCCGGGGCGGGCATCTCCACCGGCTTTGCCACCTCCCGGGCAGCGGGCCGGGTGGGGATCTTATCGTAGAGCTTGTCCACGTTGTCCCGCACCAGCTGCTCGATCTCGTCAGCCATCTCCGGGTGGTTGGACAGGAACTCCTTGGAGTTGTCACGGCCCTGGCCAATGCGCTCCCCGTTGTAGGAGAACCAAGCGCCGCTCTTCTGGACGATCTCCAGCTTCACGGCGATGTCCAGCAGCTCGCCCATGCGGGAGATGCCGGTGCCGTACATGATGTCGAACTCCGCCGTGCGGAAGGGCGGGGCGATCTTGTTTTTCACCACCTTGGCCCGGGTGCGGGCGCCGATGATGTCCGTGCCGTTCTTGATGACCTCGGCCTTGCGCACCTCGATGCGCACGGAGGAGTAGAACTTCAAAGCCCGGCCGCCGGGGGTGACCTCCGGGTTGCCGTAGATGACGCCCACCTTTTCACGGAGCTGGTTGATGAAGATGGCCACGCAGTTGGACTTGGAGATGGCGCCGGCCAGCTTCCGCAGGGCCTGGCTCATCAGCCGGGCCTGCAGGCCCACATGGGAGTCGCCCATCTCCCCTTCGATCTCTGCCCGGGGCACCAGGGCCGCCACAGAGTCCACCACGATCACGTCAATGGCGTTGGAGCGCACCAGTGCCTCGGTGATCTCCAAAGCCTGCTCGCCGGTGTCCGGCTGGCTCACCAGCAGGCTGTCCACGTCCACACCCAGGTTGCCGGCGTACACCGGGTCCAGGGCGTGTTCCACGTCAATGAAGGCCGCGTTGCCGCCCCGCTTCTGGCCTTCGGCAATGCAGTGGAGGGCCAGGGTGGTCTTACCGGAGGATTCCGGCCCGTAGATCTCGATGATCCGGCCCCGGGGCACGCCGCCAATGCCCAACGCCAAGTCCAGGGAAAGGGAGCCTGTGGGGATGGCCTCCACATTCAGGGCGGAATCCTGCCCCAGGCGCATGACGGCGCCCTCGCCAAATTGTTTTTTGATCTGGGCCAGGGCCGTTTCCAGAGCCTTGGCCTTTTCCTCGGCGCCGCCGGCCTTCCCGCTGGCCGCTGCCCGCTTGCTTTCCGCCATATGTAGTACCTCCTGTGAAGCGTTGTTTCTGCCCTCTATTATAAAAGAAACCGCCGGGAAAAGCAATGGATTTCCCAAAATTTCCGAACAAATGTTTTTACCCTTCCCAGAAAAGTCGTTGACAACCGCCCCACTCCGTGGTATGCTTTACCTGATTTTTGAATGAACGGAGTGAAAGGATGCGCAAATAAGCCTTAAATCGGGAAAATCGGAAAGAAGCTTTCGGGCATGGCCCGGGGGCGGTTCCGTGCTGCCGGTTTTTGTGGCTTAGCCATCCTTTTTTTGCAGCCAGCGCCAGGGCATTCTGGCTTTGGCCTGCCTTTCCCTGGGGATGATGGGCCTGTTCCGGCAGCGGAACAGGCCCTTTGTTGTACCCAAGGAGGTTTTATGCTGCAAATTCGGAACTTAAACGTCACCATGAAAAAAGACCTGCGCCAGCTGGTGAAAGACTTCACCTTTGCCCTGGGGCCGGGGGATAAAGTGGCCATCATCGGGGAGGAGGGCAACGGGAAGTCCACCCTGCTGAAGCTCCTCTACGACCCGGCCCTGGTGGAGGGCTATGTGGAGTACACCGGCACCATCCAGCGGGACGGCACAATCCTGGGCTATCTCTCCCAAGAGCTGCCCCCGGAGCAGGCAGGGCTTTCCGCCTACCAGTTCTGCTGTGAAGAGCCAGCCTTCCTGGACGCCTCCCCCGGGGAGCTGGCAGCGGCGGCCAAACAGCTGCACTTCCCCCTGGAGTGGTTTTATGCAGACAGGAAGATGTCCACCTTTTCCGGCGGGGAGAAGGTGAAGCTGCGCCTGGCCCTTTTGACCCTCCGCCGCCCGGACTGCTACCTGCTGGACGAACCTTCCAACGACCTGGACATTGAAACCCTCCAGTGGCTGGAAACCTTTATCCGGGAATGTCCCGTGCCGGTGCTGTATATCTCCCACGACGAAATGCTGTTGGAGGCCACCGCCAACGCGGTGTTGCACCTGGAGCAGCTGCGGCGCAAGACCCTGCCCCGTTGGACCCTGGCCCGGATGGGCTACCGCCCCTATGTGGAGCAGCGGCTGCAGGCCTTTGCCCACCAGGAGCAAGTGGCGAAAAAGGAGCGGGAGGAGGACAGAAAGCAGCAGGAACGCTTCCGGAAGATCCAGCAGAAGGTGGAACACAGCCTGCAAACGGTTTCCCGCCAGGACCCCCACGGGGGAAGGCTGCTGAAAAAGAAGATGAAGGCGGTGAAGTCCCTGGAGCACCGGTTGGACCGGGAACGGCAGGACCTGACGGAATTCCCCGACAGCGAAGAGGCCATCCTGGTGGGGTTTGGGGAGGGCGTGGGCCTTCCCGCGGGGAAGACCGTGCTGGACTTCTCCCTGCCCCGGCTGGAAACCCAAGAACGGCTTCTGTCGGAAAACCTGCGGCTGTATGTGCGAGGGCCGGAACACGTGGGGATCATCGGGCCAAACGGGGCGGGAAAAACCACCCTGCTGCGGCAGATCGCCGGGGAGCTTTTGCCCCGGACAGACTTGCAGGTGGCCTATATGCCCCAGGACTACGGGGAAACCGTGGACCAAACCCTGACCCCGGTGGAGTTCCTGGCAAAAAGCTGGGAAAAGGAGGAACTCACCCGGGTGAAGACCTACCTGGGCAGCATGAAATACACCCCCCAGGAGCAGGAGCACGCCATCGGGGAGCTTTCGGGCGGGCAGAGGGCCAAGCTATTCTTTTTAAAGATGATCCTGGATGGGGCCAATGTGCTGGTGCTGGACGAACCCACCCGGAATTTCAGCCCCCTGTCCGGGCCGGTGATCCGGGGCATCCTGGCGGATTTTCCAGGGTGCATTCTCAGCGTTTCCCACGACCGGAAATACCTGGGGCAAGTGTGCTCCACCCTGTACCGGCTGGAACCTCAGGGCCTGGTGAAAGTGCCCAACCCCTGGGCAGAACAACCCTGACGCCAGAGCAAAAACGCCCTTTGAAACGCAACCCCTCAAACCCTGGCCCGCCCCCTGATGGGCAGGCACACTTTCCCATTGCCTGGGACAACATAGCCGCCTATTCCATGGCCGCAGGGCACACAGGAAGCACCTACTGCCCCGTCGTACTTCCCCCCATCAGACTCCAAACACAAAAAAGACCCGTTGCACGGCCTGGGCCGCCCAGCGGGTCTTTTGATTTCCGGGCGTGGGGAGATTACTTGTCCTCCACCTCGGAGAGCTCTTTCTTGAACAGGTATTTTTCCACTTCTTCCACCATGTTCTGGGGGATCTTCCGCTCCACAGGCAGCAGGGCGGCATTGGCCATCTCCTGGGCAAAGGCCAGCACGATGCGGGTGGTCTTGGCCAGGGCCTCGTCAGAGAGGAAGTCCAGGGTGTCGAAACGGTTGTGGATGTACGCCGCGCCCTGGTTGCCGAACCGGGTGAAGTTCACCCCGGGGATGCCGCTGTCGGCAAAGGGGATGGAGTCGCTGGAGTAGATACCCTGCTTCACCTCAGCAGCAAAGCCGTGGATCTTCACAAAGTACTCCAGGTAGGTGGCCAGCTTCTCCTCGGCAGTGGCGGCAATGCGGTCGGTGCCCAGCACAGGGCCGCCCACGTCCACGTTGATCATCAGCAGGTGGTTCTCCAGCTCTTCCTTGTGGCCCTTCACATAGGCCCAGCTGCCCTCCAGGCCGATCTCCTCGGAACCGTACCACATAAACTTCAGGGTGCGCTTGGGGGGATTCTCTTTGAAGTACCGCAGCACTTCCATGTTGATGACGCTGCCCGCGCCGTTGTCGTACACGCCCTTGGAGAAGTCCACGGAATCGTAGTGGGCGCCGAAGGAGATGATCTCTTCCGGCCGCTCGGTGCCCAGCACCGTGGCGATCACGTTGTGGGAAGTCCACTCTTCGGTGTGGCCCTTCAGGACGATGCGGGCCTTGCAGGCGCCCTTGCGGACCATGTCCATGGCGTCAGCCACCCGTGTGTGGACCATGGGCACATTGCCGAAGGCCCGCAGGGTGCGGCGCAGCTTCTTGGTGGACAGGTCGGTTTCGTCCCGCTTGTCCCGCAGCTCGCCTTCCATGGACACAATGCCCGCCACGCCGGCCTTCATCAGCTTGCGGAACAGGGGCAGCCGCACAAAGCCGTTGACCAGCACGATCTTCCCCCGGACGTCCATCAAGTCCACATCGGTGGCGTTGGCCACATAGGCAAACTCAGCGGTGAGTCCCCCCTCGGGGGTGTTTTCCGCGCACTGGTACCCGGTGACGGGGTACTCCTGATGGAAGGGCTCCAGAATCTCCAGCTTGGCCTCTTCCACAATGCCCTGCTCGATCTCAAAGGGCTCAATGATGGCGGGCACACCGATGGCGTCGCACTCCGCTTTCAGGATCTGGGCGGCTTTCTCCTCCTCAGGAGAGCCGGCAATCCGGGTAAAGCCGATCTTCTTCAGCAGTTCCATCTCCCGCTTCCCACAAATTTCCATGATAGGATCCTCCTCTGCATTTTCGATAGACAAAAACCCAACGGCACTCCCACCGTTGGGCTTTTCCTTACACTGTATTTTACTCTTTTAACGGGGTAAAGTCAATAGGCCCGTGCTCGGGTTGAGCAAGTTGCGGTGCTGGTGCCCGGTGGGCACCGCCCAGCACCGACCGAGGCGGCAGCCGAGAAGCGTGCGCTGCGCTTACTCCCCTTGCGAGGCAACTGTCCCTCGCAGTCCGCGATTTATGGTGTTTCGGGAAAGGGGAAGAACCCTCCCGCGGCCGCCAGAAAATGGGGAACCCCGTCCAGCCCGTGGCGACTTGCCCCCGCCCTTGCGGAACGCAAGAGGGCGGATTGACCTGTCCGGTCACGGACCCACGTGCCACTCCACGCCGTTCGGGGTATCCTTCATCACCACGTGGCGGGCGGCCAGCTGGTCGCGGATGGCGTCGGCGGTGGCCCAATCCTTGTTCTTCCGGGCCTCGGCACGTTTGGCGATCAACGCTTCGATCTCCGCGGCTTCCTCAGCGGACAGCTCCTTCCCGGCGGGTTTCGCCCCCTTGGCCGCGGCTTCCAGCAGGCCCAGGGACAGCACCTGGTCAAAGTCCCCGACAAGGTACCGCTTGGTGGCGTCGGTCAAATCGGCTTTCAGCACGTCGTACAGCACCGTCAGCCCCAGGGAGGTGTTCAGGTCGTTGCCCAGGGCCTCCTTGAATTTCTCCTGGTAAGGTGCTGCGGCTTCCAAATCCGGGTCGCCATCGGCTTTCAGGGCAGCGATGCGCTGGACCAGCTTTTGGTACGCCTGGGCGGCGTTGTCCAGGGTTTCAAAGGAGAAGGTCAGGGGCTTGCGGTAGTGGGACTGGAGGCAGAACAGCCGGTACACCAAGGGGTCGTACCCCTTCTCCTCCAGCAGGGACACCGTCAGGAACCCGCCCTTGGACTTGCTCATCTTACCCCGGGCGTCGTTGAGGTGGAGCACATGGAACCAGTTTTTGCACCAGGGATGGCCCAGGTAGGCTTCACTTTGGGCGATCTCGTTGGTGTGGTGGGGGAAGGCGTTGTCAATGCCTCCGCAGTGGATGTCCAGGTACTCCCCCAGCTCCTTCACGGAGATGGCAGAGCACTCAATGTGCCATCCGGGGTAGCCCAGGCCCCAGGGGGATTCCCACTTCAGCTCCTGGTCGTCGAACTTGGACTTGGTGAACCACAGCACAAAGTCGGTCTTGTTCCGCTTATTGCTGTCCTCTTCCACGCTGTCCCGGACGCCCACGGCCAGGTCCTCGCTGTTTTGGTTGCCGAACACGTAGTAATTTTCCAGCTTGGACGTGTCAAAGTACACGTTGCCGCCAGCCTCGTAGGCATAGCCTTTTTCCAGCAGCACCTCCACCATGTGGATGAAATCCGCCACCCGGCTGGTGGCGGGCACCACGGTGTCGGGCTTGCGGATGTTCAGCTTCTCGCAGTCCTTGAAAAAGGCGTCGGTGTAAAACTGGGCGATCTGCAGCACGGTCTTGTGCTCCCGGCGGGCGCCGGCCAGCATCTTATCCTCGCCGGTATCCGCGTCGCTGGACAGGTGTCCCACATCGGTGATGTTCATCACCCGGTCCACCTGGTTGCCATCGTACCGGAGGAATTTTTCCAGCACGTCCTCCATGATGTAGGTGCGCAGGTTGCCGATGTGGGCATAGTGGTACACCGTGGGGCCGCAGGTGTACATTTTCACCTGGCCGGGGGTGTGGGGCACAAAGGGCTCCTTCTTCTGGGTGAGGGTATTGTAGAGTTCCATACAGGTTCCATCCTTTCCGCCGGGGCACTCCCGGCACCGTTTCCTTCCACCGGCTCTGGGCCGGGTCTTTTTTTATCCTTCCTGGGGGGTGGGTTCTTCCAGGCTTTCCACCCGGCGCTGGAGCCGCTCCAGTTCCCCCCGGAGCCTGCACAGCTCCATGGACACCGGGTCGGCCACATGGATCTGGTCCAGCTGCTGGCTGGGGTGAACCACCCGCTGGTTGCCGATCTTCACCACCCGGGCAGGGACGCCCACAGCGGTGGCGTCCTCAGGCACGGCGTCCAGCACCACAGCGCCGGCAGCCACCCGGGCGTTATCCCCCACGGTAAAGGGGCCCAGCACCTTGGCGCCCGCGCCCACCAGGACGTTATTCCCCAGGGTGGGGTGGCGCTTGCCCTGATCCTTGCCGGTGCCTCCCAAGGTGACCCCCTGGTACAGGGTGCAGTTGTCGCCGATCTGGGTGGTTTCGCCGATGACCACGCCCATGCCGTGGTCGATGAACAGCCCCCGGCCGATCTGGGCGGCGGGGTGGATCTCAATGCCGGTTTTCCGGCGGGAACGCTGGGAGATCCAGCGGGCCAGGAACTTCAAGTTGTGGCGGTAACACCAGTTGGCCTTCCGGTGGGACCGGACCGCCTTAAACCCGGAATACAGGAAGAAAACTTCCCACCGGGAACGGGCGGCCGGGTCCCGGTCCATTACCGCGTCCAGGTCCTCTCGAAGCGTGCGAAACATGGCAGCATCCCCTTTCTCTCAAACGGGACCGGGATAAAAAAACGCCCCCGCAAACGCAACTGCGTTTGCGAAGGCGATGATCACTCGCGGTCCCACTTCGCTTTTAGGCTCGTTTGGCTGATAACGGCTCCCGCCGGGTGGGGATTTCCCCCCGCCTGCTCCGGAACGCATTTCCCCATCCCCCGGTGGACGGGGCTTGCAGCCGGTGACCCCTTCTCTCTGGCGCCGGGCGGGACAGGTACTTCTTTCCTTCTTTGCATTTGCCCTTATTATATGCGCTTTCCCTCCATTTGTAAACCCCCCTACTTTCTTGAAAGAAAGTAGGCAAAGAACTTTTACATCGCGTTTGCGTGCGCTGCGCTTACTCCCCACACTGGGGTTGGCTCCCTCGCAGTCCGCGATTTATAGTGTTTCCGGAAAAGGGAAGAACCCTTCCGTTGCCGCCGACAAATGGGAACCCCGTCCAGCCCGTGGCGACTTGCCCCCGCCCCTGCCGCAGGCAGAAGGGCGGCGTGCCCACCGCAGGTGCGGATTGCCCCGTCCGGGCACGGACCCCGCAGGTGCAAAAAAAGTGGCCTTGCGTTCTGCAAAGCCACTGTTTTCGTTTTTTTAAAGCCTGCCGGCCCGCTGCTTTAGAAAGTCAGCTGGGCGCCTTGCTGCAAGCTGCGCTCCTGGCGGCGGCGCTCCAGCAGGGCGTCGATCTTCTCATGGGGATCGATCATGGCAGACACAGACATATCGTGGTTCAAGGCGGAGATGAAGTAGGCAATGTACTTGGAAACATCCACCTCATAGAACCAAGGACGGTTCTTCAACGCCTCGGTGCGATAGGTCAGGTTGGAGCCAAACACACCGTCGATCATGCCCTCCTGGTAGGCCTTGTCAAAGGTTTCCAGGCCATTGGTAAAGATGGCATAGGTGGCGTAGGTGAAGATCCGCTTGGCGTTGCGCTTCTTCAGGTTGTAGGCAATGTCCAGCATGGACTCGCCGGAGGAAATGATGTCGTCAGACACAAACACGTCCTTGCCGGCCACGTCGCTGCCCAGGTACTCGTGGGCCACAATGGGGTTGCGGCCGTCCACCATGCGGGAGTAGTCCCGGCGCTTGTAGAACATACCCAGCTCGCAGCCCAGCACAGAGGCATAGTACATATTCCGGTTCAGGGCGCCTTCGTCAGGGGAAACCACCATGAAGTCCTCCCGGTCGGTGGACAGATCGGGGAACGCCTTGAACATGGCCTTGAGCACCTGGTAAGAGGGCATCAGGTTGTCAAAGCTCATCAGGGGCACCGCGTTGGAAACACGGGGGTCGTGGGCGTCAAAGGTCACAACACTGTCCACGCCCATGGCTTTCAGCTCTTGCAGGGCGAATGCGCAGTCCAGGGATTCCCGGTAGCTGCGGCGATGCTGCCGCCCGCCGTACAACAGGGGCATCACCACGTTGATCCGGTGGGCCTTGCCCATGGCAGCCTGGATCAGCCGCTTCAAATCCTGAAAATGGTCGTCAGGGGACATATGGTTTTCCTGGCCAAAATACTTGTAGGTGCAGCTGTAGTTGCCCACATCCACGATGAAGTACAAGTCATAGCCCCGCACAGAGCTGTTCAAAATGCCCTTGCCGTCCCCCGAAGAGAATCGGGGACAGCTGCAGCCAATCCGGAAGGTGTCGAAGTCCATGCCTGCCTGCTTTGCCCAGCGCACCAGATGCGCCTCGATTTTGTCCGCCAGCTCCTCAGCGCCGTTTAAGGCCACAATCCCCAGAGGGGCTACACGGTTTTCAGGGCTGAAAAAAAACTGAGCCGATTGTTCCATGATGCTGCCTTTCCTTTCTTTTCCGTTTTGGAAAAACACAGTATTTGCCCGGCACGGGCTTTCCTTTGCCGCGCCTTTTCTTAATAAAATCTTAACATATATCCAGGCGGTTTTCTACAAAAACCCACATCTTTTTCTATTTTTTCCGTACCGAACAATTTTCCGCCTGTTTTTTCAGCCAGTTTTGTGATTCCCCTCTGTAGGTTTCCCCTCTTTTTTGCAAAAACGCTCTGTTGTAAAACCAAAAAAAGCCTGCCGCAGCTTGCGGCAGGCTTTTTGAAACCCTCGTCTTTACTTTTGGGGCTGCACCAGATGGCAGGCCACAAAGTGGCCGGGAGTGATCTCCTGCAGGGGAGGCTTGCTCTCTTTGCACTGGTCGCAGACCTTGGGGCAACGGCCGGCAAAGTTGCAGCCCTTGGGGGTGTTGATGGGGCTGGGCACGTCGCCGGAAATGATGATCCGCTGCTTCTGGGCCTCCTGGCTGGGGTCCGGGATGGGCACGGCCGACAGCAGGGCCTGGGAATAGGGGTGCAGGGTGTTCTTGTACAGCTCGTCGGAGCTGGCCAGCTCCACCACATTGCCCAGGTACATCACGGCGATCCGGTCGGAAATGTACTTGACGATGTTCAGGTCGTGGGCGATGAACAGGTAGGTCAGGCCCAAACGCTCCTGGAGTTCCGCCAGCAGGTTGATCACCTGGGACTGGATGGACACGTCCAAAGCAGAAATGGGCTCGTCGCACACAATGAATTCCGGCTCGATGGCCAAGGCGCGGGCAATGCCGATACGCTGCCGCTGGCCGCCGGAGAACTCGTGGGGGAAACGGTTGGCGTGTTCGCGGTTGAGGCCCACCATCTCCAACAGCTCGTACACCCGCTCCTTGCGGCGCTTGGCGTCGTACATATTGTGGATCTCCATGCCCTCTTGGATGATGGAGGAAACCGTCATACGGGGGTCCAGGGAGGCGTAGGGGTCCTGGAAGATGATCTGGGCCACCTTGGAGTAATTGAAGCGGTCCTTGGCGTGCTTCAGGTTCACCTGCTTGCCCTTGTAAGTCAGCTTGCCGTGGGTGGGAGGGTAAATGCCCATGGCCACACGGCCCAGCGTGGACTTGCCGCAGCCGGACTCGCCCACCAGGCCCATGGTTTCACCCTTGTGGATGTCAAAGCTCACGTGGTCCACAGCCTTCAGCGTGCCGCCGGACACTTTAAAGTATTTGCAGATGTCCTCCAGGGAGAGGAGCACCTCGTTATTCTTAGTCGACATCTTTCTCTCCCCTTTCTTCCGCACTGGGACAGTCGGGATGGAGCAGCCAGCAAGAAGCCACATGGCCCTCGCCCAAAGTGAACTCGGGGGGCTGCTCCTCCTGGCAGATCTTCATGCAATGCTTGCACCGGGCGGCAAAGCCGCAGCCCTTGGGCGGGGCCAGCAGGTCGGGAGGCGTGCCGGGGATGGACACCAGCCGGTCCTTCTTATCCGCGTCCACAGTGGGCAGGCTCTTCAACAGCGCCTGGGTATAGGGATGGGCGTTGCGGTAGAAAATGTCCTCCACCGTGCCGGTTTCCACAATCTTACCGGCATACATCACCGCTACACGGTCGGCCATGCCGGCCACCACACCCAAGTCATGGGTGATGAGGATAATCGCGGTGTTAGTTTCCTCTTTGATGTCTGCCAGCAAGTCCATAATCTGGGCCTGGATGGTCACGTCCAAAGCCGTGGTGGGCTCGTCGGCGATGAGCACCTTGGGGTTGCAGGAAAGGGCCATGGCGATCATGGCGCGCTGCCGCATACCGCCGGAGAACTCGTGGGGATACTGCTTGGCCCGCTCCTCCGCGTTGGGGATGTTCACCATCTTCAAATACTTGATGGCTTCTTTCTGGGCCTCCGCAGCAGACAGATGCTGGTGGTGGCGGATGGCCTCCACGATCTGCTTGCCCACGTGCTTGGTGGGGTTCAGGCAGGTCATGGGGTCCTGGAAGATCATGGAAACTTCCTTGCCGCGCAGCTTCTGCATCTCTTTTTCGCCGGCCTTCACAATGTCATGCTCGCCCAGGTGCACCTCGCCCTGGGGGATACGGGCGGGGGGCATGGGGTTGAGCTTCATGATAGTCTGGGCAGTAACGCTCTTGCCGCAGCCGGACTCGCCCACGATGGCCAACACTTCGCCCTCGTGCAGCTGGAATGTGACGCCGCGCACGGCCTTCACTTCGCCGGCGTAGGTGTCAAAGGAAACGTGCAGGTCCTTTACGTCCAGGACCACATTTTTCATATCTTTTGCCATGGCGCATTACCTCCTCAAACGCGGGTCAAAGGCATCCCGCAAACCGTCGCCCAACAGGTTAAACGAAAGCATGGTCAGGCTGATGGCGATAGCCGGGATCCAAAGCCGGTGGGGATACAGCTGGAACACGCTGGCGCCTTCCTGGGCCAACATACCCCAGGAGGGGTTGGGCACCGGCACACCCAAGCCAATGTAAGAGAGGAACGCCTCGGTGAAGATGGCGCTGGGCACTGCCAGGGTCACATTGATGATAACAACGGAAAGGGTGTTGGGCAGCAGGTGCTTGCCGATGATCCGGCGGGCGCCGGCACCCATGGCCTCGGCGGCCACAACGAACTCCTGGTTCTTCAAGGACAGGCTCTGGCCACGAACCAGACGGGCCATGCCGGTCCAGCCGGTGGTGGCATAGGCGATAACCATGGTGAACACGCCCTGGGGCAGCACCATCATCAGCAGCACCATGATGATCATAAAGGGGATGCCGTTGATGACTTCCACAATACGCATCATCACGTTGTCCACGGTGCCGCCGAAGTAACCGGAGATGCCGCCGTAGATCATGCCGATGACCAGGTTCACCGCCACAGCGGCAAAGGCGATCATCAGGGACACACGGCCGCCCTCAAAGGTACGCACCAGCAGGTCGCGGCCCAGGTTGTCGGTGCCGAACACGTGGACCAGGTTCTGGCCCTCGTAGCGGCTGTCCACACACTGGAACATAAAGCCCTTGTTGCCGCAGGACAAATGCTGCTCGCGGCTGTCAAAGGGGGTGAAAAACGGGATCAAAATACAGGAAAGGATCAGCAGCAGAATGATGCACAGGCACACCATGGCCACGGGGTTGCGGCGCAAACGGCCCAAGGCGTCCTGCCAATAGGTCACGCTGGGGCGGGCAATCCCTTCCCGTTTTTCCGGGTCGGAGCCAACCCATGTAAAACGGTTTTTCTCAATTTTTTCCATAGGTTCAGCCCTCCTCCAGTTTTACTCTCGGGTCGATGATGCCGTACACCAAGTCCACAACCAGGTTGGCGAAGATCAGGAAAGCGCCGTAGAAGATGGTGGTGCCGGAAATCATGGTGTAGTCCCGGTTCTGGATGCTCAGCACAAAGTAACGGCCCATGCCGGGGATGGAAAAGATGTTCTCCACCACGAAGCCGCCGGTGAGGACGCCGGCCGCGATGGGGCCCAAAACGGTGACCACCGGGGTGATGGCGTTGCGCAGCGCGTGCTTCCAGATGATGGCGGGCTGGGAAAGGCCCTTGGCCCGGGCAGTCTTGATGTAATCCTGGCCCATCACGTCCAGCATGGAGGTGCGGGTCAAACGGGAGATCTGCGCCAAAGAGCCAAAGCCCAAGGCAAACACGGGCAGGATCTTGGAATTCCAGCCGTCCCAGCCAGTGGTGGCGAATATGGGGTGCCCCAGTGCCATGGTCACTTTCATGGCCAGGAAATACTGGAGGATGGAAGCCACAATAAAGCTGGGAACCGAAACGCCCACCAGAGCGATGAGCATACAAACGGTGTCGATGGGGGTGCCGCGCTTGATAGCGGCCACAGTGCCCAACACCACGCCCATGATAAAGGCAAACAGGATGGCCCGGATGCCCACGTCAAAGGAAACCACAAAGCTTTCGGCGATCACAGTGGTAACCTCACGGTTATTCTGCAAAGAGACACCCAAATCTCCGTGGAGGCAGTTGCCGATATAGATGAAATACTGCTGCCAAATGGGCTTGTCCAAGCCATACTTGGCGTAAAGAGCCTGCAAGATGGCTTCGGGAAGGTCTTTTTCACCCGTGAAGGGTTTGCCCGGCAGAAGCTGCTGCATGAAAAAAGTCAGCGAAACCAGCACAAACAGCGTCACCACGCCATAGGCGATCCGCTTGAGAAAATACTTAGCCATGCCGCAAGTTTCCTCCTTTCCTAATCTAAATTCTGCTGCTTCTCTCTCATCCATCCCCACCGGCGCACAAAGGGCCCGCCTCCGGGCCCTAGCGCGTCCGATATAAGGACCTGTAAAATACCGCAGGGCGAGGACACCAAAGCGCCCTCGCCTGCTTATGCGGTAAAGACTTTATAGAGTATTCGTTCTTTTCAAAAACTTACTCGGCAAGAGTGGCATACCAGAAGGTGGTCTGGTTGGCGGTGATGATAGCACCGTCGATGATCTTGTCGGTGTTGTAGGAGTAGTTGGGGCACTGCCAGTACAGCGGGATGATGGGCATCTCTTCAGCCAGGATCTCCTCGCACTGGAACAGGATCTCCTGACGGGCAACTTCATCAGCCTCGGCAGTGGCCTGAGCGATCAGTTCGTCATACTCGGCGCTGCTCCAGTTGGTGTCGTTGTTGCCACCGCCGGTCAGCCACAGATCCAGGAAGGTCATGGGATCGTTGTAGTCAGGGGACCAGCCGCCCAGGGACATACAATAGTTGCCGGCATTCCGGTCAGCGGAAACCTGAGCGCTCTGCTTGGAGTTGACGGAGATGTTCTCGATGCCCAGGTTCTGCCGCCACTGTTCCTGCAGGAAGGTGGCGCAGTTGCGGCGCAGGGAGTCGTCAGAGCAGTCGATGGAAAGGGTAATTTCGTCTACGGTGCAGCCCAGTTCGGAGAGGGCGGCATCCAGGTATTCCTTCGCCTTGTCCAGATCTGCGGTAGCGGGATACATCTCACCCTTTTCGGCCAACAGAGCTTCCTGGAAGGAACTATCGTTGGCGCCCATGGTGGCGGGAGGTACCAGGCTGGTCATGGGCTGGTTGTCGTTCTGATACACAGCGGAAATCAGAGCGGTACGGTCCACGGAATAGGCCAGGGCCAGACGCAGGTTCTGGTTGGACAGGTAGGGATCGTTCACGTTAGCGAACAGGTAGTAAGAGGAACGGGCGGGCTTGACGCCAACTTCGAAGCCGGCGTTCTCAGCCTGGAGTACAGTTTCGCCGCTGTCCAGGTCGGTGTAGTCGATCTCGCGGGACAGGTAGGAGTTCAGGCCGGCCTGGCTGTCGGAGATGATCTTGTAAACCACCTTATCGGGACCCACAGCGTCAGCGTTCCAGTAATCTTCGCGCTTCTCGAAGGTGATGGAGCTGTTGTGCTCCCAACCGGTGATGTTGTACATACCGTTGGTGCAGAAGTACTCCACTTCGGTGGCGTACTTGTCAGCGCCCACTTCGTTGTAGAACTTCTCATTGATGGGGCACATGATGGGGAAGGCAAACAGGTCGCCTGCATAGGGCAGGGGGTTGACCAGCTTGGCTTCCAAGGTGTACTCGTCGATAACCTTCACGCCAACATCTTCCCAAGTGACTTCGGCGGGGATCTCCTTATCGGGGTTGGCTTCCACCCAAGCGTCGGGTTTAAAGACGTAGCTTTCATAGTTGAAGTAGGCCTCGGCGTTCTCCAGCATATACAGGATGTAGCCGTAGGAGGCGGCAACTTCGGGGTTCAGGGCCTGCTTCCAGGCAAACTCAAAGTCGGTGGCCACCACGGGGTCGCCGTTGGACCAAACAGCGTCTTCCCGCAGGTGGAAGGTGTAGGTCAGGCCATCCTCGGAGATGTCGACGCTCTCAGCAGCTGCAGGCTGGGGTATGTCGTTCTCGTCGTCCCGGTACAGACATTCAATCATAGCCCGCATGGGAGTAAAGTCGTAGGCATAGGTGGCCAGCAAGCTGTTCAAGCTGGTGGGCTCCATGGTGGAACGCATATTCAGCGTGCCGCCGGAGGGGCCAGTGGCAGTGTCGCCGGTTTCAGCGCTGGAGCTGTTGCTGCCGGAACTGTTACTAGAACCGGAGTCATTGCCGCAAGCAGCCAGGGTGGTGCACAGCAGAGCCAGTGCCAAAACCACAGCCAAGATCTTACGTAACTTCATTCTTAATTCCCCCTAAATTCTCTATGGATAGAGTAAGAGTATAAAAGCGTGAGTCGCTGTAACAACCTCGTCACCATCGACTCACGTTACTGTAATGATACACCAGATTAAAGCATTTTGCAACTACTGAAACAGAAAAATGCAAATTTCTATTTTCCCCATTTTTAGTCTTTTTGACTGAATTTTATCAAAGGTTACAGCTTTCTAGCGAAGATATCTCAGACTTGTAACCGGTTTTCTCCTGTTTTCACTCCGGTTTTCTCGGCATTTTCCGAGCGTTTTCACTAAATCCATGCCACACGTACACCTGTCCATAAATATCATTTTTGCATTTTTTGACCTTTGGCTATTGCGCAGGGGGAAAGAGCCTTGGAATTTCCCTGGTAAAAAACCCCTTCCTGTGGTATACTATATTTTAAAATCTCTGCCGCACTTCTGCAACGCGGCCCCACGCAAGTTGCCCCGTCCCCTTCAAGGAGGGTTGCCCATGAAGCTTTTCAAAAAGCATTTTACCTGGTTTATGGACCGCATCGATCAGGACAGGCTGGACTCCACCGCGGCCCACGGGGCCTTTTTCCTGCTGATCTCCTTCCTGCCCTTTGTGGCCTTTTTGCTCACCCTCATGCAGCAGATCCACTTTGGCAACGGGGTCACCTTGATTGAGCGGGCCTTGGAGATCTTCCCCGACAGCGTGGCTGCCTATTTGGCGTCCCTGCTGCCGGACCCCTTCCACTCCAGCGGGGTGATGCCCGTGGCGGTGATCGCCGCTGTGTGGTCCTCCTCCATGGGGATGCTGGCCATCATCAAGGGGCTGGACCAGATTTTCCAAGTCCAGGAAACCCGGGGCTATGTGCGGCTGCGGATCATGGCAGTGGTGTATGTCATCCTCTTTGCCGCGGTGCTGATTGTGGCCGCAGCGCTGCTGGTGTTCGGCACCGCCATCTACCGGCTGCTCACAGCCCACGTGTCGGCTTTCACCGCCAACATCCTCTTGCATTTTAAATCCGTAGCAGGCTTTGTACTGCTTTTTTCCTTCTTCACCCTGCTGTACACCGGCGTGCCCCGGCGGCGGGTGAAATTCACCCACAACCTGGCGGGGGCAGCGTTCTCTGCGGCAGGTTGGGTGGTGTTCTCCACGTTCTTCTCCATCTTTGTGGAAAACTTCTCCGACTTCTCCATCTACGGCAGCCTGGCCACCCTGGTCATTTTGATGTTCTGGCTTTTCTTTTGTATGTACATCATGTTCCTGGGGGCAGAGGTGAGTATGTGGCTGGAAACCAGCTCCATTTTGATGGACGTGAAAAACCTGCGGAAAAAACGGAAACGGCGCCGCCTGCGGAAAAAACAGCAGCGCCTTTTGAAGAAACCTTCGAAAACCTCGAAAAAGGAGTGAAGCGTATGGCTTCTTTCACACCGGATCTGGAACGGCTCCAAGAGCTGTATGAACAATATGGGGCAGACCTGTTCGCCCTGTGCTACTTACAAGGGGGCCGGCCCGCCCCCACCCTGGACCTGATGGCGGCCGCCCTGTGCGACATGGCGGCAAGCCCCAAGCTTTGGAAACTTGCCACCTCTTCCCGGGAGGGCTTTTTGCGGGTAGGGTACTTAAACTGCGTAGACGCCTCCCTGCGGCGGCCCAAGCGCCGGAAAAAGAAAAAAGGCGCCCCTCTGGAAGACGCCCCCCGGGCGGTGCTGCCCTTCTCCATGACCGACCCCCTGCGGCAGATCTTAAAGCTGCGGCTCCACCTCAGCGCGGCGCTGTTCTGCCGGGAGCGGCTGGGGCTCTCCCCCCAAGAGGCGGGGACGCTTTTGGGCACCTCCCCGGCCCGGGCAAACCGCCTGGCAGACACCGCCCTGAAGAAAGCAGGCATCACCCAGGTTCAGGCCCGGGCCAATTTGGAGTCCCTGGCCCCTGGGGCGGACAACCTTCAAAAGGTCTGGCAGGAGTTCCTCTCCCAGCAGGGCCAGGGGGGCTTTGCCGCCCGGCAGCGGTTCCGCCGCTTCCGCCGGGCCATGGACAGCGCGGTGATCTACATAGCGGTAGGGGTGGTGGCGCTGTGCGTGGTGGCCTTCTTGGGGGTGGAGCAGGGCTGGTTTGGCCAAAGCTACCTGCCCTCTCAGGAGATTGAGGGCACCAGCTCCACTGCCGACGTCCCCCAGTGGGTGGGGGACATCTCCGTGTTTGTCCCCGAGGGGGAGGGCTTTGTGGAGTACACCGTCCACAAGACCCCCGGCGACCCGGAACAGGTCCTGCGGCAGATGGTGCTGCTGGGAGGCGCCCCCGCCGGCACCACCCTGCTCTCCTGGGACTATAACACCGGCGGGGTGGAGTCCAGCGACGGCAGCACCGCCACCATCACCCTGGGGGAGGAGGCTACCCTCACCGTGGAGCTTTCCAAAGACGCGCTGTCCCTCTCCGGGGAAGAGGGGGTGGCCATGCTGCGGGCCATGGTGGCCACCTTCACCGCCTATCAAAAGGACGTGGACACCCTGTCCATCCGCTGCGAGGGCCAGGAGCTCACCGTGGAAGGCCACACCGCCCAGGACTTCCTGGGCCAGGGCCTGAACATCACCCGCACCGCGGAAACCGATTACCGGGAATGAGGCAGGGCCAGAAAGGAAACCGCTATGAAACAGAAAAAACTGCTGGTCATCGACGGCCAGGGGGGACGCATGGGCGCCGCCCTGGTGAGCCAGTGCAAAGCCGCCGGGCTGGACGCCCAGGTGATCGCCGTGGGTGCCAACTCTGCGGCCACCACCGCCATGCTGAAGGCCGGTGCTGACGCCGCCGCCACAGGGGAGAACCCGGTGATCGTCAACAGCCAGGACGCGGACGTGATCCTGGGGCCCATGGGCATCCTCACCGCCAACGCCCTGTGGGGGGAGATCACCCCGGCCATGGCGGCAGCGGTCAGCGAAAGCCGCGCCCAAAAAGTGCTTATC
>CAJFMJ010000004.1 GCA_904391645.1 uncultured Neglectibacter sp.
GTTGATGCCGTTCATGCGGCAAGCTGCGGAAATACGGGTGATCCACAGGCGGCGGAAATCGCGCTTGCGCTGCTTGCGGCCGATAAACGCATAGTTGCCGGACTTCATAACGGCCTGTTTGGCCATTTTAAAGTGACGGCTTTTGGCGCCCCAGTATCCCTTAGCAAGCTTTAAAACCTTTTTTCTTCTTTTGCGCGTCATCATCGCGCCCTTGACTCTAGCCATTCCAATACCATCCTTTCTATGGGTAAAACACTTGAAATCTTGTTACATTGCGGTGGCCGCCGGCCGTGCCGGACGCCCCGCTCTTCCCAAAGGCCCGCTCTTATTTGTAGGGCAGCATCCGCTTGATGGCGGCCACGTTGGTCTTGTCGGTCACGGTGGTGCCGCGCATTGCGCGCTTGCTCTTGGGGGTCTTGCCATGGCCATTCAGAAGATGGCTGGTGTTGGCATGGCCGCGGATGACCTTTCCATTTTTGGAAAGTTTAAAGCGCTTTTTTGCGCCGCTGTGAGTTTTCAGTTTCGGCATGGTACGTTCCTCCTTAGGTATTTTGAAACAACTGTTATTTTGCTGGCTTGGGGGCCAGGAACATCAGCATGGTGCGGCCCTCCAGCTTGGCGGGCTTTTCCACGTTGGCCACTTCGCTCATGGCGTCGGCAAAACGCTGCATGATCTCTTGCCCCAGCTCGGGGTGCCCCATCTCCCTGCCGCGAAACCGGATGGAAACCTTCACCTTGTTGCCCTCGGAGATAAACCGCAGGGCATGGTTCCTCTTGGTTTCGAAATCGTGGGTATCGATATTGAGGGAAAGGCGGACTTCCTTGATCTCAACGACACGCTGGTTCTTTCTCGCTTCCTTTTCCCGCTTGGCCTGTTCAAACCGGTACTTGCCGTAGTCGATAATCTTGCACACCGGCGGGTTTGCCTGGGGAGCGATCTTTACCAGGTCCAGATTTTTCTGCTCTGCGATCTCCAAGGCCTGGCGCAGGGACATGATCCCCAGCTGAGTGCCGTCGGCATCGATGACGCGGAGCTCCTTATCACGGATTTGTTCGTTGATCTGCAGTTCCTGTTTGCTAATGGGTAGCACCTCCATCACACGTTGTTCTCAAGCTGTTTTGGGCGGGCGGCAAGCACACAAAAAGCGGGCAGAACTGTTTCTGCCCGCAAATCAACGCCCCAAAGCGATCCTCTGAAAAAGAGGACCCCATCCCGGCCAGCCAGCACAACCGCTTGCCGCCTTTTGGGATATTGACCTGTGTCAGACAGAACTGCACGGGTGGGAGCTTGCTGCTCCGCTTTGTTTTACCGAGAAATTATTATATCCTCTTCCGCTGCCCCTGTCAAGGGATTTTCCAGATTTTTCCCAGTTTTTTCACCACTGGGGGAAGCCGTTTCCCGCCGACTGGAATCCTTCTGGGGAAAGCTCCCTGGGTGGGCACAAGCCTGTCCAAGCTTCGGAGTGCCATACAGCAAGCACCCTTGGGGCGCGTAACGCGGCTTGGGTCCAGCGGCACGCCACAGAGCCAAAAACCTGCCCTATGCGCCCAGCCAGCTCCGCGGGCAGCAGTCCGACCCTGTCCACCCAAGCAAGCGCCCTTTGGGCGCGCATCGCGGCTTAGGTCCAGCGGCACGCCACAGAGCCAATAACTTGCCCTATACGCCCAGCCGGCTCCGCGGGCAGCAGTCCGACCCCGTCCGCCCAAGCAAGCGCCCTTGGGGCGCGCAACGCGGCTTGGGTCCAGCGGTACGCTGGTCAGCGGATGTCGTACGCACTGCGCAGCCGAAGGCCCTCCGTGGAACCGGAAAGCACCTTCACCCGGGTTTCCCCGGCATTCATATCAAAATAGTTGTCGGAAAGGAGCAAATCTTGGTTTTCGTTCTGGATCTCCACACTTTTCGCGTATGCCTTGGCAGCCACCATGATCTCGTCCCCTTCCACCCGGCAGACAAGCTTTGGGTCGGCATAGCGGAAATACTTGGGCAGGGAGAAGATCACCGTGCCACCGGAAACCCTCCGGCCCCCTTCAAACAGGTCATAGCTGACATACTCCTCCATAGGATCCAGGTCGGGAAGCTCCACCTTGTCCATCCACACGCTGGTCAGGGCAGCAACCTGCAGGGAGATGGTTTCCTCCCGCTGGATGTTCCCCAGCTTGTCCCGCAGGGCCCATTTCACCACCAGGGCCCTGTCCTCCATGGTTTCGTTACACACCGAGAACCGCACGCTTTTCTCCAGAGGCTTTGGCTCTGCGTTGACGTTGGGACGCTGGGAGAGCATCCCCTCCTCGCAGCAGGAGAGCAGCACCGGGGCAAAGAACCGCTTGGCGTAGTAGTGCAGGGCTTTCCACCGGCCGGTGTAATCGATGGAAGACCAGCTGGCCACGGGCCAGCAGTCGTTGAGCTGCCAGTACACCGCTCCCATGCAGATCCCCCTCTGCCGCCGGAAGTGCTCCACCCCGTAACGGATGGCCTCAGCCTGGAGCAGCTGGGAGGCGTACAAAAGGGTTTGGAACCCGGTGGGATAGAGGAACATCTGTTGCAAATAGGACAGCATCAGGGCGCTCCCTTTGGCACAGCGCTGGTGGCGCTCCATCACATAGGAAAACAGGTTCCAGTCTTCCGGCTGGGAAAAGGTCTTGATGGTTGCAAGGCAGGGCAGGCTCTCAAAGCCGAACTCCGACACATACCGGAACGTGTGCTCCCGATACTGGGTGAAGGGCTCCTGGCCGTGCCACACGTCCCAGTAGTGGACATCCCCCCGGGTGGGGTCGTTGGGGAAATCGAACCCGCCGCCGGATGAGGGGCTGGCAGGCCAATAAAAGGTGTCCGGATCCTCCTGCTGGAGCACTTCGGGGATGAGGTACTCGTACATCCGGATGTAGTCGGCTTTCTGCTTGTGGGAGCGCACCCAGGTGCCCTGGTCCACAAACAGTTCCATTTCGTTGTTGCCGCACCACAGGCCCAAGCTGGCGTGATGGCGCAGCCGCCGCACGTTGTCCCGGATCTCCTCCCGGATGTTCTGGGCAAAAACGGGAGTCAGGTTGTAGACCGCGCAGGCGAACATCAAGTCCTGCCAAACCAGCAGGCCCAATTCATCACAGGCATCAAAGAAGGCGTCGCTGGGATAGCAGCCGCCGCCCCAAACCCGGATACAATTAAAATTGGCCGCTGCACACTGTTCCAACAGCTTGCGGGTCTTTTCCGGGGTGACCCGGGAGAGCAGGTTGTCCTCCGGGATGTAATCCGCGCCCATGGCAAAGATCTTCACCCCGTTGACTTCATGGGCAAAGCTCTCCCCCCAGGCGTCCTTCTCCCGGGAAACCGTCACCGTGCGTAGGCCGATCCGACCCTGCCAGGTGTCCAAGGCCTCTCCGTTCGAAAAGGCGGTTACCTTTACAGAGTAAAGGGGCTGCTCCCCATAGCCCCGGGGCCACCACAGCTGTGGGTGTTCCACCAGGATTTCCCTAGGAGAATGGGCATATTCCTCCACATTCCCCTGGGGGTCTTCCAGCCAAACTGTATAGGAAATATCCTTTACAGAAGCAAAATCCATCTCCGGGTGTATTTCCAGCTTCACCTTGCCCTGTCGATGGTGCTGCCGGATGTGCACCGAGGACAGCCTCCCTCCTGAAATGCCCAGCAGGGACACGGGCCTCCACAGGCCGGCATCAGGCAAATGGGGGCCCCAGTCCCACCCAAACATATAGTGGGCCTTGCGCAGGTTGGCAAAGCCCTCCATGGCGTCGCTGGTGCCATCGGCAGGCTCTTCCCCATACTTCTCCCGGATCCACCGGGTGGGGGAATAGAGCTTCACCTGTAGGCCGTTTTCCCCCGGCCGCAAAATGCCCGCCACGTCAAACTCAAAGGTGCGGTGCATATTTTCCACATGACCCAAAAGCACCCCATTGAGGCGGATATCCGCCACGGTGTCCACGCCCTCAAAACGCAGCACCTGGTGGGGGCACTCCAAAATGGCCGGGTCCGGGGTAAAGACCGTGGCATAGCGGTAATCGTGCTCCATCAGCGCTAGGGCCTTCCCCTCATTGTCCCGGTAAAAGGGGTCTTCCAACCGCCCCGCATCCAGCAGGGCGGTATAGACCGAGCCGGGCACTGTGGCAGGTATTTTTTCCTGGCTGGGCAGTTCCAACGTCCAACGGGCGTGTAAGCCTTGGGTAATCATACAAACCTCCCTGCCGGACTTTTCCGGCACACTTTCTAGATCCGACAAACAACTCCATCCCTATAGTACAATCTCAACTCCGGGGTTGTCAATGGGCTTTGGACGGCGTTTTCCCAAAGGGGCGGGAACTGGCCCGGTTCAGCCAAGTGGAGTAAAGGATCAGCTCCCCTACCGGAAGCCCCGAAACCTCCTCCATGGCATACCCGTACAGCTGAAGCTGGGCCTGATACCGCTGCCACAGCTCTTCCATGTCCGGCACCCGGTCGGTTTTAAAGTCAATGATGTGCAGGCATCCGTCCTCTACAAAGGTGCAGTCCACTGCCCCCTGGAGGATCACCTCTTCCTCGCCGGCAGAGGCTTCCGGCTCCGCCAAAGAGGCTGGAATCACCGCAGTGAACCGGCGCTCCTTCTCCACCTGAGAAGACCGGAGCACCCGCTTTCCCAAGGGGCTTTCCAAAAACTTCCCCACCCGGGAAAGGTCCACCGCTGCCCCCTGTTCCGGGGTGAGCAGTGCCATCTCCACCAGGCGTTCCCGCTCCCCTTGGGGGTCTGCCAGGGCGGCGGAGAAGTCTGCAAACTGCATAAAGGCGTGGAGGGCCGTGCCCCGCTCGGCAGGGGTCATCCCCTGCTCCCCCAGCCAAGCCGGCCGGGAAAGGGTGATCTCCCCGCTGCCGTCCTGCTGGGCAGCCAATATGGAGGCCGCCACTTTCGCGGGAATGGCCACCGCCACCTCATGGGGATAGACAAAATTCACCTGCTCCACCAACTCTTCATAGAGCTGGGGATCGGGGGGCTCCGGCGCTGGAGCCTGGGTCTGGGCTGCCGCCTCCTGAGGCTGGTAGTGGCTCAGGGCAATCTTCCAAGGGGTGTAGTCCTCTCGGACGACGCACTCCGCTGGGGCGCCGGCCTCCTGGCGGAGCTGGGCTCCATCCGGATGGCACAGGGCGCACAGCAGCAGCCACTGGGCAGCGTTTTTCCCACGGCGCACTGTGTAGGGAGAGGGGCTGTCCCCTGTGAGCTCCAAGGCCAGCTTGGAAGCCGTGCGGGCAGGGTCCTCCCAGGAGCCCACTAAGATCAGTTTCTCCTTGGCCCGGGTTAAGGCCACATAGAGGATACGCAGCTCCTCCGCCGCGGAGGAACGGGCTGTTTCCAGGCCAATGGCCTCCCGGGCGGTGGTGGTGAACCGGGCAGAGCGCTTCCGGTCCCGGAGTTTGACCCCCAGGCCCAGCTCCGGGTGGAGCAGCACTTCCGCCCGCTGGTCGGAAACAAAGTTCCGGCCGCAGCCCGCCACAATGCACACGGGGAACTCCAACCCCTTGGACTTGTGAATGCTCATCACGGTGACGGCGTTGCGGTCCGTGGGGGAAAGCTCTGCCGCCTGGAGGTCGGAGTTGTTGTCCTTCAGCCTGTCCAAAAACCGCACAAACCCGGACACGCCGTGGTACCCGGAACCCTCGTAGTCCCGGGCGTACTTCTCCAGCAGGCGCAGGTTGGCCAGCCGCTGCACCCCGTTCTCCATGGCCAGGGCCATGTCGGGGTAGTCGGTCTTGCTGTAAAGGTAGTTGAGGAAGGTATCCGAGGGCATGGTGGCCGCCACCGCCCGGTACTGGCCGATCTCCCGGATCACCCGCTCACACCGGGGGTCCGTCTGGGCAGCCCGCAGCAGGGAGATGTACACCGGCACGTCCCGGCTCTCCAGCCGCAGGCGGGCGGCATCGTCAGCAGAGAACCCATACAGGGGGCTCATCAGCACCGAAAGCAGAGGGATGTCCTGGTTGGGGTTGTCGATCACACGCAGCAGGGACAGCATCACACGGATCTCCGCCGCCTGGAAAAATCCCCCTGCCACCGAGGCCCTGGCCGGCACGCCGTGGGCCTGCAGCTGCTGGGCATAGGCGTAGGCGTACTGGTTGGCGCTGCGCAGCAGGATGCAGAAATCCCCGTAGCCCGCAGGCCTCTCCCCCTCTTTATCGGAAACGGTGAAGCCCCCCTCCACCAGCTGGCGGATCCGCTGGGCGATCCAGGCGCCTTCCGCCTCCTCCGCCGGGACGCCGCCTGACCGGGCAATGAATTGCAGCTCTGTTTCGCAGCCCTCCTTGGGGGCGTAATCCGCCCCGCAGACAAGGCGTTCCTCCCCGGTGTAATCCATGTCGCCGGTCTGCTGGGTCATCAGGCGGGAAAAGACAAAGTTCACCGTGCTGGTAACCTCCTCCCGGGAGCGGAAATTCCGGTCCAGCACAATGTAGGCCGGGTATGCATCCTGCTGCCGGTCATACTTTTGGAAAGCCCGCCGGCACCGCAGGAAGATCTCCGGCATGGCCCGGCGGAAGCCGTAAATACTCTGCTTCACGTCGCCCACCATGAACAGGTTCTTCCCGTCCTTAGACACCGCCCGGAACAGGGAGTCCTGCACCTCGTTGATGTCCTGGTACTCGTCAATCATGATCTCGTCAAACCGGGAGGCCACCTCCCGGGCAGCGGCGGTGGGGGCGCCATCCTCCCCCAAAAACAGCCGGATGGCCTGGTGCTCCAGGTCGCTGTAGTCCAGAAAGTTTCCGGCCCGCTTCTTCTCCCCATACCGCTGGGAAAAGGCCAGGGTCAGCTCCCCCAGGCTGCGCACCAGGGGGGCGGTTTGGGCGGTTTCCCGGGCACAGGCTTCCCGGTCGGCGGAAAGGTATTTTTGCAGCTCCTCCGCCGCGGACTTTGCCCCGTCCCGGTAGGCCTTTACCCGCACCACCAGGGGGTCGTCCTTGTAGCCGTTGGGCGCTTTGGCCGGGGCGGCCTTGAAGGCCCCCACCCACTGGGAAAGGCCGTCCCAATCGCCACTAGCCGCCAAGGCCTCCATCTCCCGGAAGGAGGCGCGGTCCTTCTCCAAGGGGGCGTAAAAGGCTTTTTCCACCGCAGGGTCCTCCCGGCACTCCTCCAAAGCCCGGGACAGCAGCCCCGCACAGTGGGAAGCCGTTTCCTGGGCATAGGCCACGATCACACGCTCCCAGGGGGACAGGGAAGCCTGTTCCTCCGGGCCGGGGAAGTACATGGCCACCTTTTCCGCCAGCCACTTCTCCGGGAAGGGGTGGCTCTGCATAAACCGGTACAGGGTGAGGACCATGTCCATCAGGCGGCGGTCGTCCCGCTCCCCGGCAAAAGCGTCGGCCAAAGAGGCCACCGTGCCGGACTCAAAAGCCTCCCCCAGCACCTCGTTTAAGGCGGCATGGGTCAGCTCTTCCTCCTGCTTGTCGGAAACGATCTTGAAATCTGGGGAGAGGTCCAGCAGGTGGAAAAACTCCCGGACCATCTCCGCACAGAAGCTGTCCACCGTGCCGATGTGGGCCTGGGAGAGCAAAATGCTTTGCCGCCGCAGGTGGGGGTCCCCGGGATGCTCCCGCAGCAGGTCCTGGAGCCGCCGCTCCAGGCGGGCACGCATCTCCGCGGCTGCCGCTTTGGTAAAGGTGACAATCAGCATCCGGTCGGCATTGGTGGGGTTTACCGGGTCAGTGAGCCGTTCAATGGCCCGCTGCACCAGCACTGCTGTCTTCCCGGACCCGGCTGCCGCCGCCACCAGCACGGTGCCCCGGCGGGCAGAAATGGCGTCTTGCTGGCTGTCGGTCCAACGCATCTCAGCCATGGCGATCTCCTCCTTTCCCCAAAGCTTCCTCCATTTGGAGCAGCGCCTCCTGGGAGGTGGTCTTGTCCTGCTCCACGTCCTTCTCGTCAAACTCCTTGCCGCACACCGGGCTGTAGGCGCACCAGCGGCAGGGGATTTTGTTCTTCCGGTTGGGGGCGGCCTCCACCCGGCCGGAAAGCAGCTCCTCCCCCATGGTGGCAATCAGCCGTTTGGAGTAGGCCAGCACCGTTTTCAGCTGGTCCCCATCCAGGGCCGAGCTGAACCGCCCCAGGCTGCCGTCCTTATTCAAGGACGCGGGGATAAACCGCCCCTTGGCCCCGGCCTCCATGGCCTGGATGATCTCCTGGTCGCTTAACACCAGGCCGCTCATCTTCAGCTGCTTGTCCGCCTCCGCCTTGATCTTGTCCTCGCCGGTGCCCCGGTCCACAGACACAGAGGGCTCCGCCGCAGGCATATACAGGATCCCTGCGGGGAACTCCTGGCCGTTTTCCACCAAGGCTGCCAAGTACACCAGCATCTGCATATTCAGGCCGTACAGGGCATCCGCCAGCCGGAAGGTCTTTCGACCGGTCTTGTAGTCGATGATCCGCACAAAGCGCTTGCCTTGGGGGTCCACATACAGGTCCACCCGGTCAATGGTGCCCCCCACGGTGACTTTTCCCTTGGCGGTGGGGATCTCCAAGGGCAGGGCGTCCTTTCCATAGCCCAATCCCCACTCCAAGTGCTGGGGCACAAACTGGCTTTGGGCAAGCTCCTCCTCCACGTGGCGGATCAGCTTGCAGGCCGACTGGCACAGCCGGGAAAGCCGATACTTTTCCCGGCCGGAGAGCAGCCCCAGGCCGCCCATGTTCTCCTGGGCGTACTCCTGGATCAGCCCGGACACCCGCTCCTCCAGCTCCTCCTCGGTCCACCCGGCCCGCACCTGGGCCGGCTCCCGGAAGATCCGCTCAAACAGGAAGTGCATCAAGGTGCCGTACTGAAGCACGTCCACCTCTGCAGGACGGCGCTCCCTGGCATTTAAGCCATACCGGCAAAAGTACTGGAAGGGGCACTGATGGTACACCTCCACCTGGGTGGGGGAAAGGAAGGGGCGTTTCCCAAAAAGTTCCTGGGCCAGGGCAGAGTCTTCCAGCTGCTCCTCTCCCCGGCCTGCGGCCCGCTCCAAGGCCTCCACCCGGCCCCGGTAGGCAGGGTCGCCCTCGAACAGCTGCCGCAAAGCCCCAGAGGCGCTGTCAGTCTGGTTGAACCGAGCGGCCATCCGGGAGAAAGCCGCCTCCTTGGAGTTGGCAAAATAAACGTCCGGCAAGTCCCGCAGTGGCCGCAAGGTGGGGAAGATCCCCAGCAGGGCGGTCACCAGCTCGCTGGGCTCTTTGTCCTCCCCGTCGGCGGTGCGGGGCCAGCTGACATACAGCCGCTGGGAGGGGGCACAGGCCACCGAATAGGCCAGGTACCGCTCCTCGATGGCCCGCTGCTCCAGGGGGTCGCCCAGGGGCAGCTCCCGGGCAATTAGCTCCCGGCGCTCGGCATCGGAGAACACGCCGCTGGACTTGGGGGCCAGGGGGAACTCCCCTTGGGCCGCGCCGATCAAAAACGCCGCCCGGGGGGAGGACTGCCGCACCTGTTCCGCGGTGCCGAAGATCACCTGGTCCACGGTTTGGGGGATCTCCGACACGTCCTCCCCAGCGATGACCTCCTTTAACAGCTGGTAATACCGTTCCCGAGGAAGGGGACGGTCCCCTAAAATGGCCCGCATCTGGTCCAGGATCTCCATGAGCAGATCCCACACCCGCAGCTGCTTCTTCGCCAGGGCATCCTCCCCGGCCTCTTCCAAAGCCAGACAATAGGCCGGCAGGTTTTCCTCCATGCCATAGGCCATCAGCATCATGTAGGCTGCCTGGGAGATCCCACTGCCGGTGGCGTCCTTTGTCCGGGCGGCAAAACGCTCCAAGGGGCCGATGAGCCTCTGGCGCAGCTGGTTCAGCCGGGCAAGCTCCTGGGTGTCCTCCGGGGCAAACTCCCTGCCAAACCCCTGGGGGTGGCGGACAAATTCCTGCCGCCACCCGGTGCCGCCGATCTTCCACAGGTAGGCGTAATTCTCCAAGCTGGAGATCTCCTCGGCGGTAAACCCGGAAACACCGGTCTTCAGCATTTCCAGCAAAGCCTCTGTTGGGTAGCCCCCCAGCACCGCCTCAAAGGCGCCCAGCACAAACCGGGTCACCGGCTCCCCGTCCACCCGGGCGGGCTGGGATACAAAACAGGGGATGTCCCGCTTTTTCAGGGCGGCGTCCAGGCAGCCGTAATAGCGCTCCGGGCTGCGGCAGATGATGGAGAAATCCCGGTAGCGCCAGCCCTCCTGGGTCACCAGGCGGCGGATGGTGGCCGCCACGAACTCCGCTTCCTCGTAAGGGTCACGGGCCTCAAACACGGTGATGCCCTCATGGTCCGGGGAGGTCATGGTTTCCCCAGCGCAAAACAGCTGGGCTTCCACCAGCTTCAAATTCTCGTTTTGGAACCTGGGCGCCCCGGTGAGCATCACCGGCGGCTGGACACTGACCCCATTTTCCGCCGCGGCGGCAGAAAGGCGGTGGAGGGTGCGGTCCACCAAGGCAAACAGCCCTGTGCCGGTGTGATCCAGACCGTCGGTGCACAGAGAAACGATCACCTGATCCGCCCGGCGCATGATCTGGGTGAGAACGGCCACCTCCTGGGCGGTAAAGCCCTCAAAGGAGTCCACCGCCACGGTGCACCCCTCAAAAAAGCTGCTGGTTTCCAAAGCCTGGGAGAGCCTTGTCAAGTCATCTCGGGAATCCAGGTAGGAGGCAGCCACCAGCGCGTCGTATGTATGGTACAGCAGGGAGAGCTCCGAGAGTTTTTTCCCCAGGCCGCTGCCGCCCAAGTCCCGGGCGGTATGGCCCAGTTCCTCCGGGGAGATGCCGCACATCTTCATTTCGTTCACCGCGGTGAGCATCACGTCGGTGACCCGGCCGCTTTTCGCCGCGGCTGCGTAGACCTCCAACCGGTCCTGGCAGGCCTCAATGGCGGAGGCCATCAAGATGCGCCTGCCCCCATCGCTGAGCCTGCGGCCCACGGCGCCTCCTTCTTTCCGGAACACAGCTTCCGCCAGACGGGTAAAGCTGTACACCGGGATGGCATTTCCCCGCACAGGGCCGGCCAGGCGCAGCATGGCTTTCTCCGTTTCAAAGGTGTACTGCTCCGGGACGATCATCACCGTGCCCCCAAAACCGGACAGGCTCCTGTCGGCCAACAGGCGGCGCAGGTATTCTGTTTTCCCGCTGCCTGCTCTTCCCAGGACAAACTGCAGCATTTCTCTCTCCTCCCCCACCTTTCTTGAAGGAAAGGTGTCAAAAAACGTGTGCGTGCCCGCACGGGGCAATTCGCGCTTTCGTACGCTGCGCATACTCACCGCTGGGGCTTAGAAAAGATTATACCACACTCCCCCTGCCCAGGGAAAGTACATCACTCCCGGAAAAATTCCCGCAAAGCCTGCCAAAGCTCCACCGCTTTCCATTTCACCTGGTAGTCCCCCTGGCTTTCCACCACTTCCCGCTCCCCGTCCGGCAGGGTCAGCAGGGCGTTGTCCTGGCTGGCCGCCGGCAAACACCAGGTGGGGAACACCACACACCACCAGTTTTTCCCCGCACCCTCCCCCAGGGTGACCCGCAGCGTCCGGTAGCGCCCCGCAGGCAGCCGGAACGAACCGTAATCCCGGGTGGTAAAGTACATTTCGGTCATCTCCGCTTGGGCAGAATAGGAAAAGCCCTGCTCTTCCAGCACCTTCCGGGCAGTCCCCGTCAGGGACTGCAAATGGGTGCACAGCACAGCGCTGGCCTCTTCCATGGAGGAGGCATCCCCGTACCAGCGGGCGGCCTCCTCCAGTACGGCATCCCGCACCAACAATTTCACAGCCTGGTCCTCTTCCGAGTCGGAGTTGGCCACCACATGGAGGCGCACCACGTCTTGGGGCAGGGTTTCGCAAGCAGCGGCAAAGGGAAAAAAGCTGGCGATCACAGCCAGGGCGAACCCACAGGCCATGGCCTTTCCCAACAAGCGTTTGGCAAGAGTATGTTTTTCAGGGGTCATGTTCCAATACCATCCTTTCCAGAAACTGGAGAAAGTATGGGGAGTTTTGGGAGGGCTTATGCATCCCATTTGACAGGGATGCTATAATAAGGTTCAATGGGCTTGCCTTCCAGGCGGCTTTGGTAAAACCAACTTTTAAACACGGACTTCGAGAAAGGTTGTTTCTATGCTGGATCTACTTTGGGATGCTGTTTTGGACACGCTGAAAACGCTGCCCTTCCTCTTTGGGGCCTACCTGCTCATTGAGTATTTGGAGCACAAGGCCAGCGAAAAGCTCACCGGGGCCTTAAAAAAACTGGGGCCCTTGGGCCCGGTGGGAGGCGCCTTGCTGGGGCTGGTGCCCCAATGCGGGTTCTCCGTGGCAGCAGCCAACTTCTACGCAGGCCGGCTCATCACCCCCGGAACCTTGGTGGCAGTCTTCCTGGCCACCAGCGACGAGGCCCTGCCCATTTTGATCTCCCAGCCAGGGGCGCTGCCCGACCTCGCCCTGCTGCTGGGGGTGAAGCTGGTGGCAGGGTGTGTGTTCGGCGTGCTGGTGGATGTGCTCTGGAAGCACCTGCCCCACAGCGATCCGGACCACCCCTTTGAAGACCTCTGCCACGACTGCGGCTGCGAAGAACACGGGATCTTCCGCTCGGCCCTGGTGCACACCCTGCGGATCGCCCTGTTCCTGCTGCTCATCAACCTGGTGCTGGGCACCGCCATCCACTTTGTGGGGGAGGACCGCATCTCCCAGGTGCTGCTTTCCGGCAGCGTGCTGCAGCCCTTTGTGGCCGGGCTCATTGGCTTTATTCCCAACTGCGCCGCTTCGGTGATCCTCACCGAGCTGTACCTGTCCGGCTCCCTGTCCTTTGGGGCGGTGGTGGCCGGGCTGTGCACCGGCGCAGGGCTGGGGCTGGCAGTGCTGTTCAAGTACAACCACCACTGGAAGGAAAACCTCCTTCTGGCAGGGCTCCTCTACGCATCCGCTGTGATCACCGGGTTGGTGTGCGGGTTTGTTTTTTAACAGGGATCAGAGAAAAAGTTGATAAATCCCCCTTATCCTATTCCCCATGAAAAAGGAGGGAACCGCCATGTACAAGATCTTAGTGGCCGACGACGAAGCGGACATTGTCCACTTGCTGACCGACCTGTTCACCCGCCAAGGGTACCAGGTGCTGCCGGCCTATGGAGGGGAAGAAGCATTGGCGCTTTGTTCCCAAAAGCCGGACCTGATCCTGCTGGACGTGAATATGCCCGATATGGATGGGTTTTCCCTGTGCAAACAGGTCCGGGATTTCGTCAACTGCCCTATCCTGTTCCTCACCGCCCGCATTGAAGACGCGGACAAGGTGCGGGGGTTTGCCGCCGGCGGGGACGATTACGTTTTAAAGCCCTTTTCCTCCCAGGAGCTTTTGGCCCGGGTGGGGGCCCACCTGCGCCGGGAGGAACGCCGCCAGGGCCAGGCCCAAGTGAAATTTGACCAGGGGCTGGTCATCGACTACGGCGCCCGGTGCGTTTACCAAAACGGGGAACCGGTCCACCTGGCCAAAAAGGAATTTGATATTGTGGAGCTTTTATCCATGCATCCCTCCCAGGTGTTCGACCGGGAGCGGATCTATGAATCCGTGTGGGGATACGACAGCGAAGGCGACAGCTCGGTGGTAGCGGAACACATCCGGCGGGTCCGGGCGAAATTCTCCGCGGCCGGCTGCGGCGAGCGGATTGTCACCGTTTGGGGCGTGGGATACAAATGGCAATGAAAAACCCTTTCAAAAACCGGCAGGGCCTTTTCTGGCACAAAAAGCTCTCCCTACGGTGCGCCTTGGTGATCACCACGGTGCTCTGCGCCATAGGGGGCACCACCTTGGCCCTGGTGGAAAGCTTTGCCATGGAAACCGCCCGGGATGCCCTTTACTACCAGTACATCACCCCCTACTTTGCCGACCGGGACTCCTTGGGGGAATACTACGTTTTTTCCGAAGATGGCAAGACCCTCTACGTGCAGAGCAGTATGCCATACGCCTATGTGGACCCTGACACAGGGGAAATCTACCCCATTGAAACCACCGACCCCAACCGGTTTATCCCCGCAGGGCCGCTGCGCTTTTTCTACAGCCATGTGAGCGTCCTTGCCGTTGGTTCCATTGTGCTCACCATTTTGCTGGCCTTTCTGGTGGATGCTTGGTGGTTCTACCGTTGGAAGATCAAAAAACCCCTGGCTATTTTGAACGCGGCCTCCCAAAAGATCGCCCAGAACGACTTGGATTTCCAAGTCGCCGTGCCCACGGGTGACGAACTGGGCAAGCTGTGCCAGTCCTTCGAAACCATGCGCGCCTCCCTGGAGGAAAACAACCGCTCCCTGTGGGCCGCGGTGGAAGAGCGCAAGCGGTTAAACGCAGCCTTTTCCCACGACCTGCGCACCCCCTTGACGGTGCTGCAAGGGTACAGCGACCTGCTGCTGGACGCCCTTCCTTCCGGGGACCTGTCCCCGGAAAAGACGGTGGACACCGTCTTGACCATGCAGCGCAGCCTCACCAGGCTACAGCGCTATGTGGAGAGCATGAATTCCCTCCAGCGGCTGGAAGACCTGGAGCCCCAGAAAAGCACAGTCCCGTTTTCCACCCTGTGCGCCCAGCTGGAAGAAACCGGGAAGATCCTCCGTAAAGAGCAGGGGTTCCACTTTGCAAGCCGAGGGGAAGGGAACGTTTTTTTGGACAGTGAGCTGCTGTTCCAAGTGTATGAAAACCTTCTCTCCAACGCGGGCCGGTACGCAAAAGGGAACATCTGGGTCACTGCGGAAAGGGAAGGCACGACCTTGTCCCTCACAGTGGCCGACGACGGCCCAGGGTTCCCTCCAGCGGCTTTGAAACGGGCCGCCGAGCCCTACTACCGGGCAGACCGTTCCCCAAACCCGGAAGGGGAGCTTCACTTTGGGTTGGGGCTGTACCTGTGCCGCGTGCTCTGCCAAAAACACGGCGGCAGCCTGGAGATCGGCAATGCCCCAGAGGGTGGCGCCCGGATTACCGCACGGTTTTCCGTCTAATTGTAGAAACGCAAAAGTGGCCGTTGCCTCTTGCAACAGCCACTTTCTTTTTATACATGATCCGTTTTTCCGGACTGTTCTTTCAGCCCTTCCCTGCGAGCATACACAATAGAGGCAACTGCCGCCGCCCCCACCGACAGGATAAACACTGCAAACATCCCGGCGGGGGGCAAAAACATCCCCACCAAGCACAGGACCCCTGCCACCACAAAGGCCTTTCCTCCAAAGCGCTGGCTCTTCTCCCACACGGCGTCGCTTTGCAGGGTCCACTTGGTGCGCACGCCGATCCAGTAGTTCCGCTTCAACCGGGGCATCAGAGCACCGGCAACGATTAGAAACACTGGGATCATCCCCAGCAGCCACCGGATGCTGCCTTCCGGCATCTTCCCCAGGTCCTCCACCTTGGCCCAGGAGGTGTAGAGGAAAAAGGCGGTCATGGCGTCGAACACCAAAAGGCCCACCGCGCCGATGATCAGCGTCGCCTTCAGCCCCTTTTGGGCGTCCTCCTTCTTGGAACGAGAGGCGCCCCAGGCTACCAACAGCATCAGCGCCCCAAAGGCAAAGGTTATCCCCGGCAAAACGAAACACTCATACTTGCTGCCCCAGCGGTCCACCTGGCCGGAAACGCCATAGTGGGCGGGGATGGTATCTGGCAGGAACCACCCCACCATCACAGCGGTTGCCACCAAAGGGGCCAGGCACAATGCCCCGTAGAGCAGCCCCCAGCCCAGCTTTTTCCCTTTCATAAAGCTGCCTCCTCTCTTTGGCCATATTCTATCCCCTGGCTTCTCCAAAGTCAACCAGGGGCAACAAAAAAGCCGGGGAAAACCCCCGGCTTGCAAGCGCCCATTTACTTGTCTGCGTGCTCCCAGCCATAGGGTAAGGGCCTTGCCAAATACAGCCTTCCCTTGCCTTCCAGCTGCTGCATACACTCCCGGGCGGTGACTTCCGAGTCGAAAATGCCGAACACCGCCGAACCACTGCCAGTCATGCTGGAGCCAAAGGCGCCAGCGTTTTGCATCACCCGCTTGATCTCCCGCACCTGCTGGAGCTTCATGGTTTCGTCGAACCGGTTAGCCACCGCCTCACCGATCCGCCGCAAGTCCCCACCGGAGAGCAGGGACACCATCTTCTCAGTGGCCTGTGTCCGGGAAATGGGGAACTGGTCGATCAGTGCGTAGGCACGGGGGGTGCTCATCCCTGCGGGGGGCTTGCACACCACCAGCCAACAGTCCGGCAAAGGGGACACTTTCTGCACCTGTTCCCCAATGCCTTGGCAGCGGCAGGTGCCGCCCACCACGCAGAAGGGCACATCGGCCCCTACCCGCGCCCCCAGGGTCACCAAGGTTTCCAAAGGCAGGTTGGTTTTGAACATCTGGTTCAAGCCGTGGAGCACAGCCGCCGCGTCGGCGCTGCCGCCGCCCATTCCCGCCCGGCTGGGTACATACTTGCGGATGTTGATGGCCAGCCCTTGGCCAGTGATGCCGCAATGCTCGAAAAAATACTGGGCCGCCCGGAACGCTGTGTTTTTGGTATCCACCGGAAGGTACTCCCGGTTGCAGAACAGCCGGATGCCCGGCTTGTTGATCTTCTTGATCTCCACCTCGTCCCACACGGAGATGGTCTGCATCACCGTGTCCAAGGTGTGATATCCATCTTCCCGGCGCCCTGTGACATCCAGGGTCAAATTGATTTTGGCATATGCTTTCAGTTTCATGGGTCTTTCTGTCCTATCCTCCGAGTAAGGCCGGATGTATTTGTCCGTATTTTCGGACATTAAAAGTGCAGCAACCGCCACCGCCGAATGTCAATCACGTGCTTAGGACACATTTCGTGGCAGCAGAAGCAGCGGATGCAGTTTTTATAGTGGATCACCGCTTTCCCATCCCGGATCTGGATGGTGTGCTGGGGGCAGCTTTCCGCACACTTGCCGCAGCCCACGCACTCTGCTTTGCGGATCTTCGGGGTGGGGGTGGTCAGTTTTTTTGCCGCCGGCCGCAGCAACTTGGGCAGCCGGTCGATAAAGTCCGTGCTGGAGGCCTCCGCCTTCAGGAAATCTGGCTGGGCCAGGGGGACGATCCCCTCTTTCACCAAGCGGCACTCCTCCGGGGAGATGGGCCCCAGCCCCCGGCGGTGGGCCTCCTTCAGCATCAAGATGCTCTCCGGCGCAATGCCGATAAGGGACGTGGCGCACACGTCCAGGGCATAGGGGCTTTTGCTGGCTCCCAGCACCCCCAGCTTCCGAGGCTTCCCGCCGGTGGGGCCGTTGCCCTCCATGGCCAGGATGCCATCCACAATGCACAGGTCCGGCTTTAAAAAGTCGCACAGGTCCACCAGCATCTCCGAGAAGGGCTGCTTCTCCGGGAACCGGCAGTGGAGCTCCGGCTTTTGCAGCCCGGGCACCGCGCCAAACAGGTTTTTCACGGCCCCGGAAAAGCCCACCATGGAGTGGGTTTTCAGCTTGCACAGGTCGATGAGGTAATCCCGGGTGAGGAAGGGTTCCGCCACGGAAAGCTGGCGGCAGCGCACTGCCCCCGGCAGGGAAACCTCCCGGCTTTTGCACTCTGTGTACAGGGTGAAGCCGCAGTCCTTGGCCATATCCGTGTAACCGCAGCCCCGGAAAATGGCTTTCATGGTGGCGGGGGTGTAAGGCCCGCCGGGGCTTTCGGCGATGACCACCTCTCCCCCGGCCTTCTGGACGCACTTGCCCACCGCGGCCACCAGGGCAGGGTGAGTGGCAATGGCGGCGTCAGGCTTGGAGCTGATCACCAGGTTGGGCTTGATGACCACAGTCATGCCGGGACGGATTTCCTCCCAGACCCCCAAGGCGGTGAAGGCCTCTTCCATTTGCCGCAGCAGCTCTTCCGGGGCGTACCCGCCGCACCGGGAAAGCCACACCGCTTCCCCCGCCATCACAGCTCCTTCAGGAACGCTTCCATGCGCTCCAGGGCCTCAATGATGTGCTTGGTGGAGTAGCAGTAGGAGATCCGCACAAAGCCCTCGCCGCTGGCGCCAAAGGCGTCGCCGGGCACCACGGCCACCCGCTGGGAGTGGATCAGCCGCTCGCAGAATTCCATAGAGGTGAGGCCCGTGCTCTTCACCGAGGGGAACACATAGAAGGCGCCTTCCGGTTCAAAGCACTTCAGGCCAATATTGTTCAAGCCGTCCACAATGAGCCTGCGGCGCATATCGTACTGGCCCCGCATATACTCGATGTCATCGTCGCCATTTTTCATGGCCTCAATAGCAGCATACTGGCTCATGGTGGGGGCGCTCATAATGGCGAACTGGTGAAGTTTCGTCATCAGGGCGATGATCTCCTTGGGGCCCATGGCGTAGCCCAGCCGCCAACCGGTCATGGAGTGGGACTTGGAGAACCCGTTGACCAAAATGGTCCGCTCCTGCATCCCGGGAATGGCGGAAAACGCCGTATGGGGCTCGCTGCCGTAGGTGAGGGAGGCGTAGATCTCGTCGGAAAGCACCAGCAGGTTGTGGCGTTCCACCACCTGGGCAATGGCCTCCAGATCCGAACGGCGCATCACCGCGCCGGTGGGGTTGTTGGGGTAGGGCAGGATCAACAGTTTCGTCTTGTCGGTGATCTTTGCCTCCAGATCTTCCGGGGTCAGGCGGAAGCTGTTTTCCGGCTTCGTTTCGATGACCACCGGCACACCCCCGGCCATTTCGGTGATGGGCACATAGCACACAAAGCTGGGCTCAGGGATGAGCACCTCATCACCGGGGTTGATCAGGCTGCGCACACACAGGTCAATGGCCTCGCTGCCTCCCACAGTGACCAGGATCTCGCTTTCCGGGTCGTATTTTACATTGTAGTGGCGTTCGATATAATTGGAAATCTCTGCACGCAGCTTGAGGAAGCCCCGGTTAGGGGTGTAGCTGGTGCGTCCCTTTTCCAGGCTGGTGATGCCCTCCTCCCGGATGTGCCAGGGGGTGTGGAAATCGGGCTCGCCCACGGAAAGGGAGATCACGTCGTCCATCTCGTTGGCAATGTCGAAGAACTTCCGGATGCCCGAGGGCTTGATCCGCTTCACATTGCGGTTTACTAAAGTATCGTAATCAATCACACAGATTGCTCCCTCTCTCGTCAATTTCCTCGTAATCGCTGGCAAACACCACGCCGCCATCCTTGTATTTGGTCAGCAGGAAGTGGGTGGCAGTGGACAGCACCCCGTCGATGGTGGCCAGACGCTTTGCCACAAACATGGCAATATCCGACATGGTCTTTCCGGTGACCGTGACGGACAGATCGTAGCCGCCGGACATGAGATACACGCTCTCCACCTCGGGGAAGTTCATCACCCGGCTGGCGATCTCGTCGAAGCCAGTGTCCTTTTTGGGGGTGACCCGCAGCTCGATCAGGGCAGTGGCGCGGGGCACTTCGGTGCGCTCCCAGTTGATGAGGGCGTGGTATCCCTTGATGATGCCCTCTTTCTCATACTTTTTGATGGCCTTCACCACATCTTCTTCCTTCTCCCCCAGCATGGATGCCAACTGGGCAGAGGTGAGATTGGCCTGGTCCTGTAACAGTTCCAAAAGCTGTTCCATTGCCATGGAAACACTCCTCCTTTTTTCTATAGAATAGACGCTTACCAAGGCGTCGCGGCAATCGTTTTTTTATTTCAAAGGCAGCAAAATGGGCTTGCGCTGCTCGTACAGGGCAACATAGCGGAAACCTGCCTCCTGCAGCATCTCCATGCCCTCTTCAATGCCCTTGCCCAGGTCCTGGGTACAGTGGGCATCACTGCCCAGGGTGACCAGCTCGCCTCCCAGCTCCCGGTACCGGCGCACCAAGGGCAGGTCCGGCAGCGGCCGGCCGATCTTCTGCCGGTAGCCGGAGGTGTTCACCTCCAGGGCTTTGCCCGCGTCGATCAGCGCCCGAAAGATCTGGTCAATGGCCTCTTGGTGTTTGGCAAGGTCCACCGGGATGCCATGCTCCCCCTGGATATACCGCAGGGGGTAGGTCAGGTGGGCCAGGGTGTCAAACTGCCCCCAGGCAATGACCTCCAGCTCCTCCTCCCAGTAGGTGGTCAAGAGCTGGTCGATGAAATCCGGCGCCACCTGGGAGTAGTCCAGGAAGAAAAAGTCCTCATACCCCCGGATGTTGTGGATGGAGCCAATGACAAAGTCATAGTCCCGGCCCTGTAAGGCCTCTTGGGCAGCTTGGGGGTCCTGGTTGGGCTGGCCCAACTCAATGCCCCGGTAAAACCGGGTGGCCGCCCCTTGGGGCGCCTGGCCCATGGGGGGATATTCCGCGGCCATCTCCTCCCAGGCCCGTTCCACCCGGGGACGGTAACGGCTGGAAAAGTCCTGGCACTCGCAGTGGTCGGTCAAGGTGTGGGCCCACAAGCCCAGCTCCTGGGCCCGGCTACGCATGGCCAAAACAGAGTCGCTCCCGTCGGGAGAACAGCGGGAATGGTTATGGCAGTCACAGGCAAAACGGTATCGCAAAAGCGGCACTTCCTTTCCGGATTTCACACAGCCTCACTGCCAGCGTTCCGGCACAGGCTTGAAGTTTATCTTACCACAAAAACGGGAAAAAGGGAAGGAAGAATGGGAAAAAACCGGGCAGAAACCATTCCGCGCTTGACAGGAAGCCCCCAATAGGCCATAATGAACCACAAAGAGTTGTGAAAGGAATGGTAGGATCATGGATAAAATGGAAAAAGCCGTCATCACCGTCATTGGCAAAGATATGGTGGGGATCCTGGCAAAGGTTTCCGGGATCTGTGCGGAAAAAGGCGTGAATGTGCTGGAAGTGACCCAGTCGATCTTGCAGGATATGTTTGTCATGGTCATGCTGGTGGATATCACCCACGCCAGCGTTGCCGTGGCAGACTTGGCCGACGAGTTCGATCAATTGGGGGCAAGCTCCAATTTGAAGATCCACGTGATGCACGAGGACATTTTCAATTCCATGCACAAAATCTGACACGCCTTCCCAAAACACCCTGAACTCATGGAAAGGAGCACCCCTTTTTGAATACCAATGAAATTTTAGAAACGATCAATATGATCGACAACGAAGACCTGGACGTGCGCACCATCACCATGGGCATCTCCCTGCTGGACTGCATCGACCCCGATGTGAACAAGGCCACCCAGAAGGTCTACGATAAGATCTGCCGCTACGCCCAAGACCTGGTGAAGACCGGTGAGGACATCTCCCGGCAGTATGGCATCCCCATCATCAACAAGCGCATCTCCGTCACCCCCATTGCCATGATCTCCGGGGCCTGCCCCACGGCATCCCCCGTCCACTTTGCCAAGGCCCTGGACCGGGCTGCTCAAACGGTGGGCGTCAACTTCATCGGCGGCTACTCCGCCCTGGTCCACAAGGGCTTTGGCCCTGGTGACTACGCCCTGATCGAGAGCATCCCCCAGGCCCTGGACGAAACGGAACTGGTGTGCTCCTCTGTCAATGTGGGCACCACCAAGGCGGGCATCAACATGGACGCTGTGGAGAAAATGGGCCGCATCATCCAGGAAACCGCCCAGCGCACCGCCGACCGGGAGTGCATTGGCGCGGCCAAGCTGGTGGTGTTCTGCAACGCCCCCGAGGACAACCCCTTTATGGCCGGCGCCTTCCACGGCCCCGGCGAACCGGACTGCGTGATCAACGTGGGCGTTTCCGGCCCCGGCGTGGTGCGGGCGGCCATCAAGAAGCACGGGGACGGCTGCACCCTCACAGAGATTGCCGAGTTGATCAAGCGCACCGCCTTTAAGATCACCCGCATGGGCCAGCTGGTGGCCCAAGAGGCTTCCCGGCGGCTGTGCGTGCCCTTTGGCATTGTAGACCTGTCCCTGGCCCCCACCCCGGCCATTGGCGACAGCGTGGCCTATATTTTGGAAGGCATGGGCTTGGAGCAGTGCGGTGCCCACGGCACCACCGCCGCTTTGGCGCTGCTCAACGACGCGGTGAAAAAGGGCGGCGTCATGGCCTCCTCCAGTGTAGGTGGCCTCTCCGGCGCCTTTATCCCGGTCACTGAAGACGCTGGGATGATCCAGGCTGCCCGCAGCGGCTGCCTGACCCTGAACAAGCTGGAAGCCATGACCGCGGTTTGCTCCGTGGGCCTGGACATGATTGCCATTCCCGGCGACACCAGCCCCGAGATCATCTCCGGCATCATCGCCGACGAAATGGCCATCGGCATGGTGAACTCCAAGACCACCGCCGTGCGTGTGATCCCCGCCGTGGGCAAACAGGCTGGCGAAGAGCTGGACTTTGGCGGCCTGCTGGGCAGCGGCCCCATTATGCCGGTGAACCCCGCCTCCCCCTATGAGTTCATCCACCGGGGCGGCAAGATTCCTGCTCCCCTGCAGAGCTTGAAAAACTGATTCTCTCAATAAGAAAAAGGACACCCAAAGGTTTTGGGTGTCCTTTTTTGCTGGGCTGATTTGGGGAAATCCCCCGGCTCTTTTTTAGAGGATTGTCCTCCACCCCAGCCGGGCTGTTTTTACTGTTTCATGCCCACAGTGTCCGCCAACACCACCGGCTGGTGGTTTTCCTGGGTATAGGGTTCCCAGTGGGGCAGGCCCTCCCCGTTGGGATCGCCTGTCTTGGCAAAGTTGGCCCAATAGCCGCTCATCACCCGGGCCAGCTCCCTGTCGCAGTCCTCCCAGGGACGCCAGCAGCGGCCCAGGGTTTCAAACTCGTACCACAGCTCACAGGAGTGGAACGCCCCTGCGTCGTCGCCGGGGAGCTTCCGGTTAAAGAAGTAGAAATAGGCAGGCTTGCGGCCCAGATCCAGCTGGTTCTGGCAGAACCGGGCCCCGCTCTCCTGCAGCAGCGTTTCGCCGCCAATATCGTTCCCCGTAGAGCCGATCATGAAAGCGATGTCGTGGATAGCGCCGCTTTCAGCCAGCTCGTCCACAGAGGCGGGCAGCAGCCAGCCGTCCTGGTGGGGCGTCCACCCCAACCCAGGGCCGCTTACGGCATAGGCGGCGTCCCGCAGCTTCAAAGCCGGCACCTGCCGCAGCTCCTCCAAGGTGGATACTCCCAGGTGCTCCATCAATTTTTGGGAGATCTCCCACAACTGTTCTTTCGAAGGGGTGGCGTGGAGGGCACGCAGCCCGCCGCCGCTCTGCAAAATAGCCCCCTGGACCATCCCCTTGGTCAGAGGTGAGGAGATCAGATCCTGGACACTCATGCAGCCTGCCGACTGCCCGGCCAAGGTGATCTTTGTCCCGTCCCCGCCAAAGGCAGCGATGTTCTCACGCACCCAATTCAGGGCAAACGCTTGGTCCAAAATGCCGTAGTTGCCGGAAACGCCTTCCGGGTTCTCTTTTTCCAGCTCCGGGTGGGCGAAAAAGCCGAACACGTTCACCCGGTAGTTGATGGACACCAGGATCACGCCCTTTTTGGCAAAGCCCTCCCCATCAAATTCCTTTTCCGTACCGCAGCCGTGCATGAACGCACCGCCGTGGATCCAGAACAGCACGGGCAAATTGTCCCCCGGGGCAGCGGAGGCCGGAGTCCAGATGTTCAGATACAGGCAGTCCTCGCTTTCCGGGGGCACCATCTCATCGTAAAACTCTTTGCTGTAAAAATTCATGGCGGTCAAATCTGCCTGGGGGCAGCGAGGGCCAAACTCCTTGCAGTCCAGCACGCCCTCCCAGGGGGTGTGGGCCTGGGGCCGGCGGAAACGGAGCTCCCCTACCGGGGGCTGGGCGTAGGGCACGCCCCGGAAAATGACTGTCTGGCCGTCCTGGCTCAAAACGCCGGCAACAGCCCCTTGCTTTGTAACAACGGTGGTATCCAACACAAACTCCTCCTTTTTTCTCAAGTATTTTCACGGTATGTCAGCCGTTTTTCTGCTGCTTCTTCCCCTTGCCCTGCTGCTCTTCGTGGCTCGCCGAAGGCTCTTCTTCCAGGGAGATGGGCTTTAAGAGCCCCCCTTCCTCACTGGGCGGAGGCAGTTCCTCCTTTTTCAGCCGGGGGATAAACCGGGGGGCAAACTTTCCTTTGCCACGCCCCATGATGTACAAGGCGCCGATCACGGAAAAGATCACCGCGCCAATGAAGTTCACCAGCAGGTCCTTCATGGTGTCGATCAAGCCGATGTCCAGGTAACCCGGCCACGTTTCCCCGTTGACTACCACACTGTCAACGGCCACCTGCACCGGCACATTGTGGCCATCTGGGTTCAGATTGACGGAGGAAACGGCGTAAATCCAAGTGTCTTTCTGCATATCGGTGTGGAAAAAGACATCCATGCCATACTCGAAAAACTCCCACAGCACGCCCACAGTCATGGAGAAGCAAAAAGCCACCAACGCCACAAAGGCGGGGGACAATTGCACCCGGAATTTCTGGGAACGGTTCAAAATGTCCACCATGGCAATGCCGATGGCAGCCATCAAAAAGCCGTTCATGGTGTGGAGCATGGTGTCCCAAAACGGGAGAATGAGGTAATACTCTTGAATTTCCCCCAAAATCTCCGCCGAGAAAATAAACAGCAAGATGATAATTTCTAAAGTATTGGGCACGTTAATGTGAAGCCGGTGCTCCACAAAGGTGGGGATCATAAACAGCACCAAGGTGAGCCCGCAGAGGAACACGTTGTAATAATCCCCATTGAACACTTCCCGCACCATCACCAACAGCACCAGCACCCGCAGCACCACATAGGTGGTAAACAGTGCCGGATGCTTGCGTGCATCCTGCCGTATCTGCGCCCGGGTTTCCTTGCCCTGTTGGCGGCGCTGTTCTTTGGTCATTGGAGGCTTTCGTTTCATAACTTCCCTCTTTTCCAGGTTGATTCCTTTTCAGGCTTGCCCTTATGATAGCACTTTTCCGGCAAAAGGGAAAGCAAAAAAGCGGAACCGCTGGAATGCGGCACCGCTTTTTTACACAATGATTCCCTCAGAGGGGCTGGCTCAATACTCTGCCTCCACCGGAAGCCCCGTCAAATACCGGCGCACCATATCCAGCGCTTGGCTGGCGGCACAGTGGCGGTGCCATTCCCGGCTTTTCGTGCGCCCCAAGGGGGACCGCTTGGTCACCCATGTGTGTTCCCCGTCGGAGAGGGCAATGTAGATGAGCCCCACAGGCTTTTGGGCCGTCCCGCCATCGGGACCGGCGATGCCGGTGATGCCCACCCCCAGGTCGCTGCCGGAGCGGCGCACCATGCCTTCGGCCATCTCCCGGGCTGTTTCAGGGCTGACAGCCCCGAAGCGCTCCAAGGTTTCCCTGGAAACGGACAGCAGGTCCTCTTTGGCCTGGTTGGCGTAGGTGACACAGCCCATATCAAACACGCTGGAGGAACCGGGCACATCGGTGATGCGCTTAGAGAGAAGCCCGCCCGTACAGGACTCAGCGCAGGCCAACTTTTTGCCCCGTTCCTTCAGCAGGAAAACCACCAGCTCTTCCAGGGTTTCCACGTCCACACTGTAGACAAAGTCCCCCACCCGGCGCTTGATTTCCTCAATGAGAGGCTGGCACATGGCATCGGCCTCCTCCGGGGTGTGGGCTTTGGCAGTAACCCGCATATAGCATTCCCCCTCTTTGGCGTAGGGCGCCAAGGTGGGGTTTTCCCCGTCCATCAGGTCATCCAGCATCTGGGCCACAGGGGCCTCCCCCCGGCCGTAAATATGCACGTTGTGGGACACGATCACATACTCCTGCTCCTTCTTCAAGAAGGGAACCACGTAGTTCTTCAGCATAGGGGTCAGCTCGGAAGGCGGCCCGGGCAGCATGATGATGGTGCAGCCGCTCTCTGCCTGGAAAGCACACCCGGGGGCCGTGCCGTTGTCGTTTTGGAACACGGTACAGCCTTCGGGCAGCCAGGCCTGCTTCTCCTGGTTGGAGCTGACCTTTTTCTCGTTGAAGTAGTTCAAGATCCGGTCCAAGCTGGGCTGGTGCAGCACCAGCTTCTTCCCGGCACAGGCCGCGGTGGTTTCCTTAGTTAGGTCATCGGTGGTGGGCCCCAGGCCCCCGGTCATGATCAGCAGGTCGCTGCGGGAAATGGCCGTGTCCACCGCGTGCTTCAGGCGATCCACATTGTCGCCCACCACAGCGGAATACAGCAAGTTGATCCCCAGCCCCGAAAGCTCCTGGGCCACAATGGCGGTGTCCAAATTCACCACCTGTCCCAAAAGCAGCTCGGTGCCCACGGAAATGATCTCAGCGTTCATAGCGTTTTCTCCTCTTTTCTGTACAACTCAAAGGCGCCTCTCAGGGCATGACCCACTCGGTTTCCAGCTGCGCCAAACTCTCCTCCAGCAGCGCAGGGCCGTCGATGGCCTGCTCGCCGCTCTCCACGAAGTGGAGGATGGGCTTTGTCCGGGGATGCTTGGGGGTGAAGATGGTACAGCAGTCCTCATAGGGTTCAATGGAGATGTCGTAAGTGTCGATCTGATAGCACACTTTCACGATCTCTGACTTGTCCCAGCCGATCAGCGGCCGGAACACCGGCATGGTGGCCACAGCGTCGGTGCAGGCGATGGCCTGGATGGTCTGGCTGGCCACCTGGCCCAAGCTCTCCCCGGTGATCAGGGCAGAACAGCCCTCATCCCGGGCCACCCGCTCCGCCGCCCGGAGCATGAACCGCCGCAAGATCACCGTGGAAAGCTCCTCGGGGCACTTGTCCCGGATCTCTTCCTGCAGGTGGGTGAAGTTCACGGTGATAAACTTGATGCGCCCGGCATACTGGGCCACTTTTTGCAGCAGCCGCTTCACCTTTTCCCTGGCCAGCTCGCTGGTATAAGGGGGGCTGGCAAAGTGGATGGCGGTCAGCTCCACGCCCCGCTTGGCCATCATCCAGGCGGCCACCGGGCTGTCCAGCCCGCCGCTGATGAGGATGGCCGCCTTGCCGCCGGTGCCCACGGGAATGCCCCCCGCGCCGGGTTTGGTGTCCCCGTGGACAAAGGCGTACTGCTCCCGCACCTCCACCCGGACCGTTAACTCCGGATGGTGGACGTCCACCTGCAAATGGGGGAACTGCTCCAGCAGGTAGCCACCCACCTGGGCGGAAACCTCCGGGGACTTGTAGGGGAACTGCTTGTCGCTGCGTTTGCACTCCACTTTAAAGGTGGAGATCTCTTCCAGCTGGTCTGCCAAATACTCGGCCGCCCGCTCACAGATCTTTTGCAGGTCTTTCTCGGCCACGCCCGCCCGGGCATAGCCCACCACGCCGAACACCTTGGAAACCCGGTCTTCGGCCAGGTCCATGTCGGCACCGTCGTCCTTGGGCACCACATACACCGTGGACTGGCGGGACGTGACAGAGAACTCCCCCGCGCTTTGCAGCCTGCGGCGGATATTTTTGAGGAGCACGTCCTCGAAGGCCCGGCGGTTCAGGCCCTTTAAGGCAATTTCGCCCAGTTTTAAAAGGAATACTTCTTGTGGCATACTACACTCCAACTCTATAAAATCACGGCCGGCAGCCCGCTGAACCTGGTTTGCCGGCATTTTCGTTTCCATACTTTTACTAGCTGCTACTAGCTGCGGGCCAAGGTTTCCAGCCCCAGCTTCAAGCCCTCCACCAGGGCCTCCACGTCTTCCTGGGTGGAAAACCGGGAAAAGCTCACCCGCAGGGCGCTGGTCACCTGGTCTGCAGGCAAGCCCATGGACTCCAGCACATGGCTGGGCTTGGCTCTCCCACAGGCGGACCCGGAACTGACATACACCTCCCGCTGGGCCAGGAAGTGGAGCATGGTTTCTCCCCGGACCCGACCGGCGGAAAAGTTCAGCACGTAAGGCAAGGCATCCTCCGGGGAATGGATGGCCACCTCCGGGATCTCCCCCAGCTTCTGCCGCAGCAGGCGGTTCAAGGCCCCCACCTGCTCCAATGCCTCCCCGGCAGGGGGCAGCAGCCGGACAGCCTCCCCCAAAGCGCAGATCAACGGGGTGCTCTCCGTGCCGGAACGCAGGCCTCGCTCCTGGCCGCCCCCAAACACATGGGGCAAGATCCGGGTGCCTTTTTTCACATACAGCGCGCCGATGCCCTTGGGGGCGTGGATCTTATGGCCGCTGAGGGTGAGCAGATCCACCCCCAGTTTTTTCACGGTGAAGGGCAGCTTGCCAAACCCTTGGACCGCGTCCACATGGAGCAGGGCCGGGGCCTTGTTCCGGCGGATGGCCCGGGCGGCCGCCTCCACCGGGAAAATGGCGCCGGTTTCGTTGTTCACCAGCATCACGCTGACCAGGATGGTGCTGCTGTCAATGGCGTCTGCCAAAGCCTGTTCCGGCAGGTGGCCCTCCCCATCGGGCTTCAGATACACCACCTGAAAGCCCTGGCGCTCCAGCTCGTGGCAGGTGTTGAGGATGGAATCGTGCTCCGCCGCGGTGGTGACGATCTTATTCCCCAGGCGCTTCCGGGCCTGGGCCGCCCCAAACAGGGCAAGGTTGTTGGCCTCGGTGCCGCCGCTGGTGAAAAACACCTCTTCCGGCTGGGCGCCCAGCCGCTGGGCCACCAAGGCCCGGGCCTCCTCTACCTGTTGCCTCGCCCGGAACCCCCGGGTGTGCAAAGACGATGGATTGCCATATTCCTCCACCATCAGCTCCAAGGCGCGCTCCGCCACAGGGCGGAGCACCTGGGTGGTGGCGCTGTTGTCCAGATAATGTTCGCTCATTCTGTTCCTTCTCTCAGGCCGTGGGCAGCTTGCGGTAGCCGGTGGAAAAATCCACCTGGTTGCGCAAAGGCTCCCCGGCGTAAAAATGCTTCAGGTTCTCCACCAAAATCCCTACCACTCTGTCGTGGGTGGCCTTCAAGTGGTAAAACCCGGAAATGTGAGGCGTCACCACGGCGGTGGGGATTTGCCACAGCCGGTGGGTGGGCGGCAGTGGCTCCGGGTCGGTGACGTCCAGCCCGGCCCCGGCCAAATGGCCGCTTTCCAGGGCGTCGCACAGTGCCTCGGTGTCCACAATGGTCCCCCGGCCCACGTTTAAGAGCACGGCCCCCTCTTTCATCCTGGCCAGGCGCTCCCGGTTCAGCAGGCCACGGGTGGCTTCCGTCCCCGGCAGGGTGACGGCCACCACGTCCGCTTGAGGCAGCAGGTCGTCCAAGTCTTCCAGCAGGTGGACCTCGTCAGCATAGTCGGGCTTGGGGCGCTGGCTGCGCCGCACGCCGATCACCTTGGCCCCCAGGGCCTTGCACCGGCTGCCGAATTCCCCGCCGATGTCCCCCATGCCCAGCACCAGCACCGTGGCGCCGTACACCGACTGCACCGGCCCCAGAGAGCCCCAACGGCCCTCCTTTTGGGCATCCCGGTACAGCTCCAGCTTTTTGAACAAGGACAGCAACACCCCCAGCATATACTCGGAGATGGCCAGCCCGTAAGCCCCGGTGGCGTTGGTCAGCTGGGTGTGGGGCAAAAGCACCCCGGGGCGCACATAGTCCTCCACCCCGGCGCTGTTGGTTTGCAGCCACAGCAGGTCTTTGGCACCAGCCAGCATTTTGGGCGGCACGTTCCCCAAAATCACCTGGGCCCAAGCCACGTCCTCTTCTTGTAAAGCAGGACACTTTACAGCGTTTTCCCGGGAGGTATAGATCAGCCGGTCAGACCCCCGGAACCGGAATTCCCACCCGGGAGCGGCTTCTTGCAGCATATTTACGTGACTTTCCTCCACTGGCAAAGTCACCAGCACCCGTTTTGTATCCATCCATGCGCTCCTCTCTGGAAAGCTCACAGGCTTTCCAACTCTTTTTGCCACACCCGCCAGCTGGCGTCACTGGGCATCCGGAAATCCCCTCGGGGGGACAGGGTCACCGACCCCACCTTGGGGCCGTCCGGCAAGCAGGAGCGTTTGAACTGCTGGGTGAAGAACCGCCGGTAAAAGGCGCCAATCCACTTTTTGATAGTGGCTTCGTCATACTCCCCGGCAAAGGCGCGGCAGGTCATCCGGTAGATCTTCCCCGGGGTGAAACCGAACCGCAGCATATAGTAAAGGAAAAAGTCGTGAAGCTCGTAGGGCCCCACCAGCTCTTCGGTCTTTTGGGCGATCTCCCCGTCCTTGGGAGGCAGCAGCTCCGGGGACACCGGAGTGTCCAGCACGTCCAGCAAGGCCTCCTGCAAAGCAGGTTCACTGTGGTCCGCCACATAGCGCACCAGGTGCCGCACCAGGGTCTTGGGGATGGAGCTGTTCACCCCGTACATGGACATATGGTCGCCGTTATAGGTGGCCCAGCCCAGGGCCAGCTCCGACAAGTCGCCGGTGCCGATGACAATGCCCCCCAGCCGGTTGGCCGTGTCCATCAACACCTGGGTGCGCTCCCGCGCCTGAGAGTTCTCATAGGTCACATCCAGGTCGGTTTCCCTTTGGCCGATGTCCAAAAAGTGCTGGCGCACCACTTTCTCAATGGAAACCTCCCGGAAGCTGACCTTCAGCTCTTCCGCAATGCGCTGGGCGTTGGACTTGGTCCGGCTGGTGGTGCCGAAGCAGGGCATGGACAGGGCATGGATGCCCTCCCGGGGCAGCCCCAGCCGGTCGAACGCCCGGGCTGTGACCAGCAGCGCCAGGGTGGAGTCCAGCCCGCCGGAAAGGCCCACCACAGCCACCTTGCCGTGGATGGCCGCAAGCCGGGAGGCCAGGCCCACGCTTTGCATGGTCAGGATCAGCTGGCAGCGGTCGGAAAGCCCCACCGCGTCCCGGGGCACAAAGGGCGCCGGGGAAAATTCCCGCTGGGGCTGGAAGCGCTCCAAGGTGCTCTCCTCATAGCGGAAGGGGATGCGCACCACCTGGGGGTCCTGGGCGGGATGCCAACTGTTCATCCGGCGGCGCTCCTGGGAAAGGCGCTCCAAGTCCACGTCGGCGGAAACCAGGCCAGTGGTAAACAGCTGGCTCTCTGCCAGCAGCGAGCCGTTTTCCGCAATCAGGTCGTGGCCCGCAAACACCATATCCGTGGTGGACTCTCCCAAGCCGCTGTCCACATAGGCGTAGGCAGCCAGCAGCCGGCCGGAGTGCTGCCGCACCAGCTCCCGGCGGTACTCCGCCTTGCCAATGGTTTCATCGCTGCAAGAGGGGTTCAGGATCACCGTGGCCCCGTTTAAAGCCAGGCTGACACTGGGAGGCAAGGGGCTCCAGAGGTCCTCGCAGATCTCCACGCCCACCAGCAGGTCCGGGACATTTTCGCAGCAGTACAAAAGCCCCTGGCCCAGCCAAGTCTTCTGCCCGGCAAAGGTGACCTCCATGGGCTGCGGGGCGGCGGTGAAATGCCGGGCCTCGTAGAATTCGGAGTAGTTGGGGATATAGGTTTTGGCAGAAAGCCCCAGCAGACGCCCCTTGTGGAACACGGCGGCACAGTTGTACAGCGCCCCCTGCCAAGGCACCGGGACCCCCACCGCGCAGAGGATATCCAGCCCAGCGGTGTCCTCCAGCAAGGAAGCCAGGGCGCTTTCAGCCCCGGCAAGGAGGGTGCGGTCTTTAAACAAATCCCCGCAGGTGTAGGCGGTGAGGGACAGCTCTGGGAAACACACAGCGCCGCAGCCTTGGCTGGCGGCCTGCTGGATCTTTTCCAAAATCTGGGCCTGGTTTTCCTCCACATTGGCTACAGCCACCGGCGGCGTTGCGGCGGCGATGCGATAAAATCCGTCTTTCACAGCATTCAATCCTTTCCCATGGAATAACCATCAAATCCCCAGCGCCTGTTTCCAAACGCTGGGGACTCCATTTTTCGTTGTTACACTCCCGTTCCCTCTGGGGTAGGGGTATCCTGCCCAGCAGAAGGAGTGGGAGCCGGCGTGTCGGTCACCACAGGCTCCGGGGTGGGTGTGGCCGGAACGGGAGTGGGAGTTGCCGGGGTAGGCGTGGGCGTGGAAGGTGTGGGGGTTGCTGGCGTTGGAGTGGCAGGCTGGGGCGTTGGGGTGGGCGCCGGGGTGGGCGTGGGGTCTGCCTCGGAGGTGTTGCCCGACTCTTTCGACGTATCCACCTTGTCCGTATCCGTGCCGGGGCCTACAGCGTATACCTTGCCAGTGGCGGGATAGCTGGAGGAGGAAAGCTCCTCGCTCTTCACCAACGTATCCCCCTTATAAAAGCTGCAGTACGCCCGGGCAGTGTAACCGGTGTTCCCCGAAGACCGCCGCACATACTGGCCAGATGCCAAGCTGCTGTCCTCCCGGAAGCTCACCGAAGACAGGGGCGCGGTAGCGCTGGTCTGCTCGGAGGAAACCACCACTTTATCCCATTCTTCTGGGAAGCAACCGTAAAATTCCACGTACAAGGTGGTGCCGTCCATCCAAGCGGCGATGTACACCGGGGTTTCCAAGGGGTTTTTAAAGCGGAAGTCCAAGTTGCCGTAGTCCACAGTGGCATCCAAGCCAATGGGGCAATAGGAGGAGGGGATGGCGTGTTCCCAACGCTCTACAATCTCCATGCCGGCGTTGAGGGCGGCAATGTACAGGGTTGTGGAACCCTGGCAAATACCGCCGCCGTACATCTGCACGATGACGCCACTGGAAATACCTCCGGCGGGAAGCCATCCGTTGTTGGGGTCTGTGCTGTCCCCCAGGGTGGTGTTGTAGGAAAACTCCTCACCCGGCTGCAGGATGGTGCCATTGACCTTGGAGAGGGCCAGCTTCATGTTGCTGTTGCCGTTGGCCGTGTTGGTTGACACGGTGCTATAGCTGGAAAGCTTGACAAAGTGTTCCTGCAGATAGGCCTTTGTCTGCTTGGGGGCGGTTTCCACAAATGCCGCCTGGATGTCCCCCCCGTGCTTTTGGGAGAGGAGCTGCCGCACACTCTCCAAGGTTTTGGAAAGGTCCACCCGGCTGCCGGTCTGTTCGTCGGAGAAGGTGAAGCTGCCATCCTCTCCCCTGCCGGAAATGGTGGCCTCTTTCGCCTCGGTGACACAGGATTGGGCAGCAGTCAGCAATTTTTGCTCCCCCGCCTCGGAAAGGTCCGTCACATAGTTTAAGGGGATATCTTCCGAACAGCGCTCCTCCAGCATCCGGGGCAGGGTCAGATCCAGCACATCCTGGGTGACAAAGTCCTCCCCGGAGAGGAGGATGGTATCGTCCCGGAATTTCACAGTGATCTCTAAAGAGCCCACCTGTTCTTGCATGGCATTCCGGGCAATTTCCAGGGCTTCCTCCACAGTCTTCCCTGCAATGTTTTTACCGCCAATGCTGGCGCCTTCCGGGAAGAGGCTCAAATCTTCCACTTGGGACGCCTGGGAGGAGGACTCCTCCTGGTTTGTATGGGAACAGGCACAAAGGCCTGTGAGAAGCAGCAGGGAGGCCATCCCAGCCGCCAATTTTACCATCCATGTCTTTCGGCGCATTGCACCCATCCTTTCCCACTGCCAGCCCAGGGAATGCCCAAACAACAGGCGCATCCTTCCCTTGGCAGATACTCGCATTCTTTGTGTTTCATTATACCTTCCCCCAGGGGAATTGTAAAGCGGCAGGGTGTCCATTTTCGCGAAAATCACTAGCTTTTTATACCACCCCGTGCTACAATACATTCTGAGGTAATTTGCCCGCCGGGGCCACCGGCAGGCTTCCTGGATTCGAGGGAAATGAGGAGAAATTTTATGAAAATCATGCTATTGACAGCTGCCACCGGCGGAGGGCATCTGCGCGCCTCCGCTGCAGTGGAACAGTACATCCGCGACAACACCGGCTACGAGGTGGTCACCATCGACACCCTGAAAGCCGTCAACCGGTTCTTGGACAAATCTGTGTGCGACACCTACCGCTTCATGGCCAAGCGGATCCCGGCCATGTTCGGCAGGCTCTACAAGCAGACCAACCGGGAAAACCTGCTCTCCGGCCTGGTGCCCAAGCTCAGCGGGGCCTTCAGCAACCTGCTGTACGCCAACATTTCCAAGTACCACCCGGATGTGATCCTGACCACCCACCCCTTTGCCACGGAAATGGTTTCCGACCTGAAGGAGGATGGCTTGATCACCGCGCCGCTGATCTGCATCCTCACGGACTATGGGGTGCATCGTGCTTGGATCGCCCCCTATGTGGACGCCTATGTAGTGGCCAGCGACGACATGGTGCCGGAACTGACCAGCTTTGGCGTGGACCCGAAAAAGATCTATCCCTTTGGCATCCCTGTCCACGGTGTATTTTTCCACCGGGAAGACCGGGATATGCTGCTGCGTGACCTGCACCTGGATCCCAGCCTCCCCACCCTGCTGTTTATGGCAGGCAGTTTTGGGGTGTCCAACATCATGAAGCTGTACCGGGACTTGGCCTCCACGGATGTGAAAATGCAGATCATCGTCATCACCGGCCGGAACCAAAAGCTGTACGAAGCCTTTGAAAAGGAGATCACCTCCCATCCCCAGCTTCCCACCCGGCTGATCTATTTCACCGACGAGGTGGAAAAATATATGCACGCCAGCGACCTGCTGGTGACAAAGCCCGGCGGCCTCACCGTGTCGGAAGCCCTGGCTTGCAACTTGCCCATGGCCGTATTTGACGCCATCCCCGGCCAGGAGGAAGACAACGCCAATTTCCTCAAAATCCACGACATGGGCGTACGGCTGCAAAAGGATGGTGACTTCGCCCAGCAGATCTCCTCCCTGCTGAAAGAAAAGGAAAAGCTCCAGGAAATGCGGGAGAACTGCCAGCACTTTGACAAGTCCCAATCCATCCCCAACCTGCTGGCCCTGATCCGGGAACTGGTAAAGGAGGCCCAATGATGGCCCCCTTCTCTCCCCAAGACTGCGCTGCCTTGCGCCGGGAGCTGGAAAGCCTGGCCGATCCCGCCTACAAAGCCTTTAACGAAAGCCTGCTGCCAGGGGTGGAAACCGCCTATGGGATACGGTTGCCCCAAATGCGACAGGTGGCAAAGGCCCTTTTGCGGCAGGACCCGGCAGGGTTCTTGGAGCACTTCCAGCCCAATTGCTATGAGGAAACCCAGCTGCGGGGGCTGGTGATCGGCGGGATGAAGCTGCCCTGGGAGGAAAAATGCCCCTTGGTGGAGGACTTCCTTCCCCGGATCGACAACTGGGCGGTATGCGACACCTTTTGCGGCAGTTTAAAGCCACGATCCCCCCAAGATGTGCCGCTCATGTGGGAGTTCCTCAAACCTTTGTATGCCAGCGATGAGGAATACAAAGCCCGGTTTGCCGCTGTGATGCAGCTCTCCCACTTTGTGGACGCTGCCCATTTGGAAGAGGGCCTGGGCTTGCTGGGCCAAGTCCGTCACCCGGGATACTACGCCAAAATGGCCGTGGCCTGGGCGCTGTCCGTCTGGTTTGTCAAATTCCCCCAGGAAACGGAATCTCTTTTGGCACAGCGGGCCTTTGAACCCTGGGTCCAGAACAAGGCCATCCAAAAAGTGCGGGAATCCCGCCGGGTGAGCAAAGAGGACAAGGACCGTTTGCTCTCTTACAAACTCTGACCCTGCTCATTAGACGTCCCGTCCCCTTTTTCGGTTACACTTCCCCCTATCTTTCAAACAAAAAAGCCCTCCCACACGTGGGAAGGGCTTTTTTCACAGGAGGGCTCAGCGGGAAAGGCGCTCCAACAGGATGGTGTTCACCAAAGAAGAAACACCGTCGAAGAGGAAGCCCAAACCGATGAACATCACCAAGTTTTCCACCGTGCCGAAGGGGTTCAGCACCATCACCAGGCCGCAAAGAGCCAGGACCGCCGCCACCAGGCAGGAGATCCACCAGCGGTCATACCCCAGAGCCTTCATGCTCAAGGAGCGTTTCACAGCAGCCAGGCTGTCCACAATGATGTAGATTCCCAGTACCACGGGGATCAGCGTGATCAAGAACCGGATCCAGACCAGCAGAAACAGCCCCAATAGGATCAACAGCACTCCCAGGAACAAGTCCAACCGGTCGGCATACTCCCCGCCCCGCAGGTAGGCAACCAGCCGGACGAGCCCATAAACCAGCACGCTCCCGCCGATGAGCAAGCAGGCAAATCCCAGGGAAAGCCCCGGCATCAGCAGCAACACCAGCCCCAGCACCACATAGAGCAGGGAGGTAGCGATCAAACTATTGCGAATACTTTTCAGCATAAACAAGCCTCCTTTTTCAAAAGTACCTCTTACAGAAAGTACCCCTTGGCTGTAGTGTACTCCAAGGGCGGAAAAAATACAAGAGGGCAAGCCGTGTACGTCCCTTTTTTCAGAACACTTTTCCACAACTACAAAAAGGGCGTCCCAATCGGGACGCCCTTTGCTGTACTAGGGTTGTTTTTAGAACACGCCGTTGGTCATGTCTTCCACAATCAGAGTGCGGGGGCCGTTGCTGGCGGGAGCAGCTGCCTTGGGGGCAGCAGCAGGAGCAGCAGCGGGAGCCGGAGCTTCCTCTTCCTTGTGGGGGTTGTCACGCCACTGGAAGAACTTTTCGGCAACCTGGGGGAACAGAGCATAGGACAGGGTGTCCTCTTCGCAATGGCCCAGGCCCTTCTCCTTGCACTCGGCGCGGAGTTTGTCCATTTCGGGCTCCAGCAGGTCGGCGGGACGGCAGGTGATGACCTCGTCGTTGCCGATGGCCTTCTTGCGCACTTCCTCATTGACCTCGCCGGGGAGCTGGCCGTACTCGCCGCGGAGCAGGCCCTTGGACTCCTTGGTGATCATCTTGTAGCGCTCACCGGCCAGCACGTTCAGCACAGCCTGAGAGCCCACGATCTGGCTGGTGGGGGTGACCAGGGGCGGATAACCGAAGTCCTTCCGCACGCGGGGGATCTCCTCCAGCACTTCGTAGTACTTGTCCT
>CAJFMJ010000005.1 GCA_904391645.1 uncultured Neglectibacter sp.
GGGGACCACGCCGCCCATCTGGCCCTCTATGACACCACCGACCGCACGGCGGAGGGGGCGCCCTCCTTTACCTTTACCTTCACCCGCCAGGAGAACGGCCTCTATTCCTCCACCTGGCTGTACCAACTGTCGGAAGAGGTGCCCCATGGAACCGAACTGTACATTTCCCTAAACATCCCCAGACTGTACGGGTGGAGCAACGACTCCTATCAGACCCTGGACTGCCTGCTCAACGCTGACTTTTTGGTGACCGTGGATGAATCCTCTTCCTTCCGGTGGGAGGACTCCACCACCGACAACGGGGTGGAATTGAGCCATGTGGAAGCCACTTCCGAATATGTCATTACCCAGCTGGATATCCCCTTTTTCGGCTGGTTAAATTCCACCTTGACCATGCCCTTTACCGTGGAGCAAAACCAGATCCCTCTGGGCTGCTATTTCCAGCTGACCACTGAGGACGGTACCGTGCTGTCCCCCTCCAGTTCCGTGCCTCCCGACACCTCCCTCCTAGACTACACCGGCTACAAAGGCGACGGTTCCCTCTCCGGGGCACTTGTTTTTGAGGCACCGCCAGAGGGCACCTCCCAGCTGGTCTTGACCCTGTACGAGTACCCCACAGCCTTATCAGGGATATTCGGCTGGGATTACGACCCGGCGATCCTGGATGATCTCCCCCAGAAAAACCGGGTCACTGCAGAGTTTACCATCGACCTGGAGGAAGGCCGGGTATACGCCAGCCAAAACTATGTCACCCAGGGGCGGCAGAAACTGGACTATCGCCTGAGCGCCGGCCTGGACCGTGCCCCTGCTTGGGAAAATGGGTACATTGCCGGTGAGCTCAGCGACGCGTACATCCCAATTACCGTGTTCTTCTATGTCCAGGAAGAGGACTATCGGCCGGTGGAACTGCGCTTCTATTGGGCCGGCCAGCTGATCTCCTCTTACAACTCCGTGGCACCGGACAGCAGCAGCGTCTATGACAGCTCCAGTGCCCTGCAGGGCTTGGGATACTACCAGGATGACCGGTACGGCTACGGGGAAATTCCCTTGGATACTTCGTCGGATCCCGCAGCCTCCTTGTATGGGGATGCCACCAAAGTCATTGCCTTTGAACTGTACGACATTGATTCCGGCACATTGAAAACGGCCACCTGCCGCTTGGAACTGGTGGACAGCATCACCGGCGAGGTGCTGGTTCCGGATGTGGCGCAAAACTTCTGGCAGGGCATTGACAGCGTGTACGGCACCCAAACCTGTTCGTTCCTCTATCCCAACCAAGGGGACACAGAAGGCCAAGAGGCAACAGGCTCTATGGAAAGCCAGCTAAGCCCCTCCCCTAACCCGGAATTCCACTAAACAAAGATAGACCTTCTTTTGCCAAGGCCCTTCCCCGCTTGATTGGGAAAGGGCCTTGGCTTTTGGGAACCTTCCAAACCATTCTCTTGGTAAGCCCTCAGCCAGAGCGTTCTCCCTTTCTCCGTACGCTTTTATTTTACCGGATATCCTAGAATTCATTGCAAAAAAGTCCAAAAAGTATAAAAAGATACCAGAAAATTTCCTTGACCGTCCCCAGAAATCAGTGTACAATTTATCTCGGAGTGAATTGTAATGAAAATTTTTTTGTAGGAGGAACAACGGTTATGAAAGCATTTTCTATGTCCAAAACCAGCCCCATCGTGGAAACCCCCAAGGGCAAACTCCGCGGCTTCCACTATGACGGCGTCGATCATTTTTACGGCATCCGCTATGCCAAGGCCAAGCGTTTCCAAATGCCTGAGCCCATCCCCGCCTGGGAAGGCGTGAAGGACGCCGGCAGCTACGGCATGAACTGCCCTGTGCTCAGCGAACCCATGCCCGTTGGCGAAGTGATGACTCCCCACCGGTTCTGGCCCTCTTCCGAGCACTGCCAGTACTTAAACTTGTGGACCAAGAGCTGCGACCCCAATGCCAAGCGGCCGGTCTTGTTCTGGATCCACGGCGGCGGGTACTCCTCCGGCTCCGGCATTGAGCAGGTGTGCTACGATGGCTTCAACCTGGCCAAGGACGACGATGTGGTGGTGGTCACAGTCAACCACCGCTTGAATGCCTTTGGCTATCTGGATATGTCCGATTTCGGCGACAAGTATTGGAACTCGGTCAACGTGGGCATGGCCGACCTGGTGGAGGCACTCCGCTGGGTACGGGACAACATTGCCTGCTTTGGCGGCGACCCCGACAACGTGACCATCTTTGGCCAGTCCGGCGGCGGCGGTAAAGTCACCGTGCTGGGGCAGATCCCCGAGGCTGAGGGCCTGTTCCACAAGATGATCGTCATGTCCGGCGTTATTACAGGCAACGCCTTCTCCACCGACTGCACTCCCAAGGAGTTGGTGCTGGAGATCTTGGGCAACCTGAATATCCCCGAAGCGGAAGTGGAACGCTTGGAAAAGGTGCCTGTGCCCCAGTTTATTTGGGCTGTAAATAAGGCCGTTAAAACCATGGAAGGCCAAGGGAAACGCGTGGGCTGGGCCCCCAAGCCCAATGCCTACTACACCTGTGATCCCTTGGATGGCGATTTCAGCGCATCGTCCCTGAAGATCCCCACCATGGTGGGCACCGTGATCGCCGAGTTTGGCATGGTGCATGACTTTGGCGACCGCAGCAAGCTGACCGTGGAAGAGCGGGAGAAGTATGTCAAGGAATATTACGGCGAGGAGGGCGGCCAGAAGATCCTGGACGAGTTCCGCAAGATCTATCCCGACATCAATGAAGTGTATGCTGCAGACCTGGAAACCTTCTTCCTCCCTGGCACGGTGGACTACGTGCACAAGAAGGCCAAGGAAGCCAGCGCCCCTGTGTACAACTATATGTTTGCCAAGATTTTCGATTATGATGGCGGACGGGCTGCCTGGCATTGCGCCGATATCCCCTACTTCTTCCACAATGCGGACTTTATCCCCATCTGCCAGCAGGAAAACGGGGATATGCTGGACAAGGTGATGTCCGGGGCATTTGTGAACTTTGCCCGCACTGGCGACCCCAACACCGAGGGCCTGCCCCAGTGGGACAAGTGCGAAGACGGGAAGATGGTCACCATGGTGTTCAACGACACCTGCACCGTGAAGGAGAATATGCAGGATAAGCTGCTGCCCCTGGTGCTGCAGTACAAGCCTCCCTTCCAGTTTGCACCTCCGGCTCCCAGCGATGACGAGGAAGAGTCCGGCAACGCTTGGGTGTTCTAACCTTTTCATAAAATGTAAGTAGAGAGCCAAAGAGGCTGTTGCAATGTTTTGCAACAGCCTCTTTCCTTTCGCCCCCTCCAGCTTCCCGGAGGGGCCCTTTCGGAAGGGAACAAAAAAAGCGCCTTTGGGCAGGAGTGATCCCGCTCAAAGACGCCTTTGTCTTGTAAAAAAGTGTAGCATCCCCAAGGTTATTTGTCAAGGGCTTCTTTCCAACCGCCGTACCCTCACGCGCAGGCTACGCCGCTTTTCCCCACCAACACTTCCCCTTGGGCCTCTTCCACGTCCCGGATGACCTCCCCCACTTGGGGCACCAGGATGCGGCTGCCTGCCAACGGGTTCTTAATGCTGACCACCGGGGCAGTCAAAGTGGCCTGCACCTGGCTGCGCTCAAAGGCCAGGTCGCAATCCACCATTTCACAGTTGATCAGACGCAGGCCCTTGCAGTAACACAGGGGCTGGGTGCCGATGATCTTGCAGTTTTCAAAGGTGACGTTTTCGCAATACCAGGCCAGGTATTCCCCTTTCACCACACTGTTTTTCACCACCACGTTTTTGGCGTGCCAAAAGGCATCCTTGGTGTCGAACCGGCAGTTATCAAAGACCGAATCTTCAATGTACTGGAAAGAATACTTCCCGTCCAGCCGGACATTTTGAAAACGCAGGTTGGTGGAACGCATCATAAAGTACTCCGCCTGGACATCGCAGTCCTCCATCTCCACCTGGTGGGTGAACCAGCCAAACTCCGGGGACACCACATGGCAGCCCACCATCTTCACCTGGGAACACTCCCGCAGGGCTTTGATGCCGTGAAGCTTTGTGTCCTCCAACTGGATGTGGTCCGAATACCACAGGGCTGCCCGGCAAAGCGGGGTCAACTCCGAATGACGGACCGTCAGCCCATGGTCATGCCAAAAGGGATACCGCAGGTTGAAAAAACAGTGGTCCACTTCCACGTTGCTGCACTCTTTCAAAGCGCTTTCCCCATCGGCAGGGCCGTCAAAAGCGCAATCTCTCACCAGGATCCCGGTTTGGCCGTACAAGGCCCGTTCCTGGTCAAAGGTTTCCTTCTCAATGATATTCACGACGCACACTCCTCCTTGGCTTCTCTTGAGGGGCCTCCTTTGTGGCAGCGAGGCCCTTTTCCAACTGATACACCAGATAATCCAAACAGTCGATTTGCTTTTGCTGGGTGTGGAGCTTTTCAAGCAGTCTGCCCCTCTGCTGGGAAAGCAGCTGCAGCTGCTCTTCCACACGGCCCTGTTGAAAACACTCCAGGAACCTGCAGATGGTTTCCCGGCCGCACCCTGCATCTTTTAAGTTTTGCTCCACTGCCTCCTGGGAAGGCTTCACAGGGACACACTTCCTTTCCAGCACAGCCTTTTCAAGAAGGCTGACGGGCCGCGCCATCCTTCACCGGTTTTCGGCGCTCCCCTGCTTGCAAGACTATGGTACCACTGGGAAAGCAAACTAGCAAATACTTAGATTGAATATGGTCACATAGGAAAAAGCTATTCCACTTTCCGGCAAAAAAGAGGGCACAGCCCATGGGCTGCACCCCCTCTTTTCACTGGTAACGTATGAATGATGTTTTTATTCAGCCACGCCGCGGACCGGGTCAAACTTGATGGGGAACGCGGAGTTGGAGCTGGCATCCACCGTGAAGCCGTTGCCGTCTTCATCAAAGTGGAAGTTGACCTTCTTGGTCAGGCAGGTTTCAATCCAACGGCAGACCACCTGGAAGGTGTTGTCGTCTTCCCAATGGCCGCTGGTGCACAGCAGCTGGGTCTGGTCAGCGGGGGTCTTCACCACATTGGTGATGCGGCCGCCGTAAGTAGCCACGCGGACAGGCACCTGCTCCCCAGCGGGAGTGGTGATGTTCCACACGCAACCGTAGTTGTCAAAGTCGAAGGAGCACTCTGCCGCCTCGATGACGTTGGCGCCGCCCATGAAGGAAGGCATCTCGGGGGACAGGAAGCCGGACTCCACTTTGAACTTCTTCCCGTTGATCTTCTCGATCATGGGGCTGAAGGGACGGTAAGCGGGGTTGGGCACATTCAGGCGGGCCAGCTTGTGAAGCAGGTCGCCGTGAGCCTTCTCATCCTCAGCCAAGTCGTCGTTGCCGATCTTCTCCAGGAAGTCCCAGGTGAGATCCAGGGTGTTCTGAGCCCAGTGGGCGCCCACTGCGGTTTCGGTGATGGAGATGATCATATCCTGCTCGGGGCAGACGATGGTGAACTGGCCCATAGCGCCGTCAGCACGGTACACGCCCTTGGGTTTGCACATCCAGATCTGGAAGCCGTAGCCCAGGAAGTTGTCGAAAGCCTCGGGGTTGTTGATGGACTCGGTAGCGGACTCGTTCTGGATGGAGGTGGCCATCTTCACATAGTCCTCGGCCAAAATCCGCTCGCCTTCCCACACGCCGCCGTCAGCATACAGCTTCATCAGGCGCAGGTTGTCTTCCAGGGTGGCCAGCAAGCCGCCGCCACCGGTTTCCATACCGTCGGCCATGCAGTACCAACGCAGGTTGGAGGGGTCGATGCCGATCTTGGTGAACAGGTTCTCGGTGAGGAACTCATGGAGGCCCTTGCCGGTCTTCTTGCGGACGATGGCGCCCAGCATGGTGGAACCGGTGGAGTTGTACATGAAGGTGGTGCCGGGCTCGTGGTTCACCGGGATATGCATGAAGTCGCGGATCCAGTGCTCGGAGTTGCGGGGCATTTCATCCATGCCGCAGCCCATGCACAGCACGTCGCGCACAGTGAGTTTCTTCAGGTTCTCGCTGGGGTTCTCGGGGGACTCATCGGGGAAAATGTCGATGAGCCGCTCGTCCAGCTTCAGGATGCCCTGGGTGTAGGCAATGCCCACAGCAGTGGCAGCATAGGTCTTGGTGTGGGACTGGAGGCCGTGGCGCAGGTTGGGCGCATAGGGAGCCCACCAGCCCTCGGTGCAGATCTTGCCGTGACGCATGATCATCAGGCCGTGCATCTCGGTAGTGCTGTGCTCCAGGGTGTCAATGTAATGCAGGATATCCTGGCTCTTGATACCAACCGATTCCGGTGTGGTACGCTCGAATTCTTTTCTCATGGGAAAGCACTCCTTTCGAATTTTCGGATAGGACCTTACCGATTTATAAAACGTGCAAAGGCTTGCTCAGTTCAAAACGCCCTTAAAGGAGATCATCTTCTGCTGGGTCATCTCTTCCAGAGTGGACACAGCACCTTCGCGGCCCACACCGGAATACTTGTACCCGCCAAAGGGCTGGTGGGCCAGGCGGTAGTTGCCCGTACCGTTGATGATGCAGGCGCCGGCCTGGATGCCGTTAGCCACTTTCATGGCAGTCTTCATGTCGGAGGTGATCACGCCGGAAGACAGGCCGAAGATGGTGTTGTTGGCGATCTCCAAAGCCTCCTCCAAGGTATCAAAGGGGATGACGGGCCACACAGGGCCAAAAACTTCCATATCCCGGGCGATGTCCATTTCGGGGGTGACTTCAATGACCGTAGGCTCCACAAAAGCGCCGTTGCGCTTGCCGCCGCAGACGATCTTACCGCCCTGTTCCACGGTCTTCTGGATCTGGCTCTCCACGTCTTTTGCGGAGCTTTCCCGCACACAGGGGCCCATATCCACCGTGGGATCGGCGGGATCGCCCACTTTCAGCTGGCCCAGCCGCTGAGCCAGGTCCGCCACAAACTTGTCGTAAATACCGCGCTGGACCAGGAACCGCTTGCTGGCGCAGCAGGTCTGGCCTGCGTTGCCCACACGGCCGCCAATGGTTTCATTGAGGGCCAGCTCATAGTCGCAGTCGTCAAAGATGATCAGGGGATCGTTGCCGCCCAATTCCAGGGAAACGGGCCGCAGGGACTTGGCGCAGGTTTCCGCCAGGGAAATACCCACGGAGGTGCTGCCGGTAAAGCTGACAGCAGCCACGCGGGAATCCGCAGCAGCGGCGGCGCCGATCACGCTGCCACGGCCGGTGATACAGCACACGGCGTTGGCAGGCACACCGGCCTCCACCAGCAGCTCAACCAGCAGGATAGCGCTGCGGGGGGTCTTGCTAGAGGGCATCAGCACAACGCTGTTGCCGGTGACCAGCATGGGGGCCAGCTTATGGGCAGCCAGCTCAAAGGGATAGTTAAAGGGAACAATGTTGGCAAACACGCCCAAAGGCTCATGGATGGTAAAGGCCACGTCGCCCTGGGAACGGGTTTCACCGTTGTAGGGCAGGCTCTTGCCGTAGAAGGTGTAGGCAGCTGCATTGTAAATGCGGAAAATGGCAGCATTGGCAAACACTTCGGTGCGGCACTGTTCAATGGGCTTGCCGCCCTCTTCGCACATGACCTTGGCGATTTTCTCCACCATGTCAGGGGCGGTGAGGAGCTGGCAATATTTCTCAATGATGGCCTCTCTCTCGTGGAGGGGAACGGCGTTCCACTCCTTCTGGCCTTCCACTGCCAGGGCAATGGCACGGTTCAGGTCCTCCAATGTAGCCTCAGGGACAGTGTCGATCACTTGGCCGGTGGCGGGGTTGACTACTTGGGAAACCTTCCCATCGGAAGCATCTACGTGCTTGCCGCCAATAAACATCTGCATAGGGGCTCCTCCTCTCTCTTAATCCAGGGCGCTGAGATATTCCCGGTCCGCCAAGATGGTGGTGAAGTTGTCGCCGGTATAGGCATACTCACGCTCCACAATGTAGGCCTTGGCGCCCTGGGCATCGGCAGCCTTCTTCAACTCGGGCATATTGATCAAGCCGTCGCCCAGCTTGCAGTTGATCTTCTGGTGCTCCTCGAACAGGACCTTCTGCTCGGGGGTGAAGATGGGCCGCCCATCGGGGCCGCGCTTCACCTGGCCGAACAGGTGGTGCAGGTCGTCCTCCGGCCCCAGCACCTTGGAGGTTTCTTTCACATGGATCAGGTCAAAGCGGCCGGCATGAGCGTTGACAAACTCTGCGGCGTTGACCCCGGCACGCCACGCCCAGGCGGCGTCCAGCTCAAAGGTCACCAGGTCGGGATCGGTGTTGTTCAGGAAAATGTCAATGACCGTTTCGTCGCCATAGCGGTCAAAGTCGTTGTTGTGGTTGTGATACCCATAGCGCAGGCCGGCAGCCTTTGCCTTTTTGCCCAGCTGGTTTAAAAGTTCCGCCTTCTCATAGGCTTCCTCCCTGGAACCCACGCGCAGGCCGGGGCAGACGATAAACTTCACGCCGGTTTCCGGCAGGTACTCCAGCATCTTGTCGGTATCCGGGATATCCACATGGGCGCTGATGGCAGTGAGGTCATACTCCTCCAGCACCTTTTTGAGCTCCTTGGGGGTGTACTCATCGTAGGGGCCGTGGAACAGCTCCAGGCCGGTGTACCCAGCTCGGTGAGCCATATCCAGATAGCCCTTGAAATCACGAGTGATCTCTCCCACAAAGGACGCTGTGATCAAATAAATGTCTTTCAAGCGTTAGCTTCCTCCTTTGTCATGCGCTTCACACGTTCCATCACTTCGAAGCACATCTGCGAATTGTGGAAGGGGCACTTGCCGCCATTCAATTTGTCAAAGCCGTGCATACCGTCCACAATATGCCAGCCGGTTTCATCCACCACGATGTTGTTGTACCAATCGCCGTGCTCCCGGTTGACAAAGTATTTTTCAATGTAATCCGCCTGTTTCTCACAGGCATCCAAGAATTTCTCATCGCCGGTGAGCTCATACCCGCACAGCATGGCGGTGACAGCCTCAGCCTGGGCCCACCACACATGGCTTTCACCACAGTCGCCGGTATCCAGGTCACAGCCGTTGTACAGGCTGTGATAGGCGTCAAAATCGTTCTCCAGCACGTTATACAGCACATCGGTGAAGATCTTCTGCAGCTTCTCCAGCAGTTCCTGGTCGCCCACGATGCCGGCCACTTTCAGGATCAAGTAGCTGATCTCGCAGTCGTGGCCATAGCTTTGGTGGCTGCCCACCCGTTTGCCATCGGGCGTGATGATCGTCATGATATTCCGCTTCTCGGGGTCATACAGCTTTTCCGCGACCAGCTGGGCCATCTCTTTCAGGGCAGCCTTCACCTTCTCGTCACCGCCGGTGGCGTAGTACAGCTGCACATAGGACTGGCACAGATGGTGGGGGAACATGATCGCTCCCTTGGGGAACGAGGGGCCTCTCCGGCCGCCGAAACCAGAACCCTCTGCAGGCTTCCAATCCCGGGTCATGTTGTTGTAATAGCTGGCAGGGCCAAACTTCACCTTGCTCTCCATGATCTCAAAGGTTTCCTTGGCGATGCGCAGGGCTTCCTCATTCCCGGTAGCCCAGGCATAAGCAGCGCAGCCCATCAACAGGAAGGCTTCGCAGTAGTTGGGTTTGGAGTCTTCCAGCACTTCGCCCTGGGCAGTGACCGTGACAAAAGCCCCGCCATACTCCTTATCGTAGAAACGGGAGATCAGGTCCTGGAAGGTGTAGTCTGCTTTCTCCTTGTAGATCGGGTCCCCAAACACCCGGTACGCCGTGGAAAAGGCATACAGCATCCGGCCGGTGAGGGTCAGGCCCCGGGGCTCGGTGTTGTCGATCTGCATATCCAAGGTGACTTTTCCATAAAAGCCGCCGTTTTCATGGTCTACGATAAAATCGCTGGTCCAGAAGGGGAAAATAACCTCTTTGGCGTCCTGTTCGGCCCACTGGCCCAGCTTTTCCAGCCTAGCCTTATCCATGGTGAAGCCCCCCATTAGTCAAAGTAGATGGTCTTGCCGGTACGGGCAGACTCATAGATGGCATCCAGCACCTTGGTGACGGTCAAAGCCTGCTCGGGAGTGACGAACAGCTCGCCCTCGCCATACAGGGCATCCACCCAGATCTTGGCTTCTGCATCCTGAGGCATCACCATGGGGTTGCGGTCGATGGTGTTGGGACGGAACATGGGGAAGCCGCGGGTGGCGATCTTGGTATCCACCTTGCGGTTGGCCACCACGTGGTTGGCCACCACACCATTGTTCGCGTCGATACCGCCCTTTGTACCGCACAGGCGCACCATGCCCTCCACAGGTATGATATTCATCGCCCAAGAGCAGCGGATGTTGATCAAAGCGCCGTTCTTCATGCGCACAAAGCCAAAGGCAGAGTCTTCCAGCTCATATTTCGCGGGATCCCAGTTGCCAAAATCGTTGCCCATTTCGTCCACAGTGGCCACAGGGCCGATCTTATCGAAGGTGCAGCCAGTGACGCTGGCCACTTCGTAGTTGTTCATCATCCACAGGGTCAGGTCCAGAGCATGGGTAGCCATGTCGATCAAGGGACCGCCGCCCTGCTCGGCTTTGTTGGTGAACACACCCCAAGTGGGGATGCCACGGCGACGCCATGCAGTGGCCTCAGCGTAGTAGATATCACCCAGAGCGCCAGTGTCCACATAGGCCTTCATAGCCTTGTTGGCATCCATATGGCGGTACTGATAGCCAATGGTCAGCAGCTTACCAGTGCGCAGGTGGGTTTCATACATTTTCAAAGCGTCGGCGTAGGTAGCGGCCATGGGCTTCTCGCAAATGACGTGCTTGCCTGCTTCCATGGCAGCCACGGAGATCTCGCAGTGCTTTACGTTGGGGGTCAGCACGTGGACAGCATAGATGTCAGGGTCTTTCAGCAGTTCCCGGTAGTCGGTGAACACCTTGGCACCCTCGCAGCCATATTTTGCACGGGCTTCCTCTGCCCGCTCAGGGATAATGTCGCAGAAAGCATACATATCGATCCGGTCCCGCTGGGTAGCCATACCGGGGAAATGTTTGTCATTGGCGATACCGCCGCATCCGATGAAGCCAATCTTTAATTTTTCCATACAACTCTTTCTCCTTTACACTGAATTTTAGCGTTTCATACTCTTAAAGGATACTGCAAACCCAAATTAGTTGCATTCGAAATTAAGCAATTCTCTTTCAAAAAATTGCCCCTCCATCGCAAAAATCCAGGAAAAACAGATACAAAAAGGCGGAGAAGCCTCCGCCTTTCTGTTCCGTTCTATTATTTTGCTTTGTCAAAGGACTGATTAGCCCTGAGTGCTGTTGTAGCCCTCAGTGTAGATCTCAACCAGACGCTCGAGGCCCATCTTGTTCAGCTGGTCCTTATAAGCGTTCCACTTGTCGTCGGTCACGCCGTTCATGATGAAGTCGGCAACAGACTGCTGGACATAAGTGTTGATATCGGTCTTCAGGATGGTCAGCTCGTCCATGGTGACGGAGTCATACACGATGTAAGGCATACGGCTCTCGGGCAGGAACCACTCGCTGTAGTACACGTCGTTGTTGTACTTTTCCTTAGCGTCGTTCTCGCCGCCGATGGTGGCAACGAAGTCATCGCTGGCCCAAGTGGGAGCATAGGTGTCCAGACCGGTCAGGAACTTGTACTCAGGATCGGTGTAGCCTTCGGGCACGTCCAGGAAGGCGGGGTTGCCATCGGCATCCTTCTCCACGCTGACGCCTTCGGAACCGTAGGTCAGCTGGAAGCCGTTATACTGGTCGTAGCACAGGTTGACGAACTCGATAGCCTTCTCGATGTTCTCGCACTTAGTAGAGATGCACAGACGGTTGGGATACAGCTTGTAGAACCAAGCGCTGGAGTTCCAGTACTGGTCGCCGTTGGGGCCAGTCAGGGGAGCAATCAGCTCATAGTGCTCAATGTTGTCGCCCACGTTGTTGGACATGGTCCAGCCGGAGCCAGTGCCCATGATCAGGGTTTCGCCGCGGAACTTAGCAGCCTGAGTAGCGAAGTCCAGGCTGAAGTATTCATGGTCGATCAGATTCTCACTCCACAGTTTGTTCAGCCACTCCACAGCAGCGCGGTAGTTGTCGGTGACAGGCTGGAACTGGGGAGCGCCGTCCACTACCATGCAGTAGGTATCGCTCTCGTTCATCACAACGCCGAAAGCGGGGAATGCCCAAGCCAGGGTGCCGGCGCCCAGGGTAGGATCGCTGGGAGGAGCGCCAACGCCGGTGATGCCGATTTCATCCTTCTGGCCGTTGCCGTTGGGATCTTCGTCGCGGAACCGGATGAGCATATCATAGAACTCGTCGGTAGTGGTGGGGATGTCAATACCCAGCTGATCGCACCAAGTCTTGTTCACGTACAGGGTGTCGCCGGACTCAGGACGGAAAGCGATCATGTTGGGAATACCATACATCTGGCCGCTAGCAGTGGTAGCCATGGACTTGGCATCGGGAGTGGAATCCAGGAACTCCTTGATGTTGGGAGCCATGTCCAGATAGCCATTGGAATTCCAGTCGATGAACAGGCCGTCATCCACTTCGCCGTCTTCCAGGTCAGTGCCGAAGAAGATGTCGGGGATGTCGCCGGAAGCCAACAGCACGCTCTTATGAGTGGGCCAGTCAGCCTGGGACTCTACCTGCCAATCGATGGTAACGCCAGCCTCTTCTTCCAACTGGGTGATGATGGGATAGGGGAACTCACCATCGGTGCTGCTACGGATCAGCACAGCGGTCAGAGCGACGGTTTCACCAGAGGTGTCACCGGTATCGCCGGTATCGCCGGTGTCGCCGGATTCAGTGGTGGAAGAACCAGAGGTGTCACCCTCGCTGGTGGAGCTGTTTCCGCCATTGGAGCATCCGGCAAATGCGGACACAACCAGAGCCGCGGCCAGCAGAAGGGCCAAAACTTTTTTCTTCATAGAATCTGCCTCCAAAAATATCCTTTATTTCATATTTTCCTCGCAGGGGGATCAACCCTTCACAGATCCGATCATAACTCCCTTCGCAAAGTACTTCTGGATGAACGGGTATACACACATGATCGGTACGGTAGAAACCACGATCAGGGCATACTTGAGCATCTCAGCCTTGCGGACCACTTCCACAGAGCCGCCGGCATCCTTCTGGTTGTTGATCAGGATGGCGCGCAGGACCAGCTGCAGGGGCTTCAAGGCATCGGACTGGATATAAATCAAAGCGTTCATGTAGCTGTTCCACTGTGCAACAGCGGTATACAGGCCCACAACCGCAATGATTGCTTTGGAAAGGGGCAGCACGATGGTGGCGAAGAATCGGAAGTCGGAACAGCCGTCCAAGTTGGCTGCCTCTCGCAATTCATCGGGGATGGTGCTGGCAAAGAAGGTGCGGGCGATGATCAGGTTGTACACACTGACGCTGGTGGGCAGGATCATGGCCCAGATGGTGTCCAGCATCCCCAGGCGCATCACCTGCAAGTAGGTGGGCACCAGGCCGCCGTTAAAGTACATGGCGATCAAGAAGAAGATCATCAAGGGTGTGCGCAGGGGGAAATCCTTGCGGCCACACACATAAGCAGCGGGCAGGGTGAACAACAGGGCAAAGAAGGTGTTGCCCACGGTGTAGATGATGGTGTTGAGGTAGCCGACCCACACTTCTGTGCGGTGGAACACCTCTTCATAAGCCGACAAAGAAGGCTCCACAGGGAAGAACCACATCTCACCACGCTGGATGGCATCCGGGTTACTAAAGGATGCAATCACCACAAAGTACAAGGGGTATACGATAACGATAAAGATCAATGCGCAAATGATGTAAGTGACCACTGTAAAGGTAAGGTCGGCCTTAGACATCTTCACTTTGTTTTTCGATTTGCCGGTTGGCAAAGCAGTCATTCCGCTCTCCTCCTTCCTTACATCAAGCTGGTGCCGGACATCTTCTTGCACACCCAGTTCGTAGCAGTCAGCAGAATGATGTTGATGACTGTGTTGAACAAGTTGATTGCTGTGGAGAAGCTGTACTGGGCATTTTCCAAGCCGATCTTGTACACGTAGGTGGAAAGCACTTCGGAAACAGACACGTTCACAGTATTCTGCATCAAGTATGTCTTCTCAAAGCCGACGTTCATCAGGCTGCCGACAGCCATAATGAACATGATGGTGGCAGTGGGAAGCAGGGACGGGAAGTCGATGTAACGAATCCGCTGCAGTTTGGTGGCACCGTCGATCATGGCCGCCTCATACAGGGAAGGATCCACACCGGACAGCGTTGCCAGGTAGACAATGCTGGAGAAGCCGGTGGTCTGCCAAATGTTGGAAGCAACATACACAGTCCGGAACAGCAAGGGGCTGGTGTTGGGATCGATGGGGTTCTGCACACCCATCATGTCCATCAGGGCGCCATACAGGCCGCGCTCGGGAGAGAGGAACAGCTGCAGCATGGCAACCAGCACCACGGTGGAGATGAAGTAGGGCAGGTAGGTCACAGTCTGGATGGTGGCCTTGACCTTGGGCCGCTCCACCTGGTTGAGCATCAGAGCCAGCAGGACGGGGATCGGGAAAGACCACAGCAGGGAGTACAAGCTCAACAGCACCGTATTCCGGATGGTGGTGAAAGCATTGTACGAGTTGAAGAACCGCTCAAACTGTTGAAGTCCCACCCAAGGGCTGCCAGAGAAGCCCAGCGACGGGTTGTAGTTCTGGAAAGCCATTGTGACACCGTACATGGGGACATAGTTGAACAAGATGATGATGATTACAGCAGGCAGCACCATGACGATGAGCTGCCAACATTTCAGCGTTTGGAAAAACGCCGCAGCGAATCTGCCTCTCTGCTTAGGCTTCAAGGCCGCTTCTTTTTTTGCCATGTGTTTTACCCCTCCTTGTTTTAATGTGGAATTAACAAGTTTTCGATCCTTTTGAAGGAAAAGCAAGCCATGGCAAGCCCGCTTTCCCGTGGCACATTGCATCTTCTGTGTAGGCATCACCCATCCTTTTCGGCACATTTACGATATACGGCAAGAGGGGGTCCACTGCCACCTCAAAGCCAGGCGACGCAAAGCCCTTCGTCCAGTTGCCAGCAAATGCCAACCACAGGGGTTTTGTACCATCTTGATGGTACAAAATGTGGAACAGAGGGCCCTCTGTGGACCAAAAGGAGGTCCAAAAAAACGAACACAGCCTCACAAAAAACGGAGGCCCGGAACAGATTTTTTGTATCTTCTTGTTAAAGATAACACATAGACGGAAGCCTGTCAAGAGGCATTCGGGAAAATGTACAAACATTTTTCGACCGTTAAATTTCGTCATTTTGATAACACAAGGCCGTTTAAACCAGGCTTTTCCTGGCATTTTCTCCATTTCTTGTGACTAAAAATGCATCTGTATTTCTTTTTGAACTTTCATTCTGTGCCCCTTTGCAGTTTTCCACCGTGAAAGTGCCCACTTGTCTAATAGTAACAAATTTGTTATTTTTTCGACCCCCTTTGCGCCGGCCCCTTTCCTGTCTTCCACCGGCAGACAAGTTGTGTAATGACAGACAACTAAAGAGCTTGTATTACCTTATTTTGTGCAACAAAAAAAGGCACTGTGGCAAAACCTTACCACAGCGCCCTTTTCCTATGCTATTTGGCTGTTACAGGCCCGGATCCTCCACCTCAATGGTGGCGCCAGCGGGAATGTTATAGGTCTTCTGCCCCACCAGCAGCCACAGCTCCGTGGCGGTGGGGTTGTAGATCTTGCTGCCGTCTGCGGAGTAGACCCGCTGACGGAAGGCCGTCACATAGTCGGCGATCTCCGTATTCCCGGCAAACCAGATCTCCTGGGAGAACTGGGATACGTACTTTACAAACTCCTCGATGACGTTCCAGTTGTTGTCGCCATCAAACTCATAGGCGTGGCCCCACAGGTAGAACAAAGAACCCGGGAACACACGGCCCTCGCAGAACTGCTTGGCCAGCTCCATCAACTGGGGATCGTTGTGGTGGCAGGTGGCGTGCCACTCCATAAAGTCCTGGGGGATTTCAAAGGTATGGGTGGAAACCACCGTGCGGGCCCCCATGTAGCCTGCCATACGCACCAGCTGCTTCACATCCTCGTTATAAGTGCCAAAGGGATAGGCAAAGAACCGAACCATTTTCCCAGAAAGCTTTTCCAAAGAGATCCGGTCCTCCACCAACTCGTGCATCGCCAAGGAGGTGCCAATGTTGGGCAAGGAGGAGTGGCACAAGCTGTGGCCTCCCACCTCATGGCCCTCATACAGGGTGGCCACCTCTTCCGGGCTCACTTTGGAGATGTCCATATGCTTGCCTCCAAAGTTTGCCTCTGCCTGGATGCCCAGGGTGGCTGTGTTCAAGTTGAAAGTGCCTTTCACGTGGTAGCGGTTAAACAATTCCACCAGCCGACGGTCCTGCACCACGCCGTCGTCGTAGCTGAAGGTCATTGCCCGGTTCTTGCCGCCGGGGAAGAGCATAAAATCAAGACGTTTTCCCATGTTCCATCACCTTTCTTCTTTTTGGGGGTTCCTCTCTTTTTTATTTGTGGGCCAGGCCCTGTTCTTTCAAAGCTTCGTACACCAAGTCCCGGATGTGGGGGTGGATCTCGGAATACACCTTGATCATCCCCAGCACCTGCTGGGTGTACACCACGCTCACATGGTTGACGGGATCCATCAAGGCGTAGGCGCCGGCAGCACCGTCCCAGCCGAACTCGCCCACAGGGCCTTGGGAGCCGTTGGGGTCGGTCATGGTGCGCACACCCAGGCCATACCCGTACTCAAACCGGCCAGCACGGTGGAAGTCTGCCAGCTCGGCTTCGTTGAGCCAGTTGCGGGACCAGGTGGCGATGGACTCGGGGCTGAGGATGCGGACACCGTTGGCCCCCACGCCGCCGCAGCTGACGGCGTCCAGCACCGTGCTGTAGGCTTTCAGGGAGGCGGTCAAGCCTGCGCCGCCGCTTTCGTACAGGGGGGTCACCCGGAAATTGTTCCCGGTGCCGGCGGTGACGATCGCCTGGGTCTTGAAGTCCACCGCGTGCTGGGCAAACTGGCGGTCCCGCTTCTCCCCGGGGAAATACAGGGTGGCCTCATCGATGCCCAAGGGCTGGAAAATGTGGTTCTGGAGGTACTGGCCAAAGGTTTCGCCGCTGACCACTTCAATGACGGCCGCCATGATGTCGTGGCCCAGGCTGTAGGCCCAGTGGGTGCCGGGCTCAAACAGCAGCGGGGACTTGGCAATGGCCGCCACCACTTCCCGGGTGGTGGCCAAGGGGTTCTTCTTCAGCAGGTCCTGGATGGGGGCCGCGTTCAGGTTGTAGGAAAAGCCGCCGGTCATGGACATCAGGTGGTAGATGCACAGCTTGTTCTGGGCGGGGTGGCTGGGAGAATTCTCATCGGGCCACACAGGCGGGCCACCGGCGTCCATGCTGAAGTTGTCCGCCACTTTCATATCGGCAAACTCCGGCAGGTATTTGGAGAGCTCATCCTCCAGGCCGATCTTTCCCTGCTCCACCAGCTGCATCACAGCCAGCATGGTGACCACCTTGGTGCAGGAGTACAGGTCGTACAGCTCGTTGCCGGTGACGGGGCGCTTGCCCACAAAGTCGCTGCAGCCGGCGCTGTGGCGGTAGAGCACCTGATGGTCTTTCATCACCTGGCAGTCCAGCCCGGGGACACCATAGCCCCCTTTCAGGCTGTCCAGGTATTCAGTCAATTTTTCAAATCCCATGGGATCTCCTCCTCTTGATAGCAAAGGGCGGCCCGGCTGTACCGGGCCGCCCAAAATGATCTTTAATTTTTGCCGAAATATTTGTCCATGGCCAGCTCGATCTGGGGATCCCAGAAAGCCCAGTTGTGGGCGCCGGGGGCAGTCACATAGGTGTGCTCCAGGCCCAGGGAATCGAAGTACTGGTGCAGGCTGTTGCTGGACTCGATGAGCATATCCTCAGTGCCGCAAGCCAAGTAGATCTGGGGCTTGGGAGAATCGCTCTCAGCCAGGGTCTTGGCAATGTACTGCATATCGCGGTCGCTGCCGGGGATCTCCTGGGGCTTGCCGAAAATGTGCTCATAGTAGGCAGCGGAAGCCATGAGGTTGTCCTCGTAGTGGTCCATCTTGGCCAGGTTGTCCGTAATGGCCGCAGCGGACAGGGCCACGATGCCGCCGAACAGCTCGGGGTGCTTCATGCCGTTGACCAAAGCGCCGTAACCGCCCATGGAGAAACCGCCGATGTAGGTGTCTTCCCGCTTGTCGCTCAAGGGGAACACACGCCGGCCGAAGTCGATGACCTCGCACAGGAACTGCTCATACATGGCGTCCCGCTTCCGGTCGTCCACATAGAAGCCATTCTCGCCGCTGGGGCACAGCACTGCCACATGGTACTTCATGGCCAGCTGCTCAATGCGGGACCCGCGAATCCAGTCGGTGTGGGTGCCGGAAAAGCCGTGAAGCAGCATGATGGTCTTCATAGGGGCATCAGCCTGGTTGCGCAGCTCCTCGGGAATGCCAGCAGGCCTCTCAATAGGAACAATCGCAGTCAGCTCTGTGAGCCGGTGCAGCGAATTGGAAAACATGGTAGTGGTAAAAACGGCCATCTCAATTCCTCCCTTTTTCTTTTATGTATAGATGGTTCACATGGATGTTTTACAAGTCAATAAACGGTTCCTGGGCATTGATGAAGTACACCAGCACGGAAATCTCCTGGCTCAGCTAGACTGCATGCCTTACTCCTTGCTGCGCTGGTGGCCTCTGTTTTCCAGTCGCCGTACACAAACGTCACAAGCGGAAGCACCGTTACCCACGCAATAGGAACAACACGCCCCCGCAGTTTTCGTGTGATGTATTGATTATACCACTGTTTTATAACATCTACAACAATACTTTGGCAGTATAGTTTTGTAAAAGTGGAAAAACAATCAAAACATTTGGCACTTTTCTATCCATGATACCCTTTCCAACTGCAGTACAAGATAAGCCACATTCACCGCTAAAACGGAAAAACACGTCGTCTGCTCTGAATACTGTCCCCTTCTCTGCAGTCGTGAGGCAAGTGCGATCGCATGGACAAAGCAGCGCTTCGGCTATCAAAACGGCCCTGAACAAGCAAGGGAACATGTTTCTTTTCGGTCACACGACTGGTATGCATTTGGTTCTCATGCATTGTCCCGTCCTAGCGTCAGCACAGCTTTCCGTTCTTTAACCCTCTCAAAATTGAAAATTCTGGCATTATTTCAACAATTTTTCCAGAAGCAGTTTACTTCTTTAATAGAAATGTGCTACATTAATTCTTGAAATGCTCCAAAAGATTTTATACTATATTCTCGAATCCAATTGCGAGAAGACGGGAGAGCCTCATGAAAAACATTGAAAACAAAGCTATGCTCATCACCTATGCGGACAGCATGGGCACCGACCTGAAAGCCCTGGACCGTGTGCTGGACAAGCACTTTGCCGGGGTGTTCGGCGGTGTGCACGTGCTGCCCTTTTTCCCCTCCTCCGGCGACCGGGGGTTTGCCGTGGTCAACTACGACATTGTGGACCCTGCTTTCGGCACCTGGGAAGACATCGACCGGCTGGGGGAGAAATATTACCTGATGGCCGACTTCATGCTCAACCATGTGTCCATCCGCAGCGAGGAGTTTAAGGACTACATGAAGAACGGGGAAGCTTCCCCCTATCGGGATATGTTCATCCACTGGAACGAGTTCTGGCCCGGCGGCGAGCCCACAGAAAAAGACCTGGAAACCCTGTATATGCGCAAGGCTCAGGGCCCTTACAAGGACTTCACTTTGGAAAACGGCCAGACCGTCCGGCTGTGGAACACCTTCTTTGAGGAACAGGTGGACATCGATCCCTATGCCAAGGCCACTCAGGACTACTACGACCGCAACCTGACCCACATTGCCAGCCATGTGCCGCTGATCCGTTTTGACGCATTGGCTTACGCCTCCAAGCGCCCCGGCACCACCTGCTTCTTTGTGGAGCCTGACATCTGGAAGGTGCTGGATATCGCCATGGAGCCCCTGCGGAAGACCGGCACCGAAATGCTGGCAGAGATCCACGAAAACTACATCATCCAGCAGAAAATGGTGGACCACGACTACTGGGTGTACGACTTTGCCCTGCCCATGCTGCTGCTCCACGGCCTGATGTCCGGCCGCACCGACCGGCTGATCCACTGGCTGAACATCTGCCCCCATCACCAGTTCACCACCCTGGACACCCACGACGGCATCGGCGTGGTGGACGTGGCCGGCCTGCTGGAGGAAGACGAGATCAAGCTGGTGTGCGAAAACGTGGAAAAGCTCACTGAGGAAGCCCGGAAATACATCAAGCTGCCCAGCACCATCAAGACCGACGGCAAAAAGGTCCGCCGCTACCAGCTGGGCACCACCTATTACTCCGCCCTGGACTGCGACGATGACGCCTACCTACTGGCCCGTGCAGTGCAGTTCTTCACCCCCGGCATCCCCCAGGTGTACTATGTGGGCCTGCTGGCCGGCGAAAACGACATTGAAAACCTGAAAAATGGTGGGGAGCCCCGGAGCATCAACCGCCACAACTACTCCGAAGCGGAGATCGACCAGGTGGTGGAAAAGCCGGTTGTCCAGAAGCTGTGCAACCTGATGCGGTTCCGCAACCAGCACCCTGCCTTTAACGGCGACATCACTGTGGATCAGGACAGCACCGGCGGCAAACTCCACATCCGCTGGGACAAGGACGGCGCTTTCGCTGCCCTGGATGCCAACTTCCAGGACAAGTCCTTCCAAATCACCTACACCGACGTGGAAACCGGCGATACCAAGACCCTGGCTCTGTAATCTGAAACAGTCCCCCTAGGGGACCTCTGAAACCCGGAAAGGAGGCTTACGCCATGTCTATCCTCACCTATAATTTTGAAAGCGAATACTTAAAGAACAACCATGAGGTCACGGTGATCCTGCCCGACAAGCCCCGCGCCCTCACCCCCGAAGAATTCTACCGCAATGGCCGCAAGTACAAGGTCCTGTGGCTCCTGCACGGCACCTTCGGCGACCACAGCGACTGGGTGCGCAAAACCAACATTGAGATATACGCCACCGAGCGCAACCTGGTGGTGGTCATGCCCTCCGCTCTGAACTCCAGCTACGCCAACTGGGACAAGTTCATGATGGGCTTTGGGATGTTCGACTACCTCACCGAAGAGCTGATGCCCTTGATCTACGGATGGCTGCCTGTTTCCGACAAGCGGGAAGACAACTACATTGCCGGCCTGTCCATGGGCGGCCGCGGCACCATTAAGTTTGCCGTGAACCATCCCGACAAGTTTGCCGCTGCCGCTGTGCTCTCCGCAGCCCCGGTGGACTTCTCCCTGATGAGCCCCGGCAACCCCAACATGATGCTGGACTGCGCCAACCCCCGCACCCTGGCCTCCATCGAGAACGCCGGCGGCCTGGAAGCTTACCAGAACTCCTGCGAGAACGTGTGGGCCATCATCGACAAACTGGCCCCCACCGGCAAGCTGCCCCGGCTGATGTTCGCCTGCGGCACCGAGGACACCTTGATCTATGAGAACCTGCAGACCTTCCGCAAGCACTGCGAGGAGATCGGCTTGGATTGCCACTGGTTCATCAAGGAGGGCTACCGTCACGAGTGGCGCTTCTGGGATCTGGCCATCCAGGACGCTCTGGACTTCTTCGGCCTCACCGAGCGGGGAGGCAATCCGTACTAAGCAAAAGGTTTTGGAAACAACACTGGGAAGAAAGGATTGGTTCCAATGAAAGAGCATTTGTTTGAAGACGCTTATGTGACCGTTGCCCAGGGCATCCTCCACGGCACGGTGGAAGACGGGATCAAAGTGTTCCGGGGCGTGCCTTACGCAGCATCCCCGGTGGGCGACCGCCGCTGGAAAGCCCCGCTGCCCCCCGCACGCTGGTTCGGCGTGCGCAAGGCTGACCGCTTCTCCGCAGGCGCTTTGCAGGTGGACACCCGCGCCGGTTGGAAAGAGGACTCCTTTGAGCTCTCCGCCGACATGGACTGTGAGGACTGCCTCTACTTGAACCTGTACACCCCCGCCCAGACCCAGGAGGAAAAACTGCCCATCCTGGTGTGGCTCCACGGCGGCGGCATGGTGGCCGGCACCGGCATGGCCCCCTTCTTTGAAGGGGAAAAGCTTGCCCAGCAGGGGATCATTGTGGTGACCATCAACTACCGCCTGGGCCTGTTCGGCTTTTTGTGCCATCCCGAGCTCTCCGCGGAAGCCCCCCAGGGCACCAGCGGCAACTACGCTCTGCTGGACGTGATGCAGGCTTTGAAATGGCTCCAGGAAAACGCGGCCCAGTTCGGCGGCGACGCCAGCCGCATCACCGTGGGCGGCCAGTCCGGCGGCTCGGTGGGTGCCTCTTGCATCCTCATGTCCCCCCTGGCCCAGGGCCTGTGCAGCCAGATCATCATGGACAGCGGCTGCCCCACCATGGGCGGCATGATGGACGCCAAGTCCCTGGCTGAAATGGAAAAAGACGGCGCTGCCTTCGCAGAGAAGATCGGCTGCCACTCCCTGGCGGAGCTGCGCGCCATGGACGGCTGCGACCTGATGGAAGCCTGCACCCGGGAGGGCTATATGCCCAACTACTGCAACGACGGCTATGTGCTGCCCGCCGACCCCAAGGAGCTTCTCCCCAACGGCCGGTTCAACGATATGCGGTTCCTGGTGGGCTTCACCACCGAGGAGTTTGGCTCTTTGGGCTGCTCCCCTGACCTGGAGATCCAGCCGGAGAACTTCGAGAATTACATCCGCACCGTATTCCCCGCGGACATGGTCCCTGCCATGCTGGAGCACTATCCTCACGGCACCTTTGATGAAACCCGCAAGAGCGTGCTCCATGTGCTCAGCGACCTGCTGTTCCTTTCCGCAGTACGGCTGGGCGCTGCCGCCGGGGAAAAGGGACTGCCCACCTTCGTGTACTATAAATCCCGGCCCGACGCTGGCGTGCGCGGCCAAAAGCTGGGCAGCACCCACTCCTCCGAGCTGCCCTACCTCTTTGGCCGCCCCCAGCCCTGTGCCATCAACCCTGCGGGCATGGACCAGGACGAGCAGGCCTTTGGCCGCCAGCTGCAGAACTACTGGGTGAACTTCGTCAAGAACGGCACTCCCAACGGGAAAAACGTGCTGGTGGAGTGGCCCCAGTGCACCAAGCTGTTTGAGTACATGGACCTGGGTGTGCACATCCATCCTGCCACCGAAGAGGAAACCAAGGTGCTGGAGCTGCTCAACGACCTGATGGACCAGCGGGGGGAAACCTCGGTGAAGCCCTATATGGACACCACCTCCCTGAACACCCCCGGCTTTATGCGCCGTCACTGATCTTACAAGAAATAACCGAAGGGCCTGCCGCACTGCGCGGCAGGCCCTTTTTGCTTTGGCGGGAAGAGTGCGGCCCCTTGTGGCAACACGCACTTCCGGGAAAAGTCTGGGCCTGGACTGCATCCATGTTCAAGAAGGTGCAAGTGCCCTTTGGGGAACGGTTTCCCCTCCAACAGGAAACGCCACCACCCAAAATTAGAACGCAAAAAGGGCTGCCCAATTTGGGCAGCCCTTTGCTGTTTCTTAGAACTTACAGCTTCTTATATACGTCCTGCATAAAGGCGTCCGCCAGGGGGATCCACAGCTCGAAGTTGGGATAATCCACCCGGCCGGTGAACACCTTGTCCCCAGCCATACCGTGAGGCACCCCGGCAAAGGTGTGGACTTCCACCTCCACGCCGTGGGCTTTCAAGTCGGGATAGACATACCGGAGGTTATCCATGGCGGCATCCTCCCGGCCCACTGCAAAGAAGGTGGGCGGGTACACCACATTTTCGTAGTCGAAGGGATCGCCCACAAACCGCGGGCCATAAATGCACAGGTTGGCAGCGGGGGTGGCGTCCAGCTCATCCAGCTCATCGGGGCGGTAGTCCGGGAAGGCATCCTTCACAGACTGCTTGCCGGAGAAGTACTGGATCAGCCCCTCCCCGGTGAGGCCGCCGTTGGAAAACCCGGCAAAGGCCACTTTCCTGGGATCGATGCGGTATTTCTCCGCGTTCTTCCGCACCATGCGCACTGCCCGGGCGGCGTCCACACCGGCCTCTTTCTGGGTCCAGGGGTTCTGGTTGGTACGGTTGAGCAACTGGAAGCACTGGTATCCCAGGGCATTCAAATCTTTGGCCACCTGGGTACCCTTCACCACAGACTCCCCATGGTCGCCGCCGGCACAGATCACCACCGCGCCCTTGGGGGTCACGTCCTCGGGGAGGAGCATCTCATACAGGTAAGGGCGGAAATCCGGCTCGTGGTTATAGCGCATCCCGGAGTTGTCGGTGTACTCCGTTTCCGTGGGCATATTGCCCTCTTCCCACAGGTAGGTGCGGGGCTGGGCGTTTTCCACCGGCTGCAGGGCATCCAGCAGCTCTCCCAGCTTGACCACCTGGGCCTGGGTGTCGCCGTCAAAGGGCTTCCGGGTGATGACGTTGTACAGGTTGGCGATCTCCACCACCTTCTCCAGGGGATACTGGACATTGTCCTCGCACACGGTGACGGCCCGGTTCTTCAGCGGCCCCAGTGCCTGATACACCGGCAGCATCCGCTTCCAAAGTTCCTCAAATTTGCTTCTGTCTGGCATACAACTCGCTCCTTTTCTCTATTTTATGGATTGGCTGTGGCGTGTTTTTTCACCTCTTTGTCTTTGGCAAGGTCAGCCACGCCGCGGATCTTTTTCACCCATTTCCCGCTGCGAAGCCGGAACACACACCACACAGCCTTGATGATCTGGTCGGAATACAGGAACACGAACACCCAGAAAGCGGGCAGGTGCAGCACCAGCCCTGCCAAAGCCCCCAGAGGGATGGCAATGCACCACATGGTGATGGTGTCAGCCAGGAAGAGGAACCGGGTGTCGCCGCCTCCACGAAGCACACCTTTTGTCAAGATGGAGTTGGTGGAGCGGAAGATGATGATGATACTGATGGCGTCCATCAGCTGCTCTGCAATGAGCTTGGTGTCCGCCGTGATGTTGTAGGCATTGATCACAGGGGTGCGGATCAGGAAGGTGATGCCGCCGGCCAGGGCGCCGATCACAAGGCCCAGGATCAGGAATGTATACCCCTGGCGTTTGACCTTTGCCTGTTCGCCCTCGCCCAGGGTCTTGCCAATGATAAAGCAGCCGGAGTAGGACAAGCCGGTGATAAAGATGGTGCTGATACGCTGCACCACCACCGTGATGGCGTTGGCCGACACAAAGGAGGAACCGATGTGCCCCATAATGACCGCCAACACATTGTCCCCCACGCCCAGCAAGCCGTCACTGAGCATCACAGGCACGCTCACCCGCAAAAACTCCCCCACCATGTCCCGGCAGGGCGAGAGCAAATCCTTCACCCGGTAGCGCACCCGCTGGTCCACCACCCAGAAATAGCCGCAGATCACAGCAGTTTCCACGATACGGGCGATGACCGTGCCCAAAGCCGCGCCGGCCACCCCCATGCGGGGTGCGCCGAATTTACCAAAGATGAAGATGTAGTTGCCCCCAATGTTGATGAGGAAAGCGCTGATGGATGCAATAAAAGGGATGTGGGTCAAGCCCACGCTGCGCATGATGTTGGTTGCCACCGTAGACAGCCCAGTGAGCAGGAAGGTAATGGTGGACCACCGCAGATAGATGGCGCCTTCCAGGATGACTTCCGTTTCTTTGGAATACAGGGACATGATCTGTTCCGGGACGGCAATGTTCACCACGGTGAACAAAAGCGCCAGCAAAATGCCAAACCGCATGGCCACGGTGATCACTTTTTTCAGGGACACGAAATCACGGGCGCCCCAAAAGCGGGAGGTCAGCACCGAGGACCCCATGCTGATCCCCATGCACAAGAACATGAACAACGAGATGAAGTGGTTGGCCAAAGACGAGGCGGAAAGGGCGGTTTCGCCCAGCTGCCCCAGCATGATGGTGTCCACCAGGTTTACGCCGGTGGTGATGATGCTTTGCAGCGCCACCGGCAGCGCGATCTTCGCCAGGTCCTTGTAAAAGGCCCCGTCGGTTTCAAAATACTTCACAACAAACTCCCCTTTTGCGGCCCTCTCCCCGGGCCAAATTTTAGTTGCAAATAACACTTTTAATAGTATATCATCTCATACAGTACATTGCAAGGCATCATGAGGTTTTTCGCCTATTTCCCACCGATCTTTTCCCAGAACAGGAAGCCCCTCCGGCTGCCTGGGCAGCCTATTGACGAGCGGCCGTTTTTTTGCTAGTATGGGGCTGAAAAGCATGGCGCCCCACGGCTGGCGCCTCACAGGAAGGAGCGCACCCCATGGAACAAAAATGGTGGCAAAAAGAGATCATTTATCAAATATACCCCAAAAGCTTTCGGGACAGTAACGGCGACGGCATTGGGGATCTTCCGGGCATTGTACAAAAGCTGCCCTATCTGAAAGACCTGGGTGTGACCATGCTGTGGCTGTGCCCCATTTACCAGTCCCCCATGGACGACAACGGCTATGATGTGTCCGATTACCAAGCGCTGGCCCCGGAGTTCGGCACCATGGAGGACCTGGAGCTGCTGATCCAAGAAGCTGGGAAACTGGGCATCCGCATCTTGCTGGACCTGGTGATCAACCACACCTCCGACGAGCACGCCTGGTTCCAGCAGGCTTTGGCCAACCCGCAAAGCCCCTACCACGACTATTACATTTTCAAGTCCGGCAAGCAGCCCCCCAACAACTGGCGGTCCGTCTTTGGGGGCAGTGTGTGGGAAAAGGTCCCCGGCCGGGATGAGTATTACTTCCACGCTTTCGGCAAAAAGCAGCCCGACCTCAACTGGGAAAACCCCGCCCTGCGCCAAGAGCTGTACCACATGGTCAACTGGTGGCTGAACAAGGGCATTGCCGGCTTCCGGGTGGACGCCATCAACTTTATCAAGAAAGACCAGACCTGGGCCAGCCGGGAGCCCGACGGCCCCGACGGCATGGTGGACTGCACCAAGACCAGCCGCAACCAGCCGGGGATGGGGGCCTTCCTGGAAGAGCTGGGCCGGGAAACCTTCCAAAAGCACGACTGCGTCACCGTGGCCGAAGCCGCCGGCGTGGACTATGAGGATCTGGAGGCGTTTATCGGGGAACATGGCTACTTCTCCATGATCTTCGACTTCCACTACTCCGACCTGGACGTGGGCCCCAGCGGCAAGTGGTTTGACAAAGCCCCCTGGACCCTCCCGGAGCTGGGGCACCTGATCCTTCACAGCCAGACCTCCCTGCAAAAGTGGGGGTGGGCAGCCAACTTCATGGAGAACCACGACCAACCCCGGGCCACCACCAAATTCCTGGGGGCAGCCCAGGAAAATCAGGACGCTGTAAAGACCCTGGGCGCCCTGCACTTCTTCCTGCGGGGGACGCCTTTCATCTACCAGGGGCAGGAGCTGGGCATGGTCAATTTCCAGCGCAGTTCCATCGACCAATTCAATGACCTCTCCAGCATTGACCAGTATCAGCGAGCCATAGAAGAGGGCCTGAGCCAAGAAGAAGCCCTGAAAGCTGTGAACCGCCGCAGCCGGGACAACGCCCGCACCCCCTTTCCCTGGACTGGGGAACAGTACGGCGGGTTCTCCCAGGCAAAGCCCTGGCTGGAGATGACCCAGGAGTACCCTGCCATCAACGCCCAAGAGCAGCAGGCCCGGAAGGACAGCGTCCTCCAGTTCTACAAGGACATGATCACCTTCCGCCAGAACGGCCCCTGCAGCCAGGCCCTGATCTGGGGCAGTATCGCCCCGGTGGAGTCCTCCCCCAACGTGATCGCCTACTGCCGGGAAACAGAGGGCCAGCGGATCTGGTGCTGGTTCAACCTGGGGGACACCCCTGCCCAAGAGCCCTTACCGGCCTCTTCCCTGAAGCCTGTTTGGGGCAATGTGGACACGGCCACCCTTGGGGACGGCACCCTGACCCTGCCCCCCTACCAGTTCCTCCTGCTAGAGGAAACCCTCTGACGGGAACAGCCAAAGCGCCTTTCAAACAGCAAAACGCCCCTGCTGGGAGCTCCCAGCAAGGGCGTTTTTTGGGTGCAGGAGCACTCCGCTTTCCGCCGGGGCACTCCTGTTTTCTGGTTTGCGGGCTTTTTGGAAGAAGCCCTGTTGAGTGGAGATCAGCCTTCCTCCACTTCGAAGAGGGCCTCGGTTTCCACAGGCATATTCAGGGGCAGGGCGCTGACGCCCACCGCGGAGCGGCTGGGGGTACCCACCTCTTCGCCAAACAGCTGGATCAGCAGCTCGGTGCCGCCGTTGGCCACCTGGGGCTGGGCGTAGAAATCGGGGGCAGAGGCCACAAAGCAGGTGACTTTCACCACGTTCTTCACCTTGTCCAGGTCGCCGATCTCCCGCTTCAAAACAGCCAGCACATTGAGCATGGAGTTCTTGGCGTACTCATAGCCCTGCTCGGCGGTGACATTCACACCCAGGCAGCCGGTGATGGGCTCCCCAATGGAGGGGCCGCAGCCAGAGATGAAGTACAGGTTGCCGCCAAACTTTTTGGCCGGGGCGTAAGAACCAGCTTTCCCGGGAGGGGTAGGCAGGCTCAGGCCCAGCTCTTGCAGACGTTCTTCGATCTTGCTCATGGTGATCTTCCTTTCCTTGGGTTCGAAATCTTATAGGAATAGTATACCACGACAGGGGCGTTCCCTCAATCTCTTTTTAGCCAAGGGGTGCAAAAAAGCCCGCTGTTTCCACAGCAGGCTTTTTCCTCGAAACTGGTCAGCCCTTCAGCTCTACCCGGCGGATCTTGCCGGAGATGGTCTTGGGCAGGCTCTCCCGGAACTCCACAATGCGGGGGTACTTGTAGGGAGCCGTATTCTTTTTCACGTAGTTCTGGATCTCTTTCTTCAGCTCGTCGGTGCCTTCGGTGCCCTTGGTCAGCACGATGATGGCCTTGACCACCTGGCCGCGGACCGGGTCGGGGGCGCTGGTGACGGCGCATTCCAACACGTAGGGCAGTTCCATGATGACGCTCTCGATCTCGAAAGGCCCGATGCGGTAGCCGGAGGATTTGATCACGTCGTCGGTGCGGCCCACATACCAGAAGTAGCCGTCCTCATCCTTCCAGGCGGTGTCACCGGTGTGGTAGACCCCTTCGTCCCAGGCTTCCTTGGTCTTTTCCTCGTCCCGATAATAACCCATGAACAGGCCGCAGGGGGTACCCTTTGTTGTGCGCACCACGATCTCGCCGGTTTCACCCACAGGGGCAGGGGTGCCGTCGGGCAGGATGATATCCACGTCGTACAAGGGGCTGGGCACGCCCATGGAGCCGGTCTTGGGCACAGTGCCCACGGGGTTGTACACCGTGAGGGTGGTTTCGGTCTGGCCGAAGCCTTCCATCAGGGACAGGCCGGTGGCCCGCTTCCACTGTTCATACACCTCGGGGTTCAGGGCCTCGCCGGCAGTGGTGGAGTACTCAATGGAGGACAGGTCATATTTGGAGAGGTCCTCCTTGATGAAGAACCGGTACATGGTGGGCGGCGCGCAGAAGGTGGTGATGTGGTACTTCTGGAACATGGGCAGGATGTCGTGGGCGTCGAACTTGTCAAAATCGTAGGTGAAGATGGCTGCCTCGTTCATCCACTGGCCGTAGTACTTGCCCCACAAGGCCTTGCCCCAGCCGGTATCGGAGATGGTGAAGTGCAGCCCTTCGGGGTTCACGTTGTGCCAATACTTGGCAGTGATGTAGTGGCCCAGGGCGTACTTGTAGTTGTGCTCGGCAATCTTGGGATAGCCGGTGGTGCCGGAGGTGAAGAACATCAGCATGGGGTCGCTGCCGCAGGGGGCATCGGGCTTGCGCTCATAGGTGTCGGGGAACGCTTCCACTTCCTTGTCGAAGTCGTGCCAGCCCAGGCGGTTTTTGCCCACCATGATCTTCACTTCCACACTGGGGCAGTTCTGGGCGGCCTTTTCGGCCTCGTCGGCCACCTGGCCGTCAGCGGTGCACAGGATGGCTTTCACTCCCGCCGCTTTAAAGCGGTAGTCGAAGTCGTGTTCCATCAGCAGGTTGGTGGCGGGGATGATGATGGCGCCCATTTTATGCAGGGCGGTGATGACCAGCCAGAACTGGTAGTGGCGCTTCAAGACCACCATCACCCGGTCGCCCCGCTTGATGCCCAGGCTCTCCAGGTAGTTGGCCGTCTGGGAGGACAGCCGGCTGATATCCGAGAAGGTGAAGCGGCGCTCGGTCTTGTTGCTGGACACATGGAGCATGGCAAGCTTGTCAGGGGATTTCTCCGCCAGCTTGTCCACAATGTCAAAGGCAAAGTTGAACTTCTCCTCGTTTGTAAACTGGATGCCGTTCAAGATGCCGTTTTCGTCCAGGGTGGTCTTCACAAAGGGGGAGGAAACCGTTTCCCGCTCCTGGCGGGCCAGCTTCTGGTCGATGAGCTTCTGGAAGCGGTCCTGTTCCGGGGCAAACTCCTCGCTGCCCTTGAGCACAATGGCGTAGATCTGGCACTCTTCCCCGCCGGTGGCGATCATGCCGTGGGGGGTGGCAGAGTTGTAGTAGATGGAATCCCCTGCGTGGAGGGTTTCAATGTGGCTGCCCACCTGCATTTTCATGGTGCCCTTGATGACGATGTCAAACTCCTGGCCCGCGTGGGTGGAGAGCTTGATGGCCACGTTCTGCTGACTCTCCTCATAGGGCATGGTGACAAAGAAAGGCTCGGCGGTCTTGTTTTTAAACAAGGGGGCCATATTCAGGTATTTAAAGCCCTGGCGCCGGGTGATGGGCAGGCCGTCGCCCCTGCGGTTGACGGTGTAGGTGGACAGGGTGGGGGAAACGCCTTTGATCAGGTCAGTGGGGTCAATGCCAAAGCGCTGGGCGCACTTATAGATGAAGGTGAAGCTGAAATCCTTCTCCCCTGCTTCGCACTGTTCATACTCCTCCCGGCTCACCCCGGTGCATTTGGCCATTTCATCCAGGGAAAGGCCGGTGATCTCCCGCATGGTGCGGATGCGTTCCGCCACCTCGGCGAGCTGTGTTTTCAGATCTGTTTTTTCCATATCCATGTTGTTTTCCCCTTTCCGCGCAAAACGCGCCTATTGGATCGGTGCTGGCCTTTGAACGCAAACAAAAAGCCCGCCTCAAAGAAATCTCCTTGAGACGGACTTAAAAATCCGCGGTACCACTCAACTTGCGCTTTCGCGCCACCTCATCGGGCTCCAGCAAGCCCTATGCACTAACGCAGCATACACGGGAAGCGCCTACTCTCCAGCAACACTGGGTTTGGGGCCTCCGGCTCAGAAGGGATGGGTCCTGGGGCGCCTTCCACCGGCTCGCAGCCACCGCCGGCTCTCTGCAGGAAGGACAGCTGGACCGTCTTCGTCGCAGCCTTTCTTCAGCTTTGAAAAAAGCTTTTTCAGTTGTGGTTCTTAAACAGAGTACACCTATTTTCAAAAAGTGTCAAGTGTTTTTTGAATTTTTCTGGATGGCCTCTTGCAAAATAGCCTTCCCGGGGGCCCGGTTCACTGGGCCAGGGACACCATCCTCTTTGCCCACTCCCCGGCTTTCCGGAGGTCTTCCCCATCGGGATGGCTCAAAGCCCGGTCAAAGTTTTCCAGGCTGGCCTGGAGCTGGGCATCCCCCGGACGCTCTTTCAGAAGATTTTCGTACCGCTGCCGCACTGCCTGGGGCATTTTCCCCTGGCAGTAAAAAGCGCCCAGCAGCTGGTTGCTGGGGTCCACCGCCTCTTTCACCCGCTGGGACAGGGTGTCGTAATACACTTGCGAGCCCCCAAACCCTGCCGTGCCAAAATAGGCCAGCTTCTTCCCCTTCAGGGACTGGAGGTACTCCGTGATCCCCTGGTGACACATCCCTTTGTCCGTCCAGGAACCCACCAGGTACAGGTCCGCTTCCACCGGTTTGGGGCCTCCCAACCAAACCACCTCCTGGCCGTCCAGCGCTTTTCCCATGGCCTCTGCCACCGCCTGGGTGTTCCCGGTCATGCTTTGGTACACAATGGCAATTTTCATACTGTTCCCTGCCTTTCTCTCACAGGCCCGCACCTCTCTTGGTTCCTCCATCATACAAGACCTTCCCCCAAAAAGCAAGGCTTTCCCCAAAAAAGAAAAGCGCGGCGGATTCCAGCCGCAGCCGAAAGTCCTCCACACTTTTCAAGGCCAGTTTTCTGGCCGTTTTTCTGGGATTTTCCCTTTTAGTTTTCCTTTTCCGGCAGGCTTTCGATGAGATCGGCGGCAGCATCCAGCCAGTCACCCTCGAACAGCTCGATGGCACCCTTGTCGCAGGCGGCGGCCAGCTTGGGTTCCATAGGCAGCTTGCCCAGCACTTTCAGGGCGTACTTGGCGGCCACTTCGTCGATGTGGCTCTCGCCGAACACGTGGATCTCCCGGCCGCAGTCGGGACATTTCACATAGCTCATGTTCTCCACCAGGCCCAGCACAGGGACGTTCATCATCTTGGCCATTTCTACGGCCTTGGACACGATCATGCCCACCAGCTCCTGGGGAGAGGTGACGATGAGGATGCCGTCCAGCGGCAGGGACTGGAACACGGTCAGGGGGGCGTCGCCGGTCCCGGGAGGCATATCCACGAACATATAGTCCACATTGCCCCAGATCACGTCGGTCCAGAACTGCTTGATGGCCCCGGCAATCACAGGGCCGCGCCACACCACCGGGGAGGTTTCCTCTTCCAGCAGCAGGTTGACGCTCATCACCTTGATGCCGGTCTTGGTGGACACAGGGTAAATGCCGTTTTCATCGGAAAGGGCCCGCTGCTTCATGCCGAAGCACTTGGGAATGGAAGGGCCGGTGATATCGGCGTCCAGCACAGCCACTTCGTTCTCCCGGCGGCGCAGAGTGGTGGCAAGCAAAGAGGTGACCAGGGACTTGCCCACGCCGCCTTTGCCGCTGACCACGCCGATGACCTTCTTCACGTGGCTGAGATCGTTTGTCTTTTCCAGAAAGCTCTGGGGGTCCTGCCGGGAGGGGCAGTCCATCCCACAGCTGGAACAATCATGTGTGCAGTTTTCGCTCATGGTACTCGTTCTCCTTCTCGCAGTGAATTACCTTTTATTTTACCCTTTTTTCCAAAAAAGTAAAGCGGTATATGCCAAAAACCCCCGGACACAGGAAAAATTCCTCCCTTTCTGGCAAGCAGCCCGCAGCTGTGCTATACTGAGGGCAGAAAACCAAAGGAGGAGGGCTTTTTATGAACCGTTGGCACAAGGCACAGTTTTTGTTTTCAGCGGTAGCCGTTGTGGGGGTAGTGGCCCTGGGAGTGGTCATTTTCTTGGGGGACCGCGCCCCCTTACAGGTTTCTGTCTGGGGTGGCGTCACTCTGGCCGGCCTGGTGGGGAATGCCGTGTGCGCCCTGCTCCGGGTGGCGGAAAGCAAAAAGAGAAAATAGGCAATTCCCTGCTGAAACAGGGAAGGCCCTAAAAAAAGGCGTCCGGAGTTTCCCGGACGCCCTTTCTCTTTTTTCAAAGTTTTCACCGGGCGGAGCCTTCGCCCAATTCCCCTTGGGAAGGCGCCAGGGGCAGCTCAAACCAGAAGGTGCTGCCCTTCCCCAGCTGGCTGGTGACACCGTACTGGCCGCCGTGCATTTCCAGGATGTTCCGCACAATGGACAGACCCAAACCGCTGCCCATTTGGGCCCGTTTGTGCTCTTTGTCCACCTTGTAGTAGCGCTCCCAGATGTCCTTTAACTTCTCCTGGGGGATGCCCTCCCCGGTATCCGTGACGGAGATGCGCACCTTCCCCTGTTCCACCTGTTGGGTCAAGGTGATGGTCTTGTCCTCCCCGGAATAGGTGATGGCGTTGTTCACCAGGTTGTACACCACCTGGGAGATCTTCAGCTCGTCGGCTTCCACCCACACGTCCTCCTCCCCGTGGAAGGGGAACCGGTAATCCGCCAGCTTGTCGTACCGGTGCAAAATCTGCCGGATGCTTTCCGTCAGGTTGAAGCGTGCTTTCTCCAGGGGCAGCACCCCGGCCTCCAGCTTGGACAGGTCCAGCAGGTCGTTGACCAGGTCTGTCAGCCGCTGGGCTTCGTCAATGATGATCTGCACATTTTCCGGGGTGTTCTCCCCGGGCAGGTCCCGCATCACCTCGCTGTAGCCCTTGATCATGGTCAGGGGCGTGCGCAGGTCGTGGGACACATTGGCCAGCAGGTCACGCCGCAGGCCCTCCACTTTGGAAAGCTCCCCGGCGGCGTAGTTCAGTGTGCGGGAAAGCTCCCGCACCTCCCGGGCTCCCTGCTCCTCGAACCGGATGGTGTAGTCCCCCTCAGCCAGCGCTTTGGCAGAGTTGTTGATCTCCGTCAAGGGCCGGGAGATCCGCCGGGCGATCACCAACGCCAGCAGCACCCCCAGCACCACCATGGCCACGGTGAGCACCGTCACCTGCACCAGCAGCGTTTCCCGGATGGAATCCACCGGGGTGACCACACTCTCCATGGCCACCATGCGATTGAGCCCTGTGGGGGTGCGCACCACGGACACATACAGGATCACCTCGTCCTGGGAGCCGTCTTGGTTCACAAAGGGGGACTTGGCCACCAGCAGCTTGGAGCCCCCTTGCAGGTTCACATCGTTGAACAGGGCCGCCAAAGCGCTGCGGGACTGGGAAAGGTTTTCCAGGTAGCTCTCTTTTTCGCTGGCTTTCCAGCCGGCCAGCATCCGCCCCACCTCGTCGGTGACCACAATGTTGATGCCGGTATTCAGGCAGATCTCCCGGACTTCCTCTTTCATGTCGTCGTCCTCCAGGCAGCGCACCACCGATTCCGCGGCGCCCTTTACCTCGGCGGTCTTCACCCCCCGGTAAAAGGGCTCCAGCAGCACCATTTGGAACAGCCACAGCAGGGCCCCCACCACCAGGATGAACACCCCAAACCCCAGCAGGATCTGCCCCCAAATGCCCAGGGGCTTCCGTTGTTTTTGGGACATCTCAATTCACCTCAAACCGGTAGCCCACCCCGCGGAGTGTAACGATAAACTTGCTGTAAGGCCCCAAGGACCGGCGCAGCAGCTTGATGTGGGTGTCCAAGGTGCGGTCGTCCCCGTAAAAGTCGTAGCCCCACACGTTGGTGATGAGCATTTCCCGGGTCAGGGCAATGTTCTTGTTCTGGGCCATATACACCAGCAGGTCGTACTCCTTGGGGGAAAGGTCCGCCCGGCTGCCATCGATGGTGACAATCCGGGCATCCAGGTCGATGGACAGCCCCTCAAAGGCCAGCACGTTCCGGGGACGCTCCGCCCCTTGGGGCCGCACCCGGTTCATGATGGCGGTGACCCGCATCATCAGCTCCTTGGGGGAAAAGGGCTTCACCACATAGTCATCCACCCCCAGCTCAAAGCCGTGGATACGGTCGTACTCCTCCCCCCGGGCGGAAAGCATCAGCACGGGGGTCTTGCAGGTCTTGCGGATCTCCGCCACAGCGGAAAACCCATCCAGTTCCGGCATCATCACATCCATGATGATGATATCGAAGGCGTTCGGGTATTTCCGGCAAAGCTCCACGGCCTCCATGCCGTTTTGGGCCTCGGTGACCTGGTTGCCTTCAAACTCGGCATATTTCCGGATGAGCCCCCGGATCTTCTCTTCATCGTCCACTACCAGGATTCGGTACATGGATTCACCCCTTTTCACAGAAATGGAAATGCCCTCCGGCACGCCCCGTTCTCCAAGGCGGCCCAGGCGGCACTTATTTTTTATGCGTTCCAGTCCGTTGGAACCTGCTTTTAGTATAGCTTACCCACCAGATTTTTTCAAGCTTCGCTCCGTTTCCCTGTTGACTTTTCATCAAAAAGAGGGTATGATGAACATGGAGAAAGTATCTAGTTTTATAGAATAACTCTGTAAAAATATTGGATTTTTTGGATAAGGAGGAATCAATATGTTGCCTGTCATCACCATTTCACGTCAATTCGGCAGCGGAGGCCATGAAGTGGGGGAAAAATTGGCCAAGCGCTTGGAACTCCCCTTTTATGACAAAGAGCTCATCGCCCTGGCCGCCAAAAAAAGCGGGTTCTCCGAGGAGGTATTTGCCGACGTGGATGAAAAGGCCACCAGCAGCCTCCTGTACTCCATGGTGATGGGCAGCTATGCCTTTGGCACCCGGGTGCCCGGCATCAACGAAATGCCCATCAACGACAAGCTGTTCATCATCCAGTCGGATATCATCAAAAAGGCCGCTGCGGAAGGTCCCTGTGTCATTGTGGGCCGGTGTGCCGACTACATCCTGCGAGAGCACCCCAACTGCTTGAACGTGTTTGTCCACGCCAATAAATCCGCCCGCATCAAGCGCATCGTGGGCCTGGGCTACTGCGATGAGAAAAAAGCGCCCGACTTTGTCACCAAGAAAGACAAACAGCGGGCCAACTATTACAACTTCTATTCCAACAACCGTTGGGACGACCTGCAGAACTACGATTTGACCATCGACACCTCCCGCTTCTCGGTGGATCTGGCGGTGGACATGATCATCGATGCAGCCAAATT
>CAJFMJ010000006.1 GCA_904391645.1 uncultured Neglectibacter sp.
GCGTGTTCCTGTGCGCGGCAGCGCTGATTGTTTCCTTTGCCCTGAACGGCGAGTGGTGGGTCAAGGTGCTGGCTGTGGGCGTGGCCGTGTACTACGGCTATAAGATCTTCAACGCCCCCCATGTGATGGAGAAGACCCAGCGCCGGGTGTACGACCGGGGCATCTCCTCCACGGCCCACTATGCCTTCTATGACGAGGCCTTCCGGGTGTCGGGCATCCAGTCGGCCAGTGTGTTCCCCTATTTCCAGATCACCGATATCCGCCGGCACAAGCAGCACCTGTATTTGTACTACGGCCCGGAAAACGCCTACATGGTGGACAAGAACGGGTTCTCCAAGGGCAGCTATGAGGAGTTTGTGAAGTTCCTGGCGGAAAAGACCGGGAAAAAGTTCTAAGGAGGCCCGTTATGGAACAGCGACCCATGGGCGTCATTGGCGCCATGAAAATTGAGGTGGACGCCATCCTCTCTGCACTGGAAGAGGCCCAGGAGAAAGTCCACGGCAATATGGTGTTCACCAGCGGCCGGCTTTCCGGCGTGCCGGTGGTGGTGGCCCAGTGTTCCCCCGGCAAGGTGAACGCCGCCCTGTGCACCCAGGCCCTGATTGATTTCTATGCCCCCCGGCTGGTGTTGAACATCGGCGTGGCGGGAGGCATCGGGGAAAACGTCCACATCGGGGACGTGGTCATCGCCACCGCCTGTGTGGAGTACGACTTTGACACCAGCGCACTGGACCAGTGCTCGGCCGGCCAGATGTCCGTCCCCGGCCAGGAAGGGCTGCTGGACCAGTTCCCCTGCGACGAAGCTGCGGCCAACATTCTGGCGGCTGCCGGGGAGGGGCTGTACGGCCATGCCCACCGGGGCGTGGTGGCCACCGGCGACAAGTTTGTGGCGGACCCCCAGGTGGGGGAGTGGCTCCAGAAGGAGTTTGGCGCCCTGGCTTGCGAAATGGAAGGCGGCGCCATTGCCCACGCCTGCCTGATGAACAACGTGCCCTGCGCTGTGCTGCGGACCATCTCCGACAATGCCCACGACAGCGAAACCGTGGACTTCCTCACCTTTGCGGCCAGCTCCGCCCAAAAGGCCCAGCAGCTGCTGGGGGAAGTCCTGCCCCGGTTGTGAGCGCGCCATGAATATCTACGACCTGTCGAAAGAGGTGTTCTCGGCCGCTGTGTTCCCCGGGGACCCCGTGGCCTCCCACCAGCCCGTGCTGGAGTTGGCCAAGGGGGACGGGTGCAACCTCACCGCCCTGGCTTTGGGCAGCCACACCGGCACCCATATGGACGCCCCCAGCCACTTTGTGCCGGGAGGGAAGACCATCGACCAGGTGGAGCTTTCCCGGTGCGTGGGCCCCTGCACTCTGGTGGAAGCCCAAGGCCTCCTGACTGGGGAGTGGGCGGAGAAGGTGTTGGAAACCGGCGTCCGGCGGCTGCTCATTAAGGGGGAGGTGGAGCTCTCCCTGGAGGCTGCCCAAACGTTTGCCCAAGGGGGCTTGCTGCTGCTGGGGGTGGAAGGCATGACCGTGGGAACCCAGGAAACCGGCGCCCAGGTGCACCGGGCGCTGCTGGGCGGCCAGGTGGCCATTTTGGAAAGCTGTGTTATGGAGGGGGTCCCGGCGGGGGAGTATTTCCTGGCAGCCCAGCCTCTCAAATACGGCGGCCTGGACGGTGCCCAAGTGCGGCCCCTGCTGGTGGAGCTGCCTGAAAAGGTTTGAAAAATAGGGAAAGGGCGTGTTGCGGTACGCCCTTTTTTGAAAGGATGATGGATGTGACCCAACTGCAACAGGCCCAGGAGTATTTGGAACGGGAGCCCCTGTGGAACATGGATATGCTGGAACCCCTGCGCCGGGGGATGCTCCGGGTGGAGGCGGTCAGCCCCCGGGGGGTGCTGGTGTACAACATTCCGGGTGAGCTGCATATGCTGGCTTGCGACACCCGGGAGGAGGCAGAAGCCCTGTGTGCCGGCGTGGAGGAAATGGATCTGGCCACCGCCCACAGCCTGGAGAGCGCAGCCTTTTTGCAGGAGCGGTACGGCTTTGCCAAGTGCCAGCCCTGCTGCCAGGGTGCCTACTTGAAAAAAGAACCCCTGCCGGTGCCCGGGCCTTGGGAGGTCCGGCAGCTGGGGAGGAAGTTCCTGCCAGTGGTGGTGGAGCACTACCACTCCTACCCCAACCCGAAGTACCTGGGGGAGCGTCTGGACGCCGGTGTGATGCACGGCGCTTTTGAAGGCGAGGAGCTGCTGGGGTTTATCGGGATGCACTCCGAGGGCAGCGTAGGGCTGCTGGAGGTGCTGCCGGCCCATCGCCGCCGGGGGGTGGCCTCCGCGCTGCTGGCCTATATGACCAACTGGTGCCTGGAGAAAGGCTGGACGCCCTTTTCCCAGATTTATGAGGGCAATACCGCTTCCGAGGGGCTGCACCAAAAGCTGGGCTGGGAGCTGAGCCGCCAGCAGCTTTTCTGGGTGATGGACGACTAAAAAGGAGGGGAAATCCCCTCCTTTTTTGATGGCGTTTTGGATTCAGCGGACAATGGCTCTCCGCAGCAGCAGCCAGTCAAACAGGCCAAACAGTGCTGCCAGTGCCAGCAGACTGATGAAACAGTTGGGAACGGAGTTGAAGGCAAAGTCCAGCGCCGGTGCCAGAGTGGCTTGGGCAAAGGCCTGCAGCCGCTCCCCAAAGTACAGTGTGTCCAGGGCGGTGATGGCGGGGATGCCGAAGAGCAGTACCACAGGGACGCCAGCGCCAACCAACACCTTCCCCAGCTTGTTCAACCGGTAGGACAGCATGACAATGGCATAGCCTGTATTGGCCATGAACAACAACAGGCAGAACCCAAACAGCGCGGACAGGAAAAATCCCTGAACGGGGCTGCCGTAAGCCTGGGGATAGAGCTGCTGGAACAGGGACACGCTGAGCTGGCTGGTGTTGAACAGTTGCCCCACAAGGGAGAGCAGGGAGTGGATGATTTGATCCACCACCCCCATGAACAACGCTGTGACTCCGGCGGTGCAGAGCCGGGTGAAGAACAGCGTTTTGCGGCTGACGCCGTTTTGCAGGGAGAACCGGAAATTCTCCGTGAAGGAGTTGAGGCCTACAATAAAGATAAAAATAGCGGAAGATGAGGTGATCCCCGACATGATCACGTTGTGTTCCTCGGTAGTTGCCCCTGTGGATGTGGAAGCCATCAGGGTGATCACCGAGTAATTGGCCAGCAGCGTCAAGCAGAAAATGCTAAAGTAGTAGATCAGCACTGCCCAGCGCAGGTCGAAAATCTGATAGAGAAAACAGGCTTTGGCTTTCATAAATGCTCCCTCACTTTCTGGGTGTGCCGGAAAAGGCGTCTTCCGGGTTGCCGGTCATCAGGATGAACAGTTTTTGCAGGTCCAGCCCGGACAATTCCAGCCCCTGGGGCAGGCCCGCCCGGTCTGGGGTGCCCAGGAGATAGGCGCTCTCCAGGCCGCCCAAACAGTCGGCGCCCAGCAGATGCTTGCCCTGGATGTACGTTTCCACCAGGCTGCGGGGCCCGCTGACCGTATACCCCTGGCGCAGCAGCTCTTCACAAGGGCCGTTTTTCAGCACCTGGCCCCGGTGGATGATGACCACGTCTTCCACCAGGGAGGCCACCTCTTCGATCAAGTGGGTGGAGATCACCACCGTGAAGGGGTGCTCCGTATACCGGGCCAGCAGGGTCTTGTAGAACAGCTCCCGGTGGTTGGCGTCCAGGCCCAGCACCGGTTCGTCCAACAGCACATAGGGTGTGTTTACCGACAGGGCCACGATCAGCTTGAAAATAGAGGTGTACCCGGTGGACAGCTTCGAAACCTTGGCGCCCACGTTCAGTTCAAAAGCGTCTGCCAGGTTCCAGGCAAAGTCCATGTCAAAGTCGGGGTAAAACTGCTTGGTCCACCGGAAAGCGTCCTTTACCTTCATGGAATCGGGATAGCAGCTGGGTTCGCTCATCAGGTACATCTTGGAAAGGGCACGGTCGTTGTTGTGCACCGGTTCCCCGTCCAGGGTGACGCTGCCCCCGTTGGGGAAGATCCGGTCGGTGAGGATGTTCAGCAAAGTGGATTTCCCTGCGCCGTTTCGCCCCAGCAGCCCGTAGATCTTGCCCTCCTCCAGGGTGAGGCTCACGTTTTGCAAAGCCTGCACCGGGCCGAAGTTTTTGCTTACCTGGTTGATGACGATGCTCATACAATCTCCTCCTTTTCCTCTTGGGCAAATCCCCGGTCGATGAGCCGTTGAAGCTCTTCCCGAGAAAGCCCCAGGCGTTTGGCCTCTTCGATCATCGAGGCTACAAAATGGTCGTAAAACCCTTCTTTCCGTTTGGCGCGGAGGGCCTCCACCGCACCCTGTGCCACAAACATACCAACTCCCCTTTTCTTGTAGACCACCCCGGCGTCTACCAGCAGGTTGATGCCCTTGAGGGCTGTGGCGGGGTTGATCTTATACAGCACGGAAAACTCTGTGATGGAGGGGATCTGGCTTTCCTCCGGGAAGGCTCCAGAGAGGATGCTGTCCTCCAGCCCTTCGGCGATCTGTTGGAAAATCGGCTTTTCCGAGTTGAAATCCAGTTCCATGGCTGCCTCCTATCTTGATTGGTTAGTTAGTTGAGTAACTAACTACAATGCTATGATACCAGTGCCCTTCCTGGTTGTCAAGGGGTGGGCCGGAAATTTTTTCATGGGGGCTGGGGGAGATTCCCCTTGACGGCAGCCCGGGGAAAGGCTACCATAAAAGAAACGACACCGGGCTGGGATTGCCTGCCCTTTGAGGAGCGGGCTCGGGCGGAGCTTTCCCAGTATGACAGGGTGGTGTTTGGCTCCAGCCTGCGGGCGGGGAGCATCCGGAAGCTTTCCTGGCTGAAAAAGCAGCTGCCGGGGCTTTCCAGCAAACGGGTTGCGGTGTTTTTCACAGGGGCAATGGGGCCCGATGAAAAGGCCATTGCCCAGTGCGTGGAGAAAAATTTCACCCGGGCGGAGCTTTCCCAGGTGCAGCCCTTTTACCTGTGGGGCGGCATGAACTATGGGTCCATGGCCGGCCTGGACAAGTGGATGATGTCCGTGTTCCGGAAGATGCTGGCGTCCAAGAAAAACCCCACTCAAGAGGACAAGTTGGCCGCCTCCTTTGACAAAGCAGACCGGAAGTATCTGGCTCCCTTGGAGGAGTACCTCACCCGGTAAAACAACATGAAAAAAAGACCTGCCCCCAAGGGGCAGGTCTTTTGCTTGTAGGGCTTTCAGCCCAGGGTAGCGCTGACCAGGAATGCAATGAGCACCACCACGGCTGCCACCAAAACGCTCAGGGAGCCCAGCAGCCGGCCCCTCATGGGAGGGACCTTCCGAAGCAGCTTTGATTCCTCATAGGCCACTTGGGCAGCAAAGGCCGATTGGGCGGTGGAGTTGGTGGAGAGAAAACCCATCCCACTTTGGATGCGGCGGCCGCTGAAAAGCACCAGCAGCCACAGCAGCACCGTGGCAATGAGAAAGCCGAAGGCCAGGTCTTGGAACTGGCCCGCGTTTGCCCGAAAGGCCAGCAGGGCAATGGCTCCCACCTCCAGGCCGCCCACCACCAGCCCGGCAACCAGAATCTTAACAAGTCGTTTCATACAGTGTCCCTCCTTTTTTGGTTTGTGTCCATTGTGTAATTCCATTATAGTGGAAGGGAAAATCCGCTGTCAAGGGAAAGCTAGACAGCTGGCCCGAAAATCCCTTTCAACTATAAGAATCCCAGCAAGGCCGGTTTGGTTGCAAGGGATGCACAATTTTTTTCAAAGACCATGCCGGGGGTGAAAAGAGGGAGGGATGATAAAATCCGGTCGTTCCCGCTGGATTTCCTTTGGTTTTTTAAAAATTATTGGGAGGAAAGTCTAAAAAACTGAGCGGAACATCTTGTATTTTTCAGTGATGATTGTTATAATTAATAAAAATACCGCTTTCCCTTGCTTGCGGGCGGGAAGGCGGCAGGGAGGTTAGCATTTATGGAAAACCGCACCATGAAGATCCTGTCGCAAAACGGAAGCGTTCCGCTGAAATTGATCTATGGCCATTTTGCCACCAACCATTCCCACATCAACTGCTATTTGGACATGACCACCCTGAAGACCCGCCAAAGCGAGGCGGAATTGGCGGCCCAAGCCCTGGTGCAGCATTACGTGGCCACCACCATCGTGGATACCATCCTGTGTTTGGACGGCACCCAGATCATTGGCGCCTACCTGGCCAAGGAGCTGAACCAAGCCGGGTTTGTCAGCATCAACGCCCACCAGACCATCTATGTGGTCACGCCGGAGTACGATGCCACCAGCCAGCTGATTTTCCGGGACAACCTCCAGCCCATGATCCGGGACAAGCACGTGTTGATCCTCACCGCATCGGTGACCACGGGCATCAGCGTGCGCAAGGCCATGGAGTGCGTCCAGTATTACGGCGGTACGGTGGCCGGCGCCTGCGGCATTTTCAGCGCTTGCCCAGAAGTGGACGGCATGAAGATCCAGTCCATTTTCGGGCCGGAGGACATTTCTGGCTATGCCACGTACCCAGTCCACGATTGCCCCCTTTGCAAACAGAAGGCCAAGCTGGAAGCCCTGGTCAACGGCTACGGCTATTCCAAGCTGTAACAGCAGGAAAACGGGATAACAAAAGGCACGCGGGGAAGAGTTCCTGGCGTGCCTTTTCTGTTGGGGCGTTGCCCCCTTTTTAAAATTCCTGTTTCAAGCTGCGGGAGAATAACCCGTCCAGGGTTTCCCTGGGGTCGGCCCCCTGATAGAGCACCCGGTCCACCGCTTTGCAGATGGGCAGGGACACCCCCTGTTCCTCTCCCAGTTGGACCAGGGCTTTCACCGTGGCGCAGCCCTCGGCCAGCTCGGTGTAAGCCTCTCCTCGCACAAAGGCCTCTCCATAGCGGCGGTTGTGGCTGTACTGGGAGAACACCGTGGCTTCGTAGTCCCCCAGATGGCACAGTCCGTAGGCGGAGAGCTCGTTGCCCCCCATGGCCTGGATCAGCCGGGCGATTTCCCGGGTGCCCCGGCTCATCAGTGCCCCCTTCAGGGAGGAAAGCCCCAGGCCGTCCAGCATCCCGGCGGCAATGCCGATGACGTTTTTGGACGCCCCGCCGATCTCATTGCCGATCAGGTCCCGGCCATAGTAGAACCGGATCAGCTGGCTGGAAAAGGCGGAGATCAGCTCCTCTTTCAGGGCTTCGTCCTCGCTGTCGATGACCATACAGTTGGGGATGCCTGCGGTGAACTCCTGGACGTGGCCAGGCCCCAGCCATACAGCCACTGGCGTGCCTTCTCCCAGCTCCTCCTTCACAATGGTGGAAAGCCGTTTGCCGGTGCCGGTTTCCAAGCCCTTCATGCACAGCACCAAGCGGAGCTTCCCCGGTGCGCAGGGGGCGATCTCCCTCAGCAGCCCCCGCAGGCTTTGGGAGCCCACTGAGATCACCAGGGTGTCTGTTTGAAGGGCGGTGGGCAGGTCTTGGGTCAGGTGCACAGAGGGGGGCAGGGTGGTCACCCCGTTGGAGTGGGTGGAGAGCAGCTGTTCCATCCGCTTGGAACCCTTCCTGCCGTAAAGGGTCACCTCCGACCCGGAACGCTCTAAGTACCAGGCCAGGAACGTGCCCCATCTGCCACAGCCGATCACCGAAAGTTTCATGAGATGCTTCCCCTTTCCAACAGGTTTCTCTACCCTGTATTGTACCACCAAGGAGGGCGTTGGCGCAAGCTGGGGCGTTGTGGGAAAAAAACTTTGGATTCTCGTATCTTTTTCCCCGTTTGCCCGTCTAATAAAGGGATTATCTCCCATGCTTTTGGAAAATCACCCAGTTTTTTTCAAAGATTCCCTCCATATTTTTCTTCCCATCCTCTTTGCTTTGCTTTATAATAAAGGAAATACACCTGTCAGCTTTGACCCAGAAACGGAGATCGATTTATGAAACACCGTCACAAACTCCAACGCATTGCAACGTCCGTACTTTCCCTGGTTTTGTGCGGGGCCCTGGCCTTGGGAGGCCCTGCCTTTACCGCCCAGGGAGAGGAGCTTTCCACCCCGGCGGTTTCCAGTGGGGATTCCACCCAGCTGGCACCTTCCCCCAGCCGGGAAACAGAGGACACTGGGTTGCAGGCTCCTGCCACCCCCAGCCCCTCCCCTGCGGCTCCTTCCAACACGGAGGACACCAAAGAACCGGGTACCAGCCCCTCTCCCTCTGTCAGCCCCAATCCTTCTGCCAGTCCCGATCCCTCTGCCTCTCCCGACCCGTCTACCAGCCCTTCGCCCTCTCCCTCCCCGGAGGTGACCCGCTACACCGTCACCTTCCAAATGGGCAGCTTTGGCACCGTGACCCTGGAAGTGGAAGACGGGGAGCGCCCGGAAGAAGTGCCGGAGATCCCCGAGAAGCCCGCTGCCAAAGTGCTGGGCTGGTTTGACCAAGAAGGCAACCAGGTGGATCCCTCCCGCTTGACTGTCACAGCGGACGTGACCTATACCGCCCGTTGGGGACGGGAAGTGGAAGACCTGCTGGACACAGAGGACCACAGCGCCTACATCTCCGGTTATGACACAGGGATGTTCCTGCCGGACAAGACCGTGACCCGGGCGGAGGCCGCCACCATGTTTTACAAGCTGCTGCGTTCCCAGGATTGGGAAAAGCAGTCCTTCCCCGATGTGAAGGCTGACCAGTGGTACGCCCAGGCGGTGGAAACCCTGGCGGGGCTGGGAGTCATCTCCGGTTATGAAGACGGCACCTTTGGCCCGGACAAGAAGATCACCCGGGCGGAGTTTGTCACCATCGCCATGGCGTTCAGCACCCTGCAGGAGGGGGAGAACCCCTTCCCCGACGTGGGGGAGAACTTCTGGGCCACCCCGTTCATCGTCAGTGCTGTGTCCCAGGGGTGGATCTCCGGTTTTGAAAACGGTACCTTTGCCCCCAACGACCCGGTGACCCGGGCCCAAGCGGTGAGCATCATCAACAAGATGCTGGGCCGTCAGGCGCCGGAAAACGTCAAGGGTTTGAACGACGTGAAGAACTTCTATGACCTGTTTGCCACCCATTGGGCCTATGGCGCCATTGTGGAGGCTTCCACCACCCATACCTACCACCAGAGCACCCAAGGGGAACAGACTGTGGAAACTTGGGACTCCTACGAGAAGGACACCACCCAGGTGGAGAGCCACTGGGTCAGTGAGAACGGCGCCTTGTACTATGTGGACGGCGCTACCCGGAAGGTGGTCCGGGGGGCCACCACCATCAACGGAGTGAAGTACCTGTTTGGCAGCAGCGGTGCGGCGTTCACCGGCTTTGCCATGGACGGTGAGTGGCGGCGCTATTACCGCAACGGCTTGATGGTGGAGGATATCTCCGGGCTGGGAGTCGTCAGCGGCCCCTATTACATCAAGGTGTATAAACCTGCCAACTACCTGATCATCTTTGCCAAGGACCCTGCTACCGGCGCCTATAACACCCCGGTGCGGGCCATGCTGGTGTCCTGCGGCGTACCCACCCCCACAGGCACCTATTACACCCCGGCCAGATACCGCTGGCTGAAGATGGTGGGCGATACCTGGGCCCAGTGGTGTACCCAGATCGAAGGGAACTACCTGTTCCACTCGGTGCCCAACTGGACCAAGAACAACAAGGACCTGGAAGTGGACGAGTATAACAAGCTGGGGCAGACACGGTCCCTGGGCTGTATCCGCCTGTGCTGCCGGGATGCCAAATGGATCTATGACAACTGCCAGATCGGCACCCAGGTGTACATTTCCGGCACGGAAACCTCCGGGCCGCTGGGTAAGCCCACCGGGATCCAGATCCCCTATTGGCACACCTGGGATCCCACGGACCCCACCGCCTATGTCTACTGTGACCAGTACGGCTGCCATCAAGACCTGCATTAAAACTGGATAAAAACAAATAAGGGCCTGTTGCGCTGCTGCAACAGGCCCTTCCCTTTGAAAAAAGAAAACGCTGAGGGGGATCGAACCATCCCTTCCAGCGTTTTTTATGAAATGCTCTGCCTTTACGGGGTTTTTTCCTTGTGGGAGATCACTTTATATTTCAGCAGTAAATCTTCCATGGCCTCGTCCAGAAGGCGGGAAGCGGGGATGCGCGTTTTGTCTGACAGGCTTCGGAAGGCCTCCCACAGTTCGGGGTCCACTGTGGAAGCGATTTGCTTTCGGTTGCGTTTGATTTGACCCATGTCGATGCACCTATCCTTTCCCATTGATTGACCGTGGCGGTGTATGGATTTGTTCCCATTATAGAGGATTTCTATGGGTTCTTCAAGGGAAATCGTGGCATTTTTTTGGAGGAAAAACCCAGGGGAATTTATGCATTGCGCACAGAATTGTTTTTGGCTGGAAAATAGGGGCGAATGGAGGCTTTTCAGAGGACTGGGTGGAGGAACGGAAGGGGAGTCGTGTGCAAATTGCACACGATGGTTTCCTCAAAGGAAAAGAGGCATCCTGGGGAAAAAGCCCTTGCCCCTTTAACGCTTCTGCACTATAATGTAGAAAAGCCTATGGTGTATAGAAAGGATGAGGTACCATGGAAGCACTGAAAATGGACGCTTTTACCGAATATGCCTTCCTGTCGGCTCTGCGCTGCGGGCCGGAGGGCAGTGTGGCCTTTGTGGCCGCCAAAGCCGATGTGGAAGAAAACGGTTACCAGCGGGACCTGTGGGTGAAACCCCAGGAGGGGGAGGCTTTCCAGCTGACCACCGACGGCAAGACCGGCGGGTTCCTGTGGGACGGCCCCCACACCCTGCTGTTCCAGTCGGGGCGTGACCCCCAGGGGAAAAAGGCCCAGGAGGCCGGGGAAGAGTACACCGCTTTTTACCGTCTGGATGTCCGGGGCGGCGAGGCCCAAAAGGCTTTCAGCGTGCCCCTGTCCGCCTCTTTGGTGGACAAGGTAGGGGAGGGCCTGTACCTGCTCTCCGTCAACTGGGACCTGCGGTTCTCCAAGGCCTATGCTATGAAGGGCGCCGCCAAGGAGGCCCTGCTCCGGGAGAAAAAGGAGGAGCGGGATTACCAGGTGCTGGATGAGCTGCCCTTCTACTTTAACGGCGCCGGCTTTGTGAACAAGCACCGCACAGCCCTGTTCCTGCTGGAGGAGAGCACCGGGAAGCTGACCCGCATCACCCGGGAAACCTTCAGCGTGGGCGGAGCCCATCTCAGCGCCGATGGGAAGAAGATCCTCTACACCGGCCAGGCATTCACCGTGAAACGCAAGGAGAAAAGCGGAGTGTATGTGTATGACCTGGAAACCGGCTCCACCACCGAGCTGCTGAAGCCCCGGGTCTACAGCCTGTACGACGCCGCCTGGTGGGGGGACAAGATCCTGCTGTTGGGCACAGACAGCAAGCGTTACGGCATCAATGAGAACGCCCAATTCTACACCCTGGACCCGGAAACCAGGGAGGTTTCCCTGTTTGCCCCCTATGAGCAGGCGGTGGGGTCTTCCGTGGGCAGCGACTGCCGGCTGGGCGGGGGCCGTGACCTGATTGCCCAGGACGGCAAGTACTATTTTGTGGCCACCATCCGCAATGCCTCCCATGTGTACTGCCTGGAGCAGACCGGGGAGATCCGGCCGGTGTACACCCAGGAGGGCTCGGTGGACTGCATGGATGTGCAGGACGGCAAGCTGTACTTTGTGGGAATGCAGGACATGAAGCTGCAAGAGGTGTACGCCTGGGACGAGGCCAAGCGGGAGCGCACCCAGTTGACCTCCCTCAACGAGAAAGTCCTGGAGGACGTGTATGTGGCCATGCCCCAAAAGTTATCCTATGAAAACGACGGCACCGACCTGGACGGCTGGGTGCTGCTGCCCAAGGACTTTGACCCCAGCAAAACTTACCCTGCTGTGTTGGACATCCACGGCGGCCCCAAGACGGTTTACGGCGAAGTGTTCTACCATGAGATGCAGTTCTGGGCCAACAAAGGCTATTTTGTGTTCTTCTGCAACCCCCGTGGCGGCGATGGCCGGGGCAACGAGTTTGCAGACCTCCGGGGGAAATACGGCACCATTGATTACGACGACATCATGGTGTTCACCGACAAAGTCCTGGAGAAGTATCCCCAGATCGACACAGAGCGGCTGTGCGTCACCGGCGGCAGCTATGGCGGCTTTATGACCAACTGGATCATCGGCCACACCCACCGGTTCTGCGCCGCAGCCACCCAGCGTTCCATTGCCAACTGGGTGGGCTTTGGATTTACCAGCGATATCGGCGAAGGCTTTGGCGGGGACCAGATGGGCCTGGGCGCCAAGGACAATGTGTGGAACAGCATGGAGAAGCTGTGGTTCCACTCCCCCTTGAAATATTTGGACCACGCCTCCACCCCCACCTTGGTGATCCACAGCGATGAGGATTACCGCTGCCCCCTGCCGGAAGGCTACCAGATTTACTCCGCCTTGCAGCAGCTGGGCGTGGAAACCCGGATGATCATTTTCCACGGGGAGAACCACGAGCTCTCCCGGTCCGGCAAGCCCCGTCACCGCATCCGCCGGCTGAAGGAGATCACCGACTGGTTTGAAAAGCACATCTGACCCTGTGCCCCAACCGGGCTGCCCATAGCGGAGTGCAGGTCCCCGGCGGCGTTGCCTTTGCCTGAAGCCCGAAAAGGCCCCGCGGGCAGTGCCCTGCTGTTTCCGGGAGAACTCTCAGCGCCCCGCCAGGGCAGGGAACGGCATAGAAAAATAGCGCCCCACCAAGGGAAACACTTGGGGGGCGCTTTTCCTGTCCACGGGGTCAGGCGGTTTTGTACTAACCGCCCCCGCTTCCTCATATCTATCTAACACATTGGAAGCGAGGGGTGCTTATGAGAAGCCGCGTCATTGATGACCGGGCTACCAAGCTCGGGGAGTATATTGTGGAAAACAAGGCCACTGTGCGCCGGGCTGCCAAGCAGTTTGGCGTGAGCAAGAGCACCGTGCACAAGGATGTTTCCCAGCGCTTGAAAGAGCTGGACAGCAGCCTGTATCGGGACGTGAAAAACGTGTTGGCGGTCAACAAAGCCCAACGGCATATCCGGGGCGGTATGGCCACCAAAAAGAAATATCAGGCCATGAAGTAGGCCGAAAAAAGGCACCTGGAAGCACCCGGGTGTCTTTTTTCTGTGTTACAGGGTGCCTTCCAAAACTGCCTGGGGGTCTAAGGCAACGCCGTCGCGGCGGACTTCCAAGTGGAGGTGAGGCTCTTCGGCGGCCTCATAGGGGACAGCTGTCACCACGCCCAGCTTCTGCCCGGCAGTGACCACATCCCCGGGGTTCACCAGGAAATTCTCCCCAACGCCGCAGTAGTAGAACAGGTAGTCCCCGTGTTCCACCAGGATCACGTTGCCCAGCATACTGTCGGTGTAGGTTTCTTTCACCTGGCCGTTGGCGCAGGCAAGTACGGGGGACTCGTTTTCAGCGGCCACATCCAGGCCGGTGTGGATGCGCCAGTCCTTCATGGTTTTGGAGTACACCGGCGCGCCGGCGCTGTAAGCATTGAGGGATTCCCCGCCTTCGATGGGCCAGATCATCTCCTGGCTGATCTCATACAAAGGCGCAGTGGCAGGCACCTGTTCCTGGGTTTCCTCCTGTTCGGGTTGGCTCTCAGGGGCAGGGGAAGGCTCCGGCGTTTCCTGAGTCACCTGGCCGGCGGTTTCCTGGGCAGAGGAGCCCTGGGGGGCCTCCGGGTCGTCGCTGGGCTTGCTGGAGGTTTCACTGCGGCTGGAGGAGCTCCCTTGGCCCTCCCCGTCTTCCTCCTCTAACGAGATGCCTGCCTGCACCTGGGAAGAGGTGGAGGAGCTTCCCTCCTGCTGGGAAAGGGAGCTTTGGGGCTCTGTGTAGCTGTTTACTGCGTCGTAGGTGCTCCATGCAGCGATGCCCACCGCCACCAGGCACACCGCCAGCGCCAAATAGAACCCATTGCGCCGGGTCTTCTCCTCTGAAAAGCGTTTTCCGTTCATAAGCACACGTTCCTTTCGGCTCAAATTGCGTTTGTTGCAAAGGTATTCTGAGCTTTTTGGAAGTGCTTTATGCACGGTTTGCAATCTCAAAATCGATCGGGAGCGCTCTTGTGCGTGGGCGGGATTTTCCAGGCAGTGGTTTTTGGAAAGCGGTCCCCGCGGGGACGCCGCTGCGTGAAAAAACGGGAAAGGCCAGCAGCCAAATCGACTGCCGGCCCTTCCCGTTTTAGCTTGAGGGGTATTATTGAGGAGGGTAGAACATTGTATCTCAAGAAAAGGTGCGGTCCATTTCTTTTGAGTACGGTGTTATTATACCCTGTCCACCTTGGCCAGTTGTTACGGCGCTGTGAATAAACCTTAAAGATTTTCTTCCCATTTTATGAACTTTTCCAGGGGAAGGGATTTTCCGACAGAAAGCAAGAAAATTCGCGTTTTTCACAAACAAACGTTTGCGAACAGCACACGCCTGTGCTATAATACAAGTATCTCATAGTATTCTGGAGAAAGCGGGGCGTGGCGATGGAGCGTCTTACGAAAAGCCAGCAAAAAGTCTACGATTTCCTCCGGCAGGAGGCTTCCATGGGGGTGCCCCCCACGGTGCGGGAAATCTGCGCCGCAACAGGGCTGAAGTCCACCTCAACGGTCCACGCCCACTTGAAAACTTTGGAGCGCCTGGGGTACATCACCCGGGAAGCAGGGCACAACCGCTCCATCCGTGTGGAGGGGGAAACCCCCGCTGCCCAGGTGCCCATTTTGGGAAAGGTCACCGCAGGAATGCCCATTTTGGCGGTGGAGGATGTGGAAGGGTACCTGCCCTTCCCCAAAAAAGAGGGGAAAGAACTGTTTGCCCTGCACGTCAGCGGCCTGAGTATGCGGGATGCCGGGATCCTGGACGGGGACTATGTGGTGGCAGAATGCACCGCCACCGCAGAGGACGGCGAGATCGTTGTGGCCATGATCGACGACGAGGCCACGGTGAAGCGGCTGTTCCGGGAACAGGGCGGCGTGCGGCTGCAGCCGGAAAACCCGGACTTTTCACCTATCTATTCCGACCATGCCTCTGTGCTGGGGAAGGTCATTGCCGTGATGCGCTATTATTGAGCTTTGTAGGATCCATGAACGAGGGGGCTGGTGGATACCTGAAACCCGTCAACGCCCACTGCCCAGAGCTTCTCCTGCAGCTCTTTTGGGAGGGTCACCCGGGGGCTGCCGTCCGGTTGGCGGAAGGGCTTTTTAAAACCTTCCAGAACTATATGGTGTGAGGCTGCTCCTGCCCGAAAAAGGGGTATCTTTGCAAAAAGAGTGGGCAGGCCCTTTCAGAGGGCCCGCCCACTTTTGGTTATATGGGGCAATATGCGTTCCGTTTATCCCGTTGTCTGAAATACCTGCCACTGCCAACCCGTTGGGGGGCGTATGGGATGGTTCCGTTTTACCGCCCCAGGGTTTGGTGGAACTTTGTCAGGAGGCTGGCGGCCTGTCCCCGGGTGGCAGTGCTTTCCGGGTCAATGGTGCCGTTGCCGTGCCCTGTAAACAGCCCTTCCCCTACGGCCCAGCCCATGGCGTCCAGAGCCCACCCCTGGATCTTCCCCCTGTCTGGGTAAAGGCTCAAGTCCCCTCGGGCGCTCAGATCACGGCCTTTGTAGGAACTGTAATTGTACAGCATTTGGGCCAGCTCCTGCCGGGTGACACCCTGTTCCGGGCAAAACGTCCCATTGTTGTAGCCGGACACCACCCCGTTCTGGGCGGCCCAGGCAATGGCCGAAGCTGCCCAATGGCCGATCACGTCTGGGAAGCAGCTCCCCTGTGTGGGGGTTGGCTGGCCTTCCAGGTTGTAAAGGATCTGGGCGGCTTGGGCCCGGGTCAGGGCGGTGTTGGGGGAGAACTGGTATTCCTCCATGCCGTCCATCAGGCCCAGCCGCACCGCCTCGCCCACACTGGGGTAAAACCACTGGTCTGCCCCCACATCGGTGAACAGCCGTCCATAGGGGGTGAGGGTGCAGGTGATGGCCACACTGTCTAAGTACCCCTCTCCAGAGGCCACGCATTTTGTGGTGATCCCAGGGGTGAAGGGCTGGGTGTACAAGTTGCTGGAGGAGGTGGGCTGTGAGCCGTCTGTGGTGTAATAGATCTGTGTGCCTTGGGTGGGGGAGGTCAGGATGAGCCGCCCGCCTTCAAAGGTGAATTGGGGGGCAGAAGCCTGGGGCATCCCAGCCACAGTTTGGCAAACAGCTTGGGTGCGGGTGCCGAACTGGTCGATTCCCACCACAGTGAACGTGGTGTCTTTGGTGATGGTGAGGGGCCCGGTGTACCGTTGGCTGCCCAGGTTGGGCAGGGAGCCGTCCGTGGTGTAGTACAGGGGCAGGTCTTCCGCCGAAGAGAAGGTGACCTGGACCCCGGCAGCATCCGCGGCCGAGGAGATAGAGGGAGCACGGTAGGCAGGCAGGTTGACCCCTTTGTTGGGGGCGCTGCTGTACACCTTCCCGTTTTCCGGGGTGATGCCCCGGCGGCGGAAGAGTTCTGACACGGTCACAAACTCATATCCCTGGGACTTCAGAGTGTCCATGGCCCGCAGCACCCCTTGGACACTGGTGGAATACAGGTCGTGGAGCAGTACGATGGCGCCGTCGTAGGCATCGGAAAGGATGTTGTTGTACACGGTGTTGGCGTTGCGGTATTTCCAGTCCAGGGTATCCACACTCCAGGTGATGATAGGCGCCGGGACGGTGCTCTTCACCAGACCGCCGGTGGCCCCGCCAGGGGTGCGGACCATGTCGGTGTAGCTGCCCCCCATGTGTTGGAACAGCAGCTCTTCCACGCGGCTGACCTGGCTGCTGATGGTGGCGGCAGACTGGGTGTCAAAGGGCATGATATGGTTGTAGGTGTGGTTTGCCAGCTGGTGGCCCTCGTCCCGCATCCGGTCCAACAGGGATCCCTGGTTGGCGATGCCGCTGCTGCCGTTTACGCCGGTCATGAAGAAGGTGACTGCTGCGCCCCGTTCCTTGAGGCCGTCCAGAAGGGCGGGGGTGTTGTAAGAGGGGCCGTCGTCGAAGGTGAACGCAAGGAGCTTGGGTTCGGCCGCCGCCCCTTCCATCCCGAAAAAGCCGGTGGAAACGGTGGTAAAAAGCAATGCCAGTGCTAGAACCAGTGCGTAACATTTCCGCTTCATACAAAACCCCTCCTTTTCTCTGATTTTATTGTACTTCCCTGTGGCGTCCCCGTCAATCGGGGAAGCTTTTTTCATTCTTAGAAGTTTTTTGAGGGCCTTCCCGGGGGAGATCCCTTTTAAAACACGGGAAAGGTGGAAGGGCAAAACGGGTTTTACCCTAGTGTGCCCCTCATCTGTAGTCCCATCCGAAGGAGGGCGGTGTTTTTTGTTTGAAAATTCCGGCACAGTGGCTGGCTAGCTGCTTTTTTGCAACCGCGTCGGATGGTAGTTACGAGAAGAGGTAGGGGAGGAAGGTGTACAGGTAATTGTAGACCGCCTCATAGGCATGGACCTGCCCCTCGGCCAGGTAAAAGTGCAGGTTGCCGGTATCGCCCTTTTCGCTGAAGGTAAATACCTCGGGGTGGCGCTTCATCTCTTCAATCTGGGGGACCAGCGATTCGCAGGCGGGGTCCTCAGTGCCAGTTGCCGAATAGATGTTGAAATCCAGTCCCGATTGGGCTGCAACTTCACACAGGTGCTCCACGGTTTTTTCGGCATACAGCGAGCCGCCCTTGATGCCAAATTCCCAGCAGTCCCCGCTCAGGGGGACAAACGTCCGGAAGTAGGGGAGATGGGATAAGAACGTGAACCAAGTGGTGCAGCTTCCCATGGAGAAGCCGCCAATGCCCCGGTGGGCGCGGGCTGCCTGAAGGGCTTCCGGAGAAGTGCCGGCGGCGTAGCCGTTGTACTTCCCTTCCACGGCGGGCAAAAGCTCATTTGTCAATTCAGGCATGAAATCCCAGACTTTGTCCCGTTCTGCTTCCGCGTTGTAGGAGGTGCGGGCGATCTTTTCCTTGTAATAGGAGGGGAACACCGCAATGAAGGGCTTGGCCACACCGGCGTAGAAGCAGTAATCCAGCATATTTTTCACTTTGCAGCAGTCCAGCCAGGCGTCCGGGTTCCCGCCGCCGCCATGGATCACATACAGGATATTGTACTTTGTTTCTTTGTCTTCCGGGTTGTAGCCATAGGGCAGGTAAACATTTGCATATTTCTCCCGGGGCTCGCCCTGGGGGTTGGTGGTGGTGTAGGTGACCCGTTCGATGCTGCCGCGGAAATCCACGTCATGATACTCGTAGATCAGCCCCGGGCTGAGGGTGGCCTTCACAGTTTCGCTCACTTTTCATTCCTCCGTTCGGTTCTATGTTGTTGAAATAAGTTGTGTTTCCAAAAGGATGTGATCAATTGGATGGTTCTATTTTACCAAAAAGTTGGTTGTACGACTATCATTTTTCTGATGCTATTTGTTTGCAATTGGTAGATATCAGAGAACCGTCCGTGGTTGGACGCATGGGGGCAGTTCGCCCTTCACAGCGAATGAGGTTTTTTAGCTGAATTTCTATTTGAAAAAGCCAGGGTGCATGGACCCTGGCTTTCACGATACAATGGTTTTCTTGTAGATGACGGGACAATTGTTGGTTTATTCCACATCCTGTAAGGCGTCGTACCCCTCTTCGCCAGTGCGGACTTTAACCACATTCTCCACATCGTAGACAAAGATCTTGCCATCCCCAATATGGCCCGTGTAAAGGACCCTCTTGGCGGTGTCGATGACAGTGCGGACGGGCACCTTGCTCACCACAATATCCACCTGTACTTTTGGCAGCAGGGTGGCTTCCATCTGAACGCCCCGGTAATATTCCGGTTTCCCCTTCTGGAGGCCACAGCCAAGCACATGGCTCATGGTCATGCCGGTAATGCCAATGTCCATCATGGCCTGCTTCAAAGCCTCAAACCGGGATTCTTTGCAGAGAATCTCAACCTTTGTAAACTTCGGCCGTTCGTCAGAGAAGGTGGGCATCTTCTGCACAGGAATCGCTTCAGCAGCGGGCACATCGCCGGTGACCTGCACGGGAACGGGCACAGCGCTCTCTTCCAGAGAAGCGGTGTCGGGCTGCATACCAAAACCGGCATAAGCAGTCAGCAGACCATGTTCGGACACGTCCAGACCCATCAGTTCATCCTCCGGGTCTGCCCGCAGGCCGATGGTGTGCTTGATGGCCTGGAATACGATGGTGATAACCACCGCCACATACAAGGCCACAGAGAACACGCCCAAAGCCTGAATGCCCAACAGGCCCAGGCCACCGCCGTAGAACAGGCCAGGGACCGTGGAAGAACCTGTGGCAAAGAGGCCAGTCAGCAGGGTGCCCAAAGCACCGCACACGCAGTGGACGGAGATAGCTCCTACCGGGTCGTCAATCTTGGCAACCTTGTCAAAGAACTCGATAGCCAGTACCATCACGATACCGCAGATAGAACCGATGAAAAAGGCGCCAACAGGGCTCACAGCGTCGCACCCGGCGGTGATGCCCACCAGGCCTGCCAAGGCTGCATTGTAGGTCATGGAAACATCGGGCTTTTTGTAACGGATCCAAGTGAAGATAAGGGTGGCACAGCAGGCCATGGCGGCTGCCAAGTTGGTGTTGAAGAACACCAGGCCTGCCCGCTCCATCAGCTCGTCGGTGTCCATTCCAACGGTGGAGGCTCCGTTAAATCCAAACCAGCAGAACCACAGGATGAACACGCCAAGAGCAGCGGCAGTCAGGTTGTGGCCCAGAATTGCCCGGGGTTTGCCATCCTTGCCGTATTTTCCAATGCGGGGCCCCAAGATCTTGGCACCAATGAGAGCGCAGATACCACCTACCATGTGCACCGCCGTGGAACCAGCAAAATCGTGGAAGCCCAGCTGGGCAAGCCAGCCGCCGCCCCAGATCCAGTGGCCGGAAACAGGATAGATGATGAGGGAGATGGCAGCGGAGTAAATGCAGTAGGAAGCAAACTTTGTCCGTTCTGCCATAGCTCCGGAAACAATGGTGGCAGATGTGGCACAGAACACGGTCTGGAAGATGGCGTAAGCCCACAGGGGAACGCCTGCCGGGAGGATGTGGCTGTAATCCCCCATGATGAGGGGATCGAGGGTTCCAAACAGGGCCGTACCGCTGCCAAACATGATGCCAAACCCTACCAGCCAGAAACAAGGTGTGCCGATACAGAAGTCCATCAGGTTTTTCATCAGGATGTTGCCGGTGTTTTTCGCCCGGGTGAAACCTGCTTCGCAGAGGGAGAACCCGGCCTGCATAAAGAACACGAGAACTGCACCAAACAGTACCCAAATCGTGTTGACCGCACTGAACGTCATACAAACCAACTCTTTTCTTTGAGATTGCTCTATGTAAAGCGGTAGGACCGCGGTTTTTCCCTGCATAATAGAATGGCGCCCGGGGGAATTTTCCACCCGGGCGCCATTGCCCAAAAAAGCGCTTCCGAGGGCATCCTCGAAAGCGCCGTTGCTTTTCTCAATGTGTTGCATTATACGCCTTAAAGGGAAAAGTGTCAAGATGATTTTGCAAGAAAATGAATAGTCAAATTCATATTTGGCGGGTTATACGCAAGCTTTGGCTAATTTAAAATAGATTTTGGGGATAATATGAAACATTGAAATCTGCGACATTCAAAATTGCTTTAGTGCATTTTTTGCTGTGGCGTATTGTTTGGTAAGGGGTTTGGCTTTCCGGGGTGGAACCGTTGCCCTGGGTTTTGACCCTGGGTGCAAAAAGCATTTGCGGCGCTGCCGGGGGAGGAAACCCAGGACAGCGCCGCGAAGTTGGTTTGCTGTTTAATTGTTGACGTACAGCTGCTTGTAGGGGCTTTGCGAGTTGGGGGAGAGCAGGAAATAGTCCGACTGAAGCAGGGCGTTTGCATCCCCGCCAAAGTGGGCGCAGTATGCTTCCACTAAGGGACGGATGGTTTCTTTGTCCTCGGCTTGAGCCTTTCGAGCCATCACCTGGGCGGGCAGGTCTGGGGGCAGGTGGGCGGTGCGCAGGAAGATCTTTCCCCCGTGCATTCCTGTGCCGCAGAAGTTCCCCACAGGGCACACGTCCTCATAGCCGATGCCCAGCACCAGGATGAGGCCCCCGGCTTGGTATTCCCCCAAAAAGCTGCCGCACCGGCCGCCAATGACGATTTGGGGCACTTTCTCCTGGTATTCCTTCATGTGGATGCCGCAGCGGTAGCCCGCGTCCTTTTCAATGAAGATGGCGCCGCCCCGCATGGCATAGCCGGTGGCGTCCCCGCAGCAGCCGTGGACGATGATCTTCCCATCGTTCATGGTGTCGCCGGTGGCATCCTGGGCGTTGCAGAATACCTGGATCTCAGCCCCGTCCAGGTAGGCCCCCAGGGCGTTGCCGGGCACTTGGTGGAGTTCAATAGTACCCTGGCTGGCTCCCGCGGCGATGTACCGCTGGCCCAGGGCATAGGTGGTTTGCATCATGATACCCTCCCTTTAGTTTCCGAACATTTCCCGGCGTTTCTCCCGAGAAAAGGCGGCAAATTGGGGCCGCTGGCAAAGCAGGTCAAAATCAACGGTGGAAAGAGGGGTGCGTTCCCGGATCAGGGCCGTGTAGATCCCGGCGTTTTCCAAACAATCCCCCAGGAAGATAAAGCCCTTTAACAGGCCGTCCTCTACAAAAAAGACCTGATAGTGCTTTTCGTCCTCCGATATCAGTTTCTCTCCACGGTAACTTCCTGTGGTGATGAGGTGCAGGCCGAACAGCCCCATGGCGTTCATGGGGAGGGCCTGGCTAAAATGGCTGGGCGACCCGGCCATATTCTTCCCCGCACACTCCCCTTGCAGGTAGGCGTTGGGAAGCAGCGCCAGCACCTTGTGCTCGCCTGTGGTCATGTCCAGGCTCTCGCAACAGTCCCCAGCTGCGTATACATCGGGCAGGGAGGTGAGTCCGGTGTCATCCGTCATGATGCCCCGGCCCACTTCGCCCCCGGCCTTTTGCACCAGGGAAACAGAGGGGCGTACACCCACGGCCACCACCAGAATATCAAAATCGACCTTGCCGCCGCTTTGGAGAAACGCCCGGTTCCTCTCAAAGCGCACCGCGGTGTCCCCCAGGTGGAAGCGCAGCCCTTGAGCTTCCAAATGGGCCTGCACCCGTTGGGCGGCTGTTTCATCTAAGATGCTGGGAAGCACCTGGGAGGCCAGGTCGGCCACCTCCACGGAGCCCACCCGCCGGGCGATGCCCTCGGCACATTTCAAGCCGATGAGCCCGGCGCCCAGGATGAATACACGGCTTTTCGGGGTCAGGGCGGATTCCAGAGCTTGGGCGTCATCCAAGGAGAGGAAGGTGAACTTGTGCTCCACAGTGTCCAGGCCCTCGATCTGGGGGACAAAGGGCACAGAGCCTGTGGCCACCAGAAGTTTATCGTAAGGCAGCGTCTCACCGGTGTCCAGCACCACCTGGCGTTCTTGGGGGCGGATCTCTGTGGCCTTTACACCCAAGTGTGCTTCCACGGCCATGTCCCGATAAAAGCTGGTGGGACGGTACGTCATGTGCTGCAAATCGGTCTTGTTCTCCAACAGGTAAGAGATGAGAGGCCGGGAATAGGTGTGGAACCGCTCCTGGGAGAGAAGGGTGATTTTCCCCTCTTTGTCCACCGAGCGGATGCCCTCCACGCAGCCAATGGCCGCCGCAGAGTTGCCAATGATGACATAGTCCATTTATTCCCCCTCCTTTTCCTCAAAGACAATCGCCCGGTTGGGGCAGCCTGCCACGCAGGCGGGCTCCCCGGAGATGCTGTCCAGGCAGAGCTGGCACTTCTCCATGGGGCCCTCTTCGCTGGGACGCAGGGCTCCATAGGGGCAAACCAATACGCAGGTGTAGCAGCCCACGCATTTATCCTTGTCGATGCACACCACCCCGTCCCGTTTGGAGATGGCTCCGGCGATGCAGCTTTTCAGGCACAGGGCATCGTCACAATGGCGGCAGGATACGGCAAAGTGCACATCGTTTTCCCCGTCTTCCACGTGGATGCGGGGCCGAATATCTTGGCCCTTCAAGGCCTTTACCATGTTGTCCGAGCCAGAGTTGGCAAAGGCGCAGTTGTATTCACAGAGATGGCACCCAAGGCACCATTCTTCCCGCACATAAACTCGTTTCATAGCGCTCCCTCCTTATTCCCCGGCGTGGCGGACACCCAAAATCCGCAGTTCGGTTTCGGTGAGGCCAATACCCCGGAGCATCAGCCGGTTGCCGCGAAGGGCTTCGATGGAGTTGATGCCCATGCCGCCCATCATCTCTTTCATTTCGTGGGTCCAGGCATTGACCAGGTTCACCAGGTGCTGGGTCCCCATTTCCGGATTGAGGCGCTTGACCAGCTCGGGCCGTTGGGTGGCGATGCCCCAGTTGCATTTCCCAGAGTGGCAGCTGCGGCACAGGTGGCAGCCCAAGGCCAACAAGGCCGCTGTGCCAATATATACCGCGTCGGCCCCCAGCATGATGGCCTTTAGGGCGTCGGCACTGGAGCGGATGGAACCGCCCACCACCAACGATACGTTTTCCCGGATGCCCTCATCCCGCAACCGCTGGTCCACAGCGGCCAAAGCCAACTCGATGGGGATGCCCACGTTGTCCCGGATGCGGGTGGGCGCAGCGCCGGTGCCGCCCCGGAAGCCGTCGATGGCGATGATGTCCGCGCCGCTGCGGGCAATGCCCGAGGCGATGGCGGCCACGTTGTGCACGGCGGCGATCTTCACGATCACGGGCTTTTCAAAGTGGGTGGCCTCCTTCAGGGAGAACACCAGCTGGCGAAGGTCTTCAATGGAGTAGATATCGTGGTGGGGAGCAGGGGAGATGGCGTCGGTGCCTTCCGGGATCATCCTGGTGCGGGACACATCCCCCACGATCTTGGCCCCGGGCAGGTGACCGCCAATGCCGGGCTTTGCGCCCTGGCCCATCTTGATCTCAATGGCTGCTCCGGCGTTCAGGTAGTCCTTGTGGACGCCAAACCGGCCGGAGGCCACCTGGACAATGGTGTTTTTTCCGTACTGGTAGAAGTCCTGGTGCAGGCCGCCTTCGCCGGTGTTGTAATAGATGCCCAGCTGGGACGCTGCCCTGGCCAGGCTTTCATGGGCATTGTAGCTGATGGAGCCGTAGCTCATGGCGGAGAACATAATGGGGGTGGAAAGCTCCAACTGGGGCGGCAAACTGGGCACGATGTTCCCTTGGGCGTCCCGGTGGATCTGGGTGGGCTTGCAGCCCAAAAATGTCTTGGTTTCCATGGGCTCCCGTAAGGGGTCGATGGAGGGGTTGGTCACCTGGGAGGCGTTGATGAGCAGCTTATCCCAGTATACAGGATACTCTTTGGGGTTTCCCATAGAGGACAGCAGAACACCGCCGCTCTCTGCCTGCCGGTATACCTCTTGGATCGCCTGTCCCGACCAGTTGCTGTTTTCCCGGAAGGTGTGGTCTGTCTTGACGATCTTCAGGGCGCGGGTGGGGCACAGGGTGACACACCGATGGCAGTTGACACATTTGCTTTCATCTGCCAGCATCTTTTTTAAATCGGGGTCATAGTGGTGTACCTCGTTGGCGCACTGACGCTCGCACACCCGGCAGGCGATGCACCGGTCTGTGTTGCGGATGACTTCGTATTCGGGATAGATCCTAGTGACTGCCATGCCCTCACCTCCTCTCTTCTCCAGGCAGGATACCCTCGTTTAGCTGGTAGACCACCGGTTCTCCTCCTCGGGGGGCAAACAGGGTGTCCAATTCCGGCTCGATGACCCGGATGGCAGACTCCTCGCTGGCAATGTAGACATTGTCGCCCTTTTCGCCCACCACCATGCTCCGCAGCTTCAGGCGGTCGTTGAGGGCCATGATCCCTCCGTTGAAGCCCACTAGGATGGAAAAGGGCCCGGTGATGAGCATTCCGGGGAATGCGGCGCGCAGGTAGGTCAAGCGGGCCTTTTCTTCGGGGTCCATGCGGCTGATGGTGCTCCAGAAGGGAGCGGCCATAACGCTGGCGGCTTCCTGGTAGGAAAGTCCCCGGCGGCGCACTAAAAAGTCGATGATATAGGTAATGGCCTCGGTATCGGTGAGCAGGTTGCACTGATAGCCATACATTTCAATGGTGCGGCGGTTGGCATCGTAAGAGGAAATCTCCCCGTTGTGAACCACAGTGCGGTCCAGCAGGGCAAAGGGGTGTGCACCGCCCCACCAGCCCGGGGTGTTGGTGGGGTAACGGCCGTGGGCTGTCCAACAGTAGCCCTTGTAATCTTCCAGACGGTAGAAGTCACCCACGTCTTCGGGGTAGCCTACCGCTTTAAAAACGCCCATGTTTTTGCCGCTGGAGAAAATGTAAGCCCCGTCCACCTGGGAGTTTACCCGGATGACGCACCGGGACACAAAGGTGTCCTCGTCCAGCTGGCTTTCAGCCAATTTGGTGTGGAGAGGCTCCACAAAGTACCGCCAGATCAGAGGCTCGTCTTGGATGCGGGGGTTTTTCCGCGTGGGGATCTTGGAGAGGTTCACCACATCGAAGTGTTCATTCAGGAAATCCTCGCAGACTTCCTTAGAGCGTTTGCCTTCGTAAAACACGTGGAGGGCATAGAGGTTTTGGTATTCGGGATAGATGCCATAGGCGGCAAACCCGCCGCCCAGGCCGTTGGAACGGTCATGCATCATGGCGATGGAGCGGATGATATCTTCGCCGCTTCGCCGCTGGCCGCTTTTGGAAAAGATGGCTGACACCGCGCACCCAGAGGGCACACGCACGCCGTCCAATCCTTCTCGCAACATCTTCATTACCTGCCTTTCTGAACCGCCGTGTACCCAAAAACACGGGGGACATTTTCCCAAGGATATACATACAACCAGGTTCTCTTTAAAATGCATATCTTTCGTTTTTAACTTGCATTTTAAAACATGGAGAACAACAAAAAGCGCCCGGCCCAGAGAGGGAGTTGAGTTCTCCTTTTCATGGGCCGGACGCCTTTGTCCGTGAAGTGTAGTATAATACAATAAAAGTCGCTTGTCAAGCGTATTTGCAACTTTTCGATTTAGTTCTTGCATATTTTTGGAAAGATGCCCAAAATCCACCCGGGCTTTGCAAGGCCGGTTTGTGCACCGGAGAGAAACCCGCCTTGCCCCATTGACAAACGTGCCCGAGGTGCTTATAATTGCCTCATACCAGCAAAGGCGCTGGGGGTTCATGCCCCTGGCGCCTTTCTTTTTGCGGAAAGTGGCTGGAATCCAAAAATGAGAAAAGAGTGGTACTATGGGAACCTGTTGTGAAAAAAGGCAAAGCGTGCCGGAGCTTTTCGGCAGCCATGTGTTTAACGATAACGTGATGCAAGAACGCCTGCCCAAAGATGTGTACAAATCTCTGCGCCAGACCATTGACGAAGGCAAAGACCTGGACCTGGGCGTGGCAAACGCTGTGGCCAACGCCATGAAGGACTGGGCCGTGGAGCAGGGTGCCACCCACTTCACCCACTGGTTCCAGCCTTTAAACGGGGTTACGGCGGAGAAGCACGACAGCTTCATCTCCCCCACCAGTGATGGCAGGGTCATCATGCAGTTTTCCGGCAAGGAGTTGGTAAAGGGCGAACCGGACGCCTCCTCCTTCCCCAGTGGCGGCTTGCGTGCCACCTTTGAAGCCAGAGGCTACACTGCCTGGGACCCCACCAGCTATGCCTTTGTCAAGGGGGATTCCCTTTACATCCCAACGGCCTTCTGCTCCTACAGCGGGGAAGTGCTGGACAAGAAAACGCCTCTTTTGCGTTCTATGGAAGCCCTTTCCGATCAGGCGCTGCGGGTGTTGCGGATCTTTGGGGACAACAAATCAAAACGAGTGGTCACCACCGTGGGGCCGGAACAGGAGTATTTTCTGGTTGACAAGAAGCTCTACGACCAGCGGCCAGACTTGCTGTTTACCGGGCGGACCCTGTTTGGCGCCAAGGCGCCCAAGGGCCAGGAACTGGAAGACCACTATTTTGGGTCCATCAAGCCCAGGGTGGCTGCCTTTATGAAAGAGCTGGATGAGGAGCTGTGGAAGCTGGGGATCCTGGCCAAGACAAAGCACAACGAAGTGGCCCCCGCCCAGCACGAGCTGGCGCCCATTTTTACCACCACCAACGTGGCAACGGACCACAACCAGCTCACTATGGAAGTGATGAAAAACGTGGCTGCCCGCCATGGCCTGGTGTGCTTGCTCCATGAGAAACCCTTTGAGGGCGTCAACGGCAGCGGCAAACACAACAACTGGTCCCTGTCCACGGATACCGGGGAGAACCTGTTGGATCCCGGGAAGGAGCCGGCGAAAAACACCCGGTTCCTGCTGTTCTTGGCGGCCATTATCAAGGGCGTGGATGAGTACCAGGATCTGCTGCGTATCTCCGTAGCCTCCGCCGGGAACGACCACCGTTTGGGGGCCAACGAAGCGCCGCCGGCCATCGTTTCCATGTTTGTGGGGGATGAACTGGAGAGTGTTCTGGATTCCATTGAACAGGGCCACGCTTACACCGGCACCGAGGAAAAGAAGCTGGCCACAGGCGTACACGTCCTTCCCGATCTGCACATGGACACCACTGACCGGAACCGCACCTCTCCCTTTGCCTTTACCGGCAACAAGTTTGAATTCCGGATGCTGGGTTCGGCCATTTCCATCGCTTGTCCCAACATCATGCTCAACACCATTGCCGCTGAGGAGCTCCGCCAGTTTGCGGATATGCTGGAAGGTTCCGACGACCTGGATCGGGACGTGAGAAAGATCGTCCAGCGGGTGATGAAAGAGCACGGGCGGATCATCTTCAATGGGGATGGGTACTCCCAGGCTTGGCAGGAAGAGGCTGCCCGTCGGGGGCTGCTCAATCTCCCCACCACCGTGGATGCCCTGCCTCACTACCTGGACGAGAAAAATGTGGAGCTTTTTGCTGTCCATAACATCTACACCAAGGCGGAGATGGAAGCCCGCTGCGAAACTGCCCTGGAGGAATACGCCAAGACCCTCCTGATCGAGGCCCAGACCATGAGTCAGATGGCTCACCGGGAGATTCTCCCTGCAGTGGGGGGATACGCTTCCCAGCTGGCAGAGGGCCTTGCCTCCCGGCGGGTTGCCTGCGAGGGGATCTCCTGGACAGGGGAAGTGCGGTTGATGGAAAAGCTTTCCTCTTTGCTGAATGCCGCCTTTGACAAGCTGGATGCGTTGGATAGTGCCATCTCCCAGGCAGAGGGGGATGCCCTTGCCCAGGCAACTTTTTGTAAGGATACCCTGCTCCCTGCCATGGAGGGCCTGCGTGGGATGGTGGATCAGATGGAAACCCTCACCGACGCCAAAGTCTGGCCCTATCCCAGCTATGGTGATTTGATGTTCCGGGTGTAAAGCTTGGGTGTGAGTGGCTGGAGGGCCACCGGGCCTTCCAGAAGTGCCAAAGAGTATAAGTTGAACATTTTCCCATAGGAAAGGGCCGTTCCCGTGAGGGAGCGGCCCTTTCCATATGTTTGCAACCCCAAAAAGGGAGCTGCCTTCAGGCAGCTCCCTTTTTAGTTTTTTATTTGCCGCTGTCCCCGTAGTTGGAGAGGACACGGGCTGAGGGGTCGTTTACATCGCAGCCCTCCCAGTCTTTGTTGGGCATCCAGAAATCTGCGATCATTTCCCCTTGGCCGGGGTAGTGCTTTTCAAAAAGATCCCGGTACAGGAGGGACTCTTTCGTAAAGGGCTGGGTATGGTGGTATTTTTTGCAGCCTTCGGCAAATTGTTCGTCCGTGTATTGGGCTTCGGCGTACTCTTTCAGGTAATCCACCATGGAGTGGCCCACCGCGTCTGAGAAGGCGGCCTTTTCCCGCCAAAGGATGCTCTCGGGCAAATAATTGCCCTCTGCAAACGCCCTGCGCAACAAGTACTTCCCTTTTCCGGTGGTGTTCATTTTCAAAGCAGGATCCAGGGACATGACGTACTCTGCAAAATCTAAATCTCCAAAAGGCACCCGGGCCTCCAAGGAGTTGACGGAGATGCACCGGTCTGCCCGGAGCACATCGTACATATGCAGCTCCCGCACACGCTTTTCGGACTCCTTTTGAAAGGCTTCCGGGCTGGGGGCAAAGTCTGTGTACTTATAGCCAAAGAGTTCGTCGGAGATCTCCCCTGTCAGCAGCACCCGGATATCGGTGTGCTGGTGGATATACTTGCACACCAGGTACATACCCATGCTGGCCCGGATGGTGGTGATGTCGTAGGTTCCCAACAGTAGAATGACTTCCTCTAGGGAGTCGATGACCTCCTTGGGAGTCATGAATACCTCTGTGTGGTGGCTGCCGATAAAGTCCGCCACTTGCCGGGCGTATTTCAAGTCAATGGCGTCCCCCTCCATGCCGATGGCAAAGGTGCGGATGGGCGTTTTACTTTTCCGGGCGGCAATGGCACACACCAGAGAGGAGTCCAGCCCGCCCGACAGGAGGAATCCCACTTTGGCGTCGGACACCAGGCGTTTTTCCACCCCGGCCACCAGCTTTTGGTGGATCTTTTGACAGGCTGTGTCCTCGTCATCCCGGCAGACCGCCGTGACATGGGACAGATCTCGGAAGCGGTGGAATTGCCCGCCCTGATAATAGCAGCCAGGCGGGAAAGGCAAGATCTTCCCGCAAAGCCCTACCAGGTTTTTGGGTTCGCTGGCAAAGAGGATCGTCCCCTTCTCATCGTACCCATAGTATAGGGGCCGGATGCCGATGGGGTCCCGAGCGGCGACAAATTCTTCCCGTTCCCCATCGTAGAGGATCAAGGCGAACTCCGCATCCAGCATGGAGAACATGGCTGTGCTGTACTCCCGGTAGAGCGGCAGCAATACTTCGCAGTCGCTGCCGCTTTGAAAGGTGTAGCCTTTCCTCTCCAGCTCCATCCGGAGCTTCTCAAAGCCGTAGATCTCCCCGTTGCAGACCACAGCGCTTTTGCCCAACTGGAAGGGCTGCATCCCCGCCTCCGTCAGGCCCATGATGGCAAGCCTGTGGAAAGCCAGCACACCACCGCCCACCTCCAGTACCCGGCTCTCGTCCGGGCCTCGGGAGAGTGTGCGGTCAAACCCCTTTTGAAAGGCGGCCCAGTCCTGCACCGCCCCGCAGATACCCATGATGGAACACATAACGATCCCTCCATACAAGATTTCAGCATCCCATAGGGCGAGTGCTGTGCTCGCGGTGCCACCTATGTTTGTGCTCATTCCGCCTCGCAAAAGGCTCTGCCCGGTAACGGGGGCGGGCCGGCGCGCCTACTGAGGAAATCCCGTTCAGCTTGCGGCTTGGCAAGTGTTCTTCCCTGGGGTCTGCTGCGCGGTTCCCACCGTCCCGTGCTCTCTGAAGGCAGGTGTCCCCAGGTACTTTTCTCACCTCAAACGCCTGTAAAACAGAAAAGGCGCCTTTCCTCTTTGGGAAAGACGCCTTCGTCTTATGGGAGTATTTTACAGGAAATAGGTGGTGTTGTCAAGAGGGGAGAGGGTTTTGCCCCCATCCATTTTCAGGGAGCCGTAGCTATCTGGAGGATACAGCACCCAAAGGGATGGCTTCTTGGAGCATCTGGAGTGCCACGGCCGTTTGTAGCCAGGGGCGGGTTAACGCTGGCTGGGTGCGCCCAGTGCGGGAAAAGCCCTATTACTGGACGCCAGTCCAACTGGCGATTGCCGGACATGAAATCGGAAAATGCAAGGAAACAAGTCGTAAAAAACAATGGGAAATCCAGGATGGATTCACTATAATTTAGCCATAACAATTCCACAATCGATCAAATGACTGTGATGGATGAACAAAATCATGGCCACAGAGGGGAGGTTAATCCCAGTTGTGGGAATCAAGAAGAGAATGGACATACTTTTCAGGGGGGTTAAAAATGGAAAAAACCATGCCCGCAAAAACAGGGAAATCAAAGCGGAAAATCCATTGGAAGCAGTATTTGCCGGTGTATTTATTGGCTCTTCCAGGGCTCATTTATCTGGTGATTAACAATTATATGCCCATGTTTGGCGTTGTTATCGCGTTTAAGGATTTAGATTTTCGCAAGGGGATTTTCGGAAGTGATTGGGCAGGGCTGAACAATTTCGCCTATTTGTTCCGCACTTCGGACGCTTGGCAAATCACAAGAAATACAGTATGCTATAATCTAGTTTTTATCGTTTTAAATGTGGTGTTAGGCATCTCTGTAGCAATTTTCCTCAATGAAATCCGGAACAAGCTGGCCACCCGGTTTTATCAAAGCGTGATGTTGGTCCCGTTCCTAATTAGCTGGGTGGTGGTGAGCTATCTTGTCTATGCATTTTTAGCGCCAGACACAGGGTTTATTAACAACTCGGTTTTAAAGGCGGCAGGGAATTCGCCGATTTCTTGGTATACGGAATCGAAATACTGGCCGTTTATCTTGGTGTTTGTAAACACCTGGAAATCCATCGGGTTCAACTGCGTGATCTATTATTCCAGCTTGATCAGCATCAATACCGACTACTATGAAGCTGCCACCATTGATGGCGCCAACAAGTGGCAACAGATCAAGAGCATTACACCCAGTCCTTTTCTCCAAAGGAACCCATCACCGGCCCCCAGGCCCACCAGCTGGCGAAAGAATTCGCGGAACAGGCCTGGCCGGAGAGCCAGGTGCTGGTGGCCACTCATGTGGACGCCCACCACATCCATTCCCATTTCCTGGTGAACGCGGTGTGCTATGAGAGCGGGAAAATGCTCCGTCAAGGGCCCCGCACCTTGGAGCATCTGCGCAACCTCTCCGACCAGCTCTGCATGAAGTACCACTATTCTGTGCTGCCCAGGGAGCGCCCTCAGCAAAATAAAGAGCCCTCCACCCGTGAGTACCGCTCCATGGAAAAGGGCCAGAGCTGGAAGCTCCACCTGATGGTGGCTATCGAGGACTGCATGGCTTCGGCCCGTTCCCGGCAGGACTTCATCCGCAGGATGAAACACCGTGGCTACGGCGTCCGGTGGGAGGATGGCAGGAAGTATATCACCTACACCACCCCCGGCGGGATGCGCTGCCGGGACAACAAACTCCATGAAATGAAATTCAGGAAGGAGAAAATGGAATATGAACTACGAATCCGAGCGGAGATCCTTAGAAGACTTGAAGCAGCAGGCCCGGCAGCAATC
>CAJFMJ010000007.1 GCA_904391645.1 uncultured Neglectibacter sp.
TTTCCCATTTCCTCTTCCTCCTTTTCTCTATCTTACCATAAAAAAGCAGACACCCACACTTTTGTGAGTGTCTACTTTCATTTTACAGGTGCAGTTGCATTTTGCAACAGCCCCTCTTTTTTTTGTGCAAACACGGGAAATGAGTTATGCGTTGAACACGGTTTCCGCGCTTTCGGTTTCAAACTGCTTGTTGTACAGGTCGGCGTAGTAGCCGCCCAGGGCCATCAGTTCCTGGTGGGTGCCCCGCTCGATGATCTTCCCGGCCCGGACCACCAGGATCAAGTCCGCTTTGCGGATGGTGGACAGCCGGTGGGCGATGAGGAAGGAGGTCCGCCCGGTGAGCAGGGTGGAGATGGCCTCTTGGATCAGGGCCTCGGTCTTGGTGTCGATGGAGGAGGTGGCCTCGTCCAGCACAAAGATCCGGGGGTTGGCCAGGATGGCCCGGGCAAAGGAGATCAGCTGCTTTTCGCCGGTGGAGAGCTGGCCGCCGCCTTCGCCCACGTCGCTGTCGTAGCCGTGCTCCATGTGGGTGATAAAGTCGTGGGCGTTGACCATTTTGGCCGCCTCCACCACCTCTTCATCGGTGGCGTCCAGCCTGCCGTAGCGGATGTTCTCCTTCACCGAGCCGGAGAACAGGTGGGGCGTTTGCAGCACATAGCCGATGTTCGAGTGGAGCCAAAGCTGGCTGCGCTCCCGGTAGTCCTTGCCGTCAATGAGGATGCGGCCTCCCGTGGGCTCGAAAAACCGACAGGCCAGGTTCACCAGGGTGGATTTCCCCGCGCCGGTTTCCCCCACGATGGCCACGGTGGTGCCTGCGGGCACGTCCAGGTTGAAGTGCTCCAGCACATTTTCCGTGCCGTCCGGGTAGTGGAAGGTCACGTCGTCAAAGGTGATGTGGCCCACCAGGGGTTCCCAGTTCTCCCGTTTGGGGTCGAAAGCTGTGCCGTATTTGGCGATGACCTCCGGGGTGTCGGTGATTTCCGGCTGCAACTCCAGCAGGGCGGACACCCGCTCGATGTTGGCCTGGGTGGCGATGAAGTTGGAGATGGTCCGGGCCAGGGTCTGCACTGGGTCGGCAATGCCCAGGGCGAAGTTCATGAACACCGTCAGCTCGCCGATGCCAATGGTGCCCCACAGCACCATGTTGCCGCCGCCGGTGATGACAAAGGCCACGGCCAGGGCGGTCAAAAAGCCGATGATGGGCACATACACTGCGTTTAAGAGCACCGCCCGCACCGTGGTGTTCTTCATCCGGGAGGTGACCTCTTGGAAAGCGGCGGTGTTTTTGTCCTCGATCACCAGGGTCTTGGAGGTCTTGGCGCCGGAGATGCCCTCGTTGTAGTGGCGGGTGATCTCGGCGTTGATCCGCCGGGCCTGGCGGTTGATCTTCAAGATCCGCTTTTGGAAGTACAGGGTCAGCAGTGCGATGAAGGGCACCACCACAATGACCAGCAGGGCCAGCTTCCAGTTGATGGAGAGCATCACCGCCATGGAGCCTATGACGTAGGCGGCGCTCCAGAAGATGTCCACCAGGCTCCAGGCAAACACCGAGCCGATCTTGTTGGTGTCGCTCATCACCCGGGCCATGATGGTGCCCACGGGGTTTACATTGTAATAGGAAAAGGACAGGGTCTGCAGGTGGACAAAGAGCTTCTTTTTCAAGTCCCGGCCCAGGTACATCTCCACTTTCAGGGCAATGCGGGCGAAGATCATGGTGGAGAGCATTTGGGCCAGCACCACGCCCAGGTACATCAGTGCAAACCGGGTGATGCCCTGGCTGGTGTGGGGGGTGACAAAGGTGTCCACCGCATAGCCGGAGAGCAGGGGGTAGGCGATGTCGCACCCGGCGCCCACCAGCATGAAAAAGAGCACCACGGCCATCTGTTTGGAATAGGGCTTTAAAAAGGGCAGAAGCTTGCCCCAAACTTTGAGAGAGGCAAGGCTGCCTCGAGGGGTCTGTTGTTCCAGTTGTTCTAAGTTCATAGGGATACCTCACTGCAAAATAGGGCCGGGCGGGTCATGGGCTTAAGAGGCCTCCCCGCCGGCGCTCTGCATATCGTAGATCTTTTTATAGATGCCCTCCTGGGCGATCAGCTCCTGGTGGGTGCCCATCTGGCTTACCCGTCCGTGGTCCAAAACCAGGATCTGGTCGGCGTTCATCAGGGTGGTGATCCGGTGGGCGATCAAAATGGTGGTGCCCTTCACGTTTTTCCGGATGGACTGGCGGATCTTCTGGTCGGTTTCCATGTCCACGGCGGAGAGGGAGTCGTCAAACACCTTGATGGGGGTGTCCTGCATCAGCATCCGGGCGATGGCCACACGCTGCTTCTGCCCGCCGGAAATGGTCACGCCCCGCTCGCCAATGGGGGTGTCGTACCCCTGGGCAAAGTTCACAATGGCGTCGTCGATCACCGCCAGCCGTGCAAAGTGCCGCACGGTTTCCAGGTCGGTGCGGGCGGCGCCGTCGGCGATGCTCTCTTTAAAGCTCTTGGAGAAGAGGAAGGGCTCCTGCAGCACGATGCCAATGTTTTTCCGCAGGTAGGACAGGTCCATATTCCGGATGTCCACCCCGCCGATGGTGATGGTGCCGTTTTCACGGGGAAGCTCGTAGAGCCGGTCCAGCAGGTACATCAAAGTGGATTTCCCCGAGCCGGTGGCCCCCAAAATGCCAAAGGTGGTGCCCGCCTTAATCGTAAAGCTCACGTCGTGGAGCACGCCCCCTTCGCTTTGGCTGTAGCCAAAGTTCACGTGGTCGAACACAATGTCCCCGTCCATGGGAGGCTGCTGGGGGTCGGGGCAGTTTTCCTCCTCTTTGGCGTCCAGGATGTCAAACAGCCGGGTGGAGCTGATGGAGGTCTTGCTCAGTTCCGCCAGCAGCCGCCCCAGGTTCCGGGAGGGCCACACCAGCATGGAGTTGTAGGCGGTAAAGGCCAAAAACTCCCCTTCTGTCAGGGCGCCCCGCTCCACAAAGAACACCCCGGCCACAATGATGACCAGCACTTGGAACCCGGCAAAAAAATCCCCCAGGCCCCAGTTGAAGCCCATCACCTTGCCCAGGCGCACCCACAGGTTGGTGAATTCTTCATTTTTTTCGTTAAAGCGGTCGATCTCATAGCGCTCCCGGCCAAAGGCCCGCACCACCCGCACGCCGGTGAGGTTTTCCTGCACCAGGGCGGTGAGGCGGCCCTCGCTTTCGTCGGCGGCCTGGAACTTCTTCCCGGTGATGACGTAAAAGATCAGGGAGGAAGCCATGACCACCGGCACAAAGCAGCACACGATCAGGGAGAGCTCCACGTTCATGGTGAACATCAGCGCCAGGGACACCAAGATCAGCAGCACGGTGCGCACCACTTCCATCAGCTGGTCGCTGACGAAGTTGCGCACCAGGTCCACGTCCTGGGTGCAGCGCTGGATGATGTCGCCGGTCTGGTGGGAGTTGTGCCAGGCGTAGGGCAGGTGCTGGATGTGGTCGAACAGGGTGTCCCGCACCCGGGCCACCGTGCCCTCGCAGGCGCGGGCCAGGTTCATCCGGGAGGAATAGTTGGAAAGCCCGGCAATGGCTGCAAAGGCCAAGGACACCAAAGCGCAGAGCACAATGTTCTGCCGCAGGGTTTCCCGGCCGCCAATGGCGTTGATCCAATCCACCAGGAACCCGGGCAGGTTAAAGGGGTTGTCGTTGATCACCGAGTCCACGGTGACCCGGATCACCTGGGGGGTCATGTAGTTTGCCACCACTGCCAGGATCACCATCAAAAACGCCAGGACGAATTTTCCCCGGAAACCTTTGGTAAAGGGGAAAAATCGCAGGATGTTTGATTTTTTTGGGATTTGTTGCTCCATAATACACCTCATAGGGGCAAAGCCCCGCACAAAGAACTTTTTGGGCGCTGGGTTTCGGGAGGAAACAAAAAAAGGGCGGCAAGCCCTCGAAAGCTTGCCGTCCTTCGCAGGCCCAAAACGCCGGAGAGGGCCCCGGCTTGGTTTCCAATTCACCGGAAAGGCCCAAAGGCGCTCCCGGAGGTGGACGCGCTTCACGGTGACGCGCCCTATGCAATGACGGTTGATACCACTCTACCACAGCAGTGAAGGGAAGTCAACCAGGATTTTCCGGAAAACTGGGAAAATCTTTAGAAAAATGTTTACAATTAACACCTTGCAAATCTGGAAAACCAAGTTTATAATATTCTTGTATCTGGTTTTAAAAACCATGTGTAATCGACTCCAATTTCATAAAGAAAGGGGATCTCAAAATGGAATATACCATGGGCACGCTGTCTGCCCGGCAGCGCAAAAAGAACTTCCAAATGGAAAAGAGGCAGCGCCTGGGCCTGCCCCGCTACACCTTGGGGGAGGAGATCTTCTCTTCTGTCAGCCACGGGGTTTCGGCGCTGTTTGCAGTGGCGGCGCTGGTGTTCCTGCTGCTCACCTGCCAAAAAAGCCCCCTGAACCTGGTGAGCGGGGCGGTGTTTGGGGGCACCATGGTGCTGCTGTACACCGTGTCCACCCTGTACCACGGCCTGGGGCTTAACCGGGCGAAAGTGGTGTTCCGCTCCTTGGACCACTGCACCATCTTCCTGCTGATCGCCGGCACCTACACCCCCATCACCCTGGTGTGTTTGGGCGGCTGGAAGGGCTGGGCCATGTTCGGCGTGGTGTGGGCTGCCGCAGTGGTGGGGGTTGTGCTCAATGCCATCAGTGTGGAGCGCTTTAAAAAGATCTCCATGGCCTGCTACCTGGCCATGGGCTGGGTGGTGGTACTGGCCATGGGGGACTTCTACCGGGCTGCCAGCCCCCTGACTTTCTGGTGCCTGCTGGGAGGCGGCATCCTCTACACCCTGGGCGCCGGGCTGTACGCCGTGGGGAAGAAGATCCCCTATATCCACTCGGTGTTCCACCTGTTCGTGCTGGGGGGCAGCGTGCTGCACACCATCAGCGTGTGGGGGATCTTGCAGTAAAGCATCTCAAAAAGAAAGGCCGTCCCTGGAGGATCGGGGGCGGCTTTTTCCTGTTTGGGGGCCTGGAACAGGGCTTGGGAGGGGCTTTTTGTTGGAATGAACCGGTCCCTTTCTGACTATACTGTACCAAGGAATCCCGTCCGGAAAGGAGCGCGCTGTCATGCCAACCATTTACCTCACCCTGGCCGGCCCCCAGCAGGCCCCCTACCCCAACGGTGGCGACGAGGCCTACTGGATGGGCCAGGTGGCCGGGGCCCTTGTGTCCCATTTGAACCATCGGGGCATCCCCCTGGCCTGGGGACGCCCGGAAAAGCCGGAGGCGCTTTGGCTGGCCTTGTCCTCCCAGGCGGCGCCCCCGGAGCAGGAGGGCCAGAAAAAAGGCCCCCTGGTGCTGTTCCAGGAGGGGGACCCCCAAAGCCAGCGGATGGCGGCCTGCTTGGCGGCCCACTTGGCACAGGCCTATCCCCAGCCGGAGTTCCTGCTGCTGGAGGGCCGGCCCCGGATCCCGGAGCTGGAAGGTGCCCCCTGTCCCGGGGTGGCCCTGCGCCTGCTGTACCGGGACAATCCCCAGGACGAGGCATGGATCGTCCGGAACACCGGCCCCGTGGGGAAGGCCCTGGCCCAGGGGCTGGAGGAAGCCTGCCGTGGTTGAGGCTGTTTGCAGCCTGTTGTGGGGCTGGCACGTGCTGGCAGTCATCCTGGCGGCGGGGGCGTTTTTCACCCTGGAAACGGGGTTTTACCAGCTCCGCTGTGCCGGGCGCTGGCTGAAAGCCGCCCTGTGCCGCCCTGCCGGGGAAACGGGGAAGCTCTCCTCCTTCCAGGCGTTGAGCACTGCCCTGGCCGGATCCATCGGCACGGGGAATATTGTGGGGGTGGCGGCGGCCATCACCGTGGGAGGCCCCGGGGCCCTGTTTTGGATGTGGGCTTCCGCCCTGTTGGGCATGATGACCATTTACGCGGAAAACGCCCTGGCCGCCCGGTACCGCACGCCGGGAGCTCCCGGGGCGTTGGGGTACATCCGACGGGCGGGCAAGTGGGGGAAACCTTTGGCCGCCCTGTACGCCGGGGGTTGCTGTATGGCCTCCCTGGGCATGGGGAATATGGCCCAGACCCACGCGGCGGCCGCGGCTCTAAACAGCCTGGGGGTGGCCCCCTGGGTGGCGGCTGCGTGCCTGGGGGTGTTTGTGTTTGTGGTGGCCCGGGGCGGCCTGACCGTGGGGGCAAAGATCGCCCAGGGTCTGGTGCCTGCCATGACCCTGCTGTTTTTTGGGGCGTCCCTGGGGGTGCTTTGGGTGTTCCGGGAAAACCTCCCGGCGGCCTTTGCCAGCATTTTTCAAGGGGCCTTTTCCTGGAAGGCCGGGGCCGGGGGCACTGCCGGCGCCCTGCTGGCCATGCGGGAGGGTGTTTCCCGCGGGGTGTTCACCAATGAGGCCGGTTTGGGCAGTTCGGCCTTTGCCTACGACGGAGTGGAAGGCCGCTCCCCAGAGGAGCTGGGCTGCCTGGGGATCTTCCAGGTGTTTGCCGACACCATCGTCATGTGTACAGTCACCGGGCTGTGCATTTTGTGCTGCCGCTCCCCCATGCTGGAGGGCGCCGCCCTGACCTTTTACGCCTATGAGGCTGCCCTGGGGCCCTGGGGCGGAAAGGCAGTGTCCCTGTGTACGGCGCTGTTTGCCCTGGCCACCCTCACCGCCTGGAGCTGTTATGGCCGGGAGGGGCTGTGCTACCTCACCGGGGGCAGAGGGAAGGGCATTTATGCCCTGGCCGCAGCAGTGGCCGCCGGGCTGGGCTGCTTTTTGCCCTTGGGGACCGTGTTCCAGCTGGGGGATGCCATGAACGGGTTGATGGCCCTGCCCAACCTGCTGGCGCTGTTCTGCCTGGGGAGGCAGCTGTCCCACAGAGAAAGTTTTCCTCAGAAAATTCCGAAAACAGCTGGTATTTTTCGTGGTTTAATGATAGAATAGCCCTAGCGGAACGCCGTACCTCCCGGTTGGAACGGGGGCGCGGCAGAACTTGATTCGGCTGGGCGGGAAAACCGGCCTGGCCAGGAAAGGCAGGTATTTTTATGAAACTGATCCTTGCAATTGTCAGCAATGACGACAGTGGCGCGGTTTCCTCCGCCATCACCCGCGAGGGCTTTTCTGTTACAAAATTGGCCACTACCGGCGGCTTTTTAATGGCTGGCAACACCACTTTCATCTCCGGCGTGGAGGATGACAAAGTGGATACCGTCATCGGCATCATCGCCAAGTATTCCAGCCGCCGCACCCAGATCGTCCCCAGCACCTCCACCATGGAAGTGGGAATGTACTCCTCCTTCCCCGTGGAAGTCACCGTGGGCGGTTCCACCATCTTTGTGCTGAACGTGGACCGCTTCGAGAAGGTGTGATGGAATTTCCCGGATTTTTGGGCAACGCCCCGGTGAAAGAGGCCCTTTCCCAGGCTTTTTCCGCGGGGCGTTTTCCCCATGCCCTGCTGCTCCAGGGGGAGCCTGGGGTGGGGAAGCGCACCTTTGCCCGGCTGCTGGCCCAGGCCCTGGTCTGCCGCCACAAGGACCGTGCCCCCTGTGGGGAGTGCCCCTCCTGTGTGCGGGCCAAAGCCGGTTCACATCCCGATATCCGTGTGTTGGAAGGGAGCGGGGCAACCCGCTCCCTTAGTGTTGAACAGATCAAAGAGCTGACCATGGACGCCTACCGGGCCCCGGAAGAGGCCCAGGTGAGCGTGTATATCCTGCTCATGGGCAACCGGCCCCTGGAGCCTGCCCAGAACAAGCTGTTAAAGCTCATTGAGGAGCCTCCCGCCCACGGGGTGTTCCTGTTGGTGTGCCCCTCCGCCGAGCTGCTTTTGCCCACCATCCGCAGCCGGGTGCAGAGCTTTTTGCTGCTGCCTCCCAGCGAAGGGGAAGCGGCAGCCTACGTGGCGGCCCGGGAGGGGGTGGACCCCCCGCGTGCCCGGGAGCTGGCCACCCTGTGCCAGGGGAATATCGGCCGGATGCTCCAGGAGCTGGCCGGCGGGGAGGAGGCCCAGGCTTTTTCCATTGCCGTGGCACTGGCCAAAGGGCTGTTGGAACCTGGGGAGCACGCCATGCTGTTGGCGGTGGCGCCCCTGCTGAAAAACCGGGAATTGTTCCGGGAGGTTCTCACACGGCTGTCCTTCATTTTCCGGGACGCCCTGGTGCTGCGGGCAGGAGGCAGCGCGGTGCTGGGGGGCACGCCGGAACTGGCGGACAAGCTGGGGGACCTGCCCATGAAGCGGCTGGTACAGCTGCCGCCCTTGGTGGAAGATTGCCGCCAAAAGCTGGACCGAAACGCCAATATGGCGCTGTTGGCCACGGATTTCTGCGTGCGCCTGCGGGAAGCGGTGGGGCGGTGACAAGAAAGGAGGAATGCGCATGGCTGAAGTGATCGGCGTGCGGTTTAAGAATACAGGAAAGGTCTATTACTTCGACCCCCAAGGCCAGACGGTGGAAAAAGGCGCCATGGCCATTGTGGAAACTGCCAGGGGGATGGAGTGCGGCGAGGTGGCCCTGGAAAACCGGGAGGTGGCCGATGAGAGCATTGTGCAGCCCCTGCGGAAGCTGGTCCGCCTGGCCACCAAAGAGGACCTGAAAAAAGTGGCGGAAAACCACATCAAAGAGAAAAAGGCCTTTAAAGCCTGCGAAAAGAAGATCGCCGAGCGGGGCTTGGAGATGAAGCTGGTGGACGTGGAGTACACCTTTGACAACTCCAAGATCCTGTTTTACTTCACCGCCGACGGCCGGGTGGACTTCCGGGAGCTGGTGAAGGACTTGGCCGGGATGTTCCGCACCCGCATCGAGCTGCGGCAGATCGGCGTCCGGGACGAGGCCAAGATGCTGGGGGGTATGGGCATTTGCGGCCGGCCCTTCTGCTGCGGCACGTTCCTGGGGGGCTTTACCCCGGTTTCCATTAAAATGGCCAAGGAGCAGGGGCTTTCCCTGAACCCGGTGAAGATCTCCGGCGCCTGCGGGCGGCTGATGTGCTGCCTGAAGTACGAGCAGGAAGCCTACCAGGACCTGCTGAAAAATACCCCCAAGGTGGGGGCTTTGGTGTCCACCCCCGACGGCAAGGGCGTGGTCATCGAGCAAAACCTGTTGACCCGCAAGCTCACCATCCGGCTGGACAAGGACCCGGAAGGCGCCCCCAAGGTGTTCAAAGTGGGGGAGATCAAGGTGCTGCGGGACGGGAAGATCAAGGTGGGCAAAAAGGAATTGGAAGAGCTGAAAAAGCTGGAGGAAACCTGAAAAGCCCACCGAAGCGGGCTTTTTGGAGGAATCTCCCTGCTGGTGGAAAAACACTTGCATTTTATGCAAAATGTGTTACAATGAGTGTGTAAATTTAAATGGAGGTGTTCCTCATGCCCTATGTCATCAGCGACGAATGTATTGCCTGCGGCGCTTGCGCCAGCGAATGCCCCGTTGGAGCTATCTCCGAGGGCGACGGCAAATATGTGATCGATCCCGATACCTGCATTGATTGCGGCGCTTGCGCCGGCACCTGCCCTGTGGGCGCTCCCCAGGAAGGCTAAGTTTCGGGTCTGAAAAAATTTCAGAAAAGAAGAGCCCGGGGGGACAAGTTCCCTGCGGGCTCTTCTTTTTTGCCTTGGGAGGGCGTTTATGGAGGATTGGAACAGCACCACCCATTGGGAACCCCTCACCGGCGGGGCCCGGGTGCTGGTGAGCCGGGAACACACCTTTGGCACCGACGCGGTGCTGCTGGCGGACTTTTCCGCCCCCCGCCCCGGGGAGTTGTGGGCGGACCTGGGCACTGGCTGTGGGGTGATCCCCCTGCTGTGGCACACCCGCACCCAGGCCGGGCATATCACCGGGGTGGAGCTGCAGGAGAAGGCAGCCTGGCAGGCCCAGCGGTCGGTGGAGGAAAACGGCTTTTCCCAGCGGATCGCCATTGCCCGGCAGGACGCCAGGGACCTGTCAAGCCTGTTCCCGGTGGGGAGCCTCCACGGCATGGCCTGCAACCCGCCCTACACCGCGCCGGGGGCGGGCATTGCCAGCGCTGACAGCGCCCGCCGGGGCGCCCGCCAGGGGGACACCTTCACCCTGGAGGACCTGGCGCGGTCCGCCAAGTATGCCCTGCGGTATGGAGGGCGGCTGTGCATCTGCCTGCGGCCCCAGCGGCTTGCGGAGGCGGTGGAGGTGTTCCACAGCTTCCAGCTGGAGCCCAAACGGCTGCGGCTGTGCCAGCAGCGGCCGGGGAAGGCCCCTTTCCTGTTTTTGCTGGAGTGCCGGCTGGGGGGCAAGCCGGGGATGACTGTGGAGCCGGTGCTGCTGTTGGAAGGCCAGGATGGCAGCCCCAGCCAGGAGATCGAGGACATTTACGGCGACTACCGGGACAACCCCCAGCGCCGGAAACCATAGGGAGGACACATGGAATACACCTTGGAACGGGGCGCCCTGTACGTGGTGGGCACGCCCATCGGGAATTTGGGGGATTTTTCCCCCCGCGCCCGTGAAACCTTAGAACAAGCGGACTTTGTGGCCGCAGAGGACACCCGGGTCACCTTGAAGCTGCTGAATCATTTCGGCATCAAGAAGCCGTTGATTTCTTACTTTGAGCACAACAAGCTGGAGCACGGGCCGTTGATCGTGGCCCGCTTGCAGCAGGGGGAAACCTGCGCCCTGGTCAGTGACGCGGGGATGCCCGCCATCTCCGACCCGGGGGAAACCCTGGTGGCTGCCTGTGCCCAGGCAGGGGCGCCTGTGTATGTGGTGCCCGGGCCTACGGCGGCCCTGTCGGCCCTGGCCATCAGCGGGCTGCCCACCGGGCGGTTCACTTTTGAGGGCTTTGTCAGCGTGAACAAGCGCAGCCGCAAGGAGCACCTGGACGCTTTGGAGGGGGAGCAGCGCACCATGATCTTTTACGAAGCGCCCCACAAGCTGCGGAAGACCTTGTCGGACTTTGCCAAGCTCTTTGGCCCGGACCGGCGGATCGCCCTGTGCCGGGAGCTGACGAAAGTCCACGAGGAGGTGTGGCGCACCACCGTGGGGGAGGCCGCCGCCCACTACCGGGAGAACGAGCCCCGGGGGGAGTTTGTGCTGGTGGTGGAAGGAGCCCAGGCGCCCGCCGCCCCGGAGCAGGAGTACACCCTGGAGGATGCGGTGGAAATGGCCCGGTCCTTGGCAGCGGGAGGGCTTTCCGCCAGCGAGGCTGCCAAAGAGGCCGCCAAGGAAACCGGCTTTAAAAAAGGGGAGATCTACCGCCAGATGGGCCAGGCCGGGAACCAGGCGTGAGAAAGGGCGTTTGTTAAAATTTAAACACAGGCACATTTTGCCGTGGACGGTTAGAGACATCTATGTTATAATAGCCGCAGAAAGCGGGGGCGCGGGCGGCTTTTGAGCCACCTGCGTGACCCAATGACCCCAAGAAAAACTTGCATCACTTCCCGGGGGTGGTCCCCGGAAGCCATATGCCGAAAGGATGGATACTATGCTGAGAAAAACCAAGATCATCTGCACGCTGGGTCCCGCCACCGAGGACGAAAGCGTCCTGCGCCGGCTGATGTTGGGGGGCATGAATGCAGCCCGTTTCAACTTTTCCCACTGTACTCATGAGGATGCCGCCAAGAAGCTGGAAGCTGTCACCCGCCTGCGGGAAGAACTGGGCCTGCCCATCGCCACGATCCTGGACACCAAAGGCCCGGAGATCCGGGTGAAGACCTTCCAAAACGGGCCGGTCCAGCTGCGGGCCGGCGACACGTTCACCCTCACCACCCGGGAGGTGGAAGGGGACGAGAAAATGGTTTCCATCACCTATCAGGACTTGACCAAAGACCTGAAAGCCGGTGCCCGTGTGCTCATCGACGACGGCCTGGTGGAACTGCGGGCCGAGGAAGTGACCGATACTGACATCGTATGTACGGTGATCAACGGGGGCCAGGTTTCCAACCACAAGGGCATCAACGTGCCGGGCACCCAGCTTTCCATGCCCTTCATCAGCGAACAGGACCGGGCCGACATCATTTTCGGCATTGAGCACGGCTTCGATTACATTGCCGCCTCCTTCACCCGCAGCGCTAAGGACATCCTGGCCATCCGGAATATCTTGAAGGAGTATGACTGCCACTCCATCAACATCATCGCCAAAATCGAGAACATGGAGGGCGTGGACAACATTGACGAGATCCTCCGTGTGGTAGAGGGTATCATGGTGGCCCGGGGCGACATGGGCGTGGAGATCCCCCTGGAGGACGTGCCCGTGCTGCAGAAGCAGCTGATCCAGAAGTCCTATTTGGCGGGCAAGCAGGTGGTCACCGCCACCCAGATGCTGGATTCTATGATCAAGAACCCCCGGCCCACCCGGGCGGAGTCCACCGACGTGGCCAACGCCATTTACGACGGTACCAGCTGCATCATGCTCTCCGGGGAAACCGCCGCGGGCAAATACCCGGTGGAGGCTTTGGAAACCATGGTGCGAATCGCGGAAAAGGCGGAGGAGAGCATCAACTATATCAAGCGGTTCAACTCCCGGGACAACAGCGACGTGGCCTTTGACGTGACCAATGCCATCTCCCACGCCACCTGCACCACCGCCCATGACTTGGGGGCCAAGGCCATTGTCACCGTGACCAAGGGGGGCGGCACAGCCCGGCAGCTCTCCAAATTCCGGCCCATGTACCCCATTGTGGGATGCACCACCCAGGAGCACGTGTGGCGCCAGCTGAACCTCTCTTGGGGCGTGGTGCCCATGCTCATCGACGAGGTGAAGGATACGGACGTGCTCTTCGATCGGGCAGTGGACGCCGCCGAGCGCACCGGCCTGGTCCACAGCGGCGACCTGGTGGTGATCACCGCCGGCGTGCCCCTGGGCATTTCCGGCACCACCAACATGATGAAAGTCCACGTGGTGGGCCATGTGCTGCTCACCGGGGATGGGGTCACCCAGCGGAGCGTTTCCGCCCGGCTGTGCGTGTGCAAGCGGCTTTCCGATATCCCCAAGCGCTTCCGGGATGGGGACATCCTGGTGGTGCCTGAAACCAACAACACCATTGTGGAGTACCTGCAGCGCTGCTCGGGGATCATCACCGAGGAGGGCGGGGCCAATACCCACGCCGCCATTGTGGGCCTGGCCATGGATAAGCCGGTGCTCACCGGTGCCCAGCACGCCACGGAGCTGCTGAAAAGCGGTGCGGTGGTCTGCCTGGACGCCAAAGCCGGCCGGGTCACCGCCTGCTGATGGGTGGAACAGAAACGGGAAAAAGGGCCCGCTGCCTAGTGCAGCGGGCCCTTTTGTCATGCTTTTGTCTTGAAATCCTCCAGCCGTTTTTCGTAAGCGGCCTGGACTTCCTTCTCAAAGGCCAGGGTGGGGGAATCCACCCCCAGCCGGGAGAGCAAGTACTTGGTGAATGGCGGGTTGTTGATCAGCAGCGGCCCCAGAAGATAGGTGCCGAAGAAATTGTGGGCGCGCACCCCTTCAAAGGGGCACTTCTTGTTAAGGCCCATGCCCTTTTCCACCCCAAACAGCTTCAGCTCCCCAGAGCTGGTCTTGGCGGTGGTGAACTGGGACTTGAACCCTGTCACAGGGCCTGTTTCAAAGCTGCCCAAAAACACGCTGTTGTGGCGGTGCATCATGTCCCGCTGGGCGGTGAGGGGGAACAGCCCCAGGCAGGGGATGCGGCTGCCGTCCTCTTTGAAAATGGCCTCCCCGAAAAGCTCCAAAGCGTTGCCTGTGCACAGGAACACCACGTCCTGCTCCACCAGCTCCTGGAGGCGCTCCTTCAGGGGGAACAGCTGCTCCAGGACTTGCTCCTGGGCCTGCTCGGTCATGGGCCCCAAGTAAACCATGTCCACCTTTTCCCGGGCAAATTGGGGCGTTTCTCCCAGGGGCGTTTCCACAAATTCCGCCTGGGGCAGGCATTTGCGCAGGTAATCCATATTGGCCAGGTCGCCGTACAGGTTGCACCGCTCGGGGTATAAGATCTCAATTTTCATGGCTGGGCTCCTCCTTTTCCTCGGTTGTTTCCACAGGGGGAAGGGCTGCCATACGTTCCACCAGCTGGTCTTTCACCTGGTGGGCCAGGGCCACCGCATACAGGTCATAGAGCACAAATACCGTGTCCGGCGAGGCCACGTCCATTTGGGCAGCGGCCTGCCCGGGGTCTTCCTGGTGTAAGAGCTTCTCCGGGGGCAGGCCCGCCATCAGCAGCCGCACAGCGGTGTCCCAGTGGCGGGGGCCGGCGGTGGTCACCTGAAGGATGTCCGGGTCGTTTAAAAACTCAAAGTCCGTGTCGTAGAGCCAGGCGTTGTTTTCCACGGAATGGGCGTTGTCGTGGGCGTCGTCCAGCAGCAGGAGCACCGTCTTTTTCCCGGGGGCCTTTTTCACGTTGGCACAGGCCTGGGAACAGGCAATGGGGTTTTGCCCCTTGGCCAGATGGAGCACCAGCCGGCGCCCTCCCACGTTCTCTTCCCAGTAGCGGCTCTCCACAATGGAGATGTGTTCCATACACTGGGCGATGCGCTCCTTAGAGAGGCCGAATTCCCCCAGCAGGGCTACGGCGGAAAGGGCGTTGTACACGTTGATGATGCTGGTGTTGGGGATGGGGAAATCCTGGTCGCCGTACCGGCCGGAAACCGTCATCTGGTGATGGCGGGCGTCCAGGGCGGTCACCTGGTAGTTGGCCGTGGGGGAGGAGAACCCGCACCGGGGGCAGTGGGCCTGTCCAATGTGGTGATACCGCAGGTAATCCCACTCCAGGGGCGCGCCGCACTGGGGGCAGGAACGCACATCCCGCACAATGTTGGGGGGCTCTTGCTCTTCCCCAGGCAGGGGGGCAATGCCAAAGAAAGCCCGGCGGTTTTCCGGCTTCAGGCTGGAGCACAGCAGGTCGTCGGCGTTCAATACCAGCTTGGTGCTGTCGGGGATATAGGTGTTCAAAATGTCCAGGATGAACTCCACGTGGGCGTTGCGCTTGTAGGAGTCCCGGAAGATGTTGGTGCAAAGCAGCAGGTCTGGCTTGATAAAGGGCAAAATCCGGGGGGCGCTGCGCTCGTCCAGCTCAAACACAGCCAAGTCGTTTTTGGGCTTGCCCAACAGGGTGGAGTTGGCGATGAGGCTGGAGGCCACACCGGTGGCTACATTGGAGCCGGAACGGTTGCAGGTGAACTCGTACCCGCACTGGGTGAGGATGTCCTCCACCAAGTTGGACACGGTGGTTTTCCCGTTGGTGCCGGTAATGCCGATGATGGTTTTGGGGCGGGGCATACGGCCCAGGAAATCCGGGCATAAAATAATGGCCCAGCTCCCGGGCATGGAGGTGCCCTTGCGGCCAATCAGCTTCATCACCCGGGCAGTTGCCTTTGCAAACAACAGCGCGAAGTAGAAGCGGGGGCTTCGTTTCATAGATCTCCTCTTCCTTCCTGAGGCAGGGTCCCGGCAGATGGCCTGTACCCATTTGTCATTTAGAAAATAGTAAATAGTATGTAATAATCTATGCATACTCTAACATAACCTCCCCTTTTTTTCAACCCTTCCCTTGACCTTTCTACGGGATTGGGATATGATGGACACAGACGATGTGGCATCGTTTTATCAATGATTAGGAGGAGTACCCCATGAAAACTTTGCCTGTTGCTGTGCAAGTTTATTCTGTCCGTGAAGACGCAGAAAAAGACTTCGCCGGCACCATGAAAAAAATCAAAGAGATCGGCTACGACGGCGTGGAGCTGGCCGGACTGTATGGCCTGACCCCCCAAGAGGTGAAAGCCGCCATTGAGGATGCAGGCCTGGTGGCCCTGTCTGCCCACGTCCCCTTCCAGGATCTGGTGGCGGACATGGAGGGCACCATCCAGCAGTATGTGGAGATCGGCGTGAAATACATTGCCATCCCCTACCTGATGGAAGAGGACCGTCCCGGCACCCCCAAGTTCGAGGGCAACGTGAAGCTGTTTGAAGAGATCGGCAAGGCCTGCAAGGCCCACGGCATCCAGACCCTGTATCACAACCATGACTTCGAGTTTGCGAAAATGCCCGACGGCCGCTACGCCCTGGACTACATCTACGACACCATCCCCGCGGACCTGCTGCAAACCGAGCTGGACACCTGCTGGGTGAAGGTGGCCGGGGAAGACCCCGCTGCCTATGTGCGCAAGTACACCGGACGTTCCCCCCTGGTCCATCTGAAGGACTTCCACAAGGAGGGCAAGCCCGCCAATATGTACAAGCTCATCGGCACCGACGTGAAGGAAGAGGAGAGCCATGGCGTGTTCGAGTTCCGTCCCGTGGGCCACGGCGACCAGGACTTCGGCCCCATTCTGGAGGCTTCCATCGACGCCGGTTCCCAGTGGGTGGTGGTGGAGCAGGACGAGTCCAACGACCGTCCCCGCATGGAGGCCATCACCCTCAGCCGTGAGTATCTGAAGTCCCAGGGCTGGTAAGCAGCGTGACGCTGCACCCGGGTCGCGATTTCGTGCGCTGCGCTTACTTCCATTGCTTGGAACAGTCAGGTTGCTGTCCGCGGTTTGACCCATTCTGGGTACCGCAAATACCCTCCGCTCTAAAACACAACATGGTGGCTTAGAGCAGAGAATCCCGTTCCTGCGCAGCAGGATGCTGGCCTCTCGGGCCTGCAAGGGATTCTCCCAGAGCCCTGCGCAGCAGGGTTCGGTCCGCGGCTTGGCGCTGGACAGGGTGAGGCTGTGTCCCCAGGGGGCAAGCTGCCTGCTGGGTAACATCGTGGATCCAAAGATGTGCCCATAGCAGATGCGTCTTTTTCTGTGCAGAAAAAGGAAAAGGGGCGGGAGTACTCCCGCCCCCATTGTTATTTGCCAGCAAGCCCGGCTTTATCCTTTTTCATGTCTATTAGACGAAAGGGGTCCAGGTTTGGTTATAGGGATCTGAATTTTTTTAAGAAAAAAGCCCCGCTTTCCGAATCCATCGGAAGGCGGGGTGCTTTTATTTGCCGTTTTTATTAGACATCTTTGGGGAATTCCCGGTGGGGCTGTACGGCCATATAGGCGGGGCGGATGATCTTCCCGCCGCCCACCAGTTCCTCAATGCGGTGGGCGCTCCAACCGGCAATGCGGGCGATGGCAAAGATGGGGGTGTACAGTTCCATGGGCAGATCCAGCATACTATATATAAAGCCGCTGTAGAAGTCCACGTTGGCGGCAACGCCCTTGTAGATCTTCCGCTCTTCGGCGATGAGCTGCACTGCCAGGCGCTCCACATTGCTGTAGAGCTGGTATTCGTCGGACCGCCCTTTCTCTTTGGACAGCCCTTCCACGAACCGAGCCATGATCTTGGCTCGGGGGTCGGACAAAGAGTACACTGCGTGGCCCATGCCGTAGATCAGGCCGGCTTTGTCAAAGGCCTCTTTATGTAACAGCTTCCGCAGGTAGGCGGTCAGCTCCTCGTCGTCGTTCCAGTCCTTCACATGGGCCTTGATGTCTTCGAACATCTTCACCACTTTGATGTTGGCGCCGCCGTGCTTGGGGCCTTTCAAGGAGCCCAGGGCCGCTGCCATGGCGGAGTAGGTGTCGGTGCCGGAAGAGGTCACCACATGGGTGGTGAAGGTGGAGTTGTTGCCGCCGCCGTGGTCCGCGTGGAGGATCAGGGCAATGTCCAGCACCCGGGCTTCCAGCTCGGTGTAGGAGCAGTCGGGCCGGAGGATCCGCAGGATGTTCTCCGCTGTGGACAGCTTGGGGTCGGGCTGGTGGATGAACAGGCTCTGGCCGTCGTGATAGTGGCGGTAGGCCTGGTAGCCGTATACCGACAGCAGGGGGAACAGGGCGATCAGCTGCATACTCTGGCGCAGCACGTTGGGGACGGAAATATCTTCCGCATCCTCGTCATAAGAATACAGGGTAAGCACACTGCGGGCCAGGGTGTTCATCATGTCGCTGCTGGGGGCTTTCATAATGATGTCCCGCACAAAGCTGGTGGGCAGGGTGCGGTAAAAAGAGAGCAGCTCGCAAAATGTCCGGAATTGCTCTTGGTCGGGCAGGTCGCCAAACAGCAGTAAATAGGCAATGCGCTCAAAGCCAAAGTGATCCCCTGCCTGGCGGCGGACCAGCTCCTCCACGTCGTAGCCACGGTAATACAGCTCGCCTTCGCAGGGCACGCTCTTCCCGTCCACGGTCTTGCTGGAGATGATGTCGGAAATGTTGGTGAGCCCGGCCAGCACACCCTTGCCGTTTAAGTCACGCAGGCCCCGCTTCACATCATATTTGACGTAGAGTTCCGGGTCGATCTTGGTGTTTTTCACACAGAGGTCGGCTAAGGCGCGGACTTCTGGCTTGATTTCGGAATAGATAGACATTTGCAAAGCTCCTTTCTCCTGTGCCGGAAGGTTCCCCCTGGTGGGAAAAGGCCAATCCGGGATGATACCATTCTCGCTTCTTCGATACTATGCCCTCCAACTTGTTATGAAGTGATAGTGTTTCACTTTATTATACTAAAACGTCCAAGGCAACGCAAGCAAACTTTGTAAACTTTTTGTGACAGAGGAAAATTTTTATGAAAAAAGGCGCATTTTATTGGATGAAGAACGCTGTTTTGCTGGGTTCGGCAGCCCTGTGCCTGTGGTGCGGGGCTGGAAAATTGCAGGAGTGGGCCCAAACCCAAGGGGAAGAAGCCCTGCTGTTTGCCGCAGGCATGGAGGCCCAGGAGTCGCCCTCGCCCCAGGCCACCCCCACAGCTTCCCCAGACACCCAAAGGGTGGAGGAACTGGCCTATCTCCTTCCCGATGACGGGGTGGTTTCCCTGGGCCAGGGGCTGGAGGAAGGGGTGGCGGCCACCCCAGACCCCAACCGGAACTGGGCCCCGGTGGAGGAAACCCAGATTTCAGGGGGCACCCAGGTGGGCAGCTTTTTTGTCAAGGACACCACCGGCTCCGGGACGGACTTAAACGCCGCCTTGCAGGAAGAGCCCTCGGTGCATTTGAAGCGGGACGGCAGCGTGGAGGTGCTCATCTACCACACCCACACCAGCGAGGCCTATTCCCAGAGCTACACCGGCTTTTACTACACCGATATGGACACCCGTACCAGCGACCCCCAGCAGAGCGTGGTAGCAGCAGGGGAGGCGTTGAAGGACGCCCTAGAGGCTGCCGGGTTTGGGGTGGTCCACGACACCACGGTGAACGATACCTTATATAATGGTTCCTATAGCCGCTCTTGGGAGGTGCTGCAAAAGAATTTGGAAGAGTACCCCACCATCCAGGTGACCATCGATGTCCACCGGGACTCCATGACCACGGACAGCGGGGTGAAATACAAGCCCACCGTCACCATCAATGGCCGGAAGGCTGCCCAGGTGATGCTGCTGGCCGGCTGCGACGCCGACGGCAGCTGGGGGGATTTCCCCCGGTGGGAGGAGAACCTGCGTCTGGACCTGCGGGTGCAGGAAAAGCTCCAGGAGCTGTTCCCGGGCCTGGCACGGCCTATGAGCTTTTCCAACAGCAAATACAACATGAACGCCACCCCAGGCAGTATGCTGGTGGAGATCGGCACCGAGGTGAACACCGTCAGCGAGGCCCGGTACGCAGGGCAGCTGGTGGGAGAGGCCCTGGGGGAAGTGCTGCAAAGCTGCACCTAGTAAATGGCCGTTTCCTGGGCACCCTAGGGAGGGGGTGACGCCATGAAACGGAAAAGGAATTGGTTTGGCCTGTCTTTGGGGCTGTCGCTGTTTGTGCTGCTCACAGTGGCAGGGTGTGTGGTTGTGGATTACCAGGGCAGGAAATTGAGCTTTGGGGACGACCGGCCGCCCCTGGAGGTGGAGGAATTGCCTGAGGGCCGCGCCCAGTTGGCGGTGCGGCTGTTTGGGGTGGATACCCAGGTGGACTTCACCCAGGGGGACAAGGTGGTGGATCTCCTGCTGGATTTCCTGTGCCTGCCCCACAGCTGAGAAAAGGAGGGACAGGCCATGGGAAAAAGAGTGGTCTGGCTGCTGGCTGCCTGCACGGGGCTGGCGCTATTCCTCCGGGGGGACGGGCTTTCCTATATGGCGGCCGCGCCCCAAGTGGTGGGGATCGGCGGATGGGGCCTGGTGGGTATGGGCTTTTTGACCGTGGCCCTCACGGCCCTGCGGGGGCCGGGGGAGGAGAAATCACGTCCCAGCTTGCACCCTTACCGGCCCGCTCCCCTGTTCCGGGTGGTTTCCCGGCGGAAGGGCGCCCGCCACTGAAAAAATTTTTTCAAAAAACCTTCAAAAATCACAATATATGGGGGATTTTGCGCCAAGTTGTAACGATTTTGAAATAAATTTACGTTTTAGTTCTAAATAAGAAATATAAACACCTCCTCTTAGGGTACAATGCTACTCGATGAAAATTTATGTAAATTCAAGCTTCAGTCTTTCATACCAGTGAGGAGGAAAAGCTTCATGAATCGAAAGCTTAGAAAGCGGCTTGGGGCTGGTTTTATGGCCCTGTGCATGGCTTTTATGGTACCTTTGAGTGTGTCTGCGGAAACCGTGGCCGAGATCCAGGCTGAGCAGGACCGCTTGGAACAGGAAAAACAAGAACTGCAAGCCAAGCTGGAAACCCTGCGGGACCAGGAGGCTGAAAAGCAGGCCTATCAGGAAACTTTGCAAGAGCAGATCAACCTGGTGCAGGAACAGATCGACACCACCCGGGAAAATATCAACACCCTGAATGCCAGCATCAACGAACTGACCATGAAGCTGGACAAGTCCCAAGAGGCCATTCAGGGCACCATTGACGAGTTTAAAGAGCGCCTGGTGGTGCTGTACACCGCCGGCAATGTGAGCACGTTGGAGATCCTGTTGGATTCTGACAGCCTGGCGGATTTCACCACCCGTGCTACCATGCTGGAAACCATGACTGCCCATGACCAGCAGCTGGTGGACGAGCTGGAAGCCTATGTGGAATCTACCAGCGCCGAGCGGGAAGAGTGCGAGGCCCAGAAGAAAGAAGTGGCCGAGCTGCAAAAGACCTTGGAGAGCAAGCAGGAAGAGCTGGACCAGCTCTATGCGGAAAACGAAGCTTCCTTAGTGGAGATCCAGGGTGCCCAGGGCGCCACAGAGAACGCCTTGGAAGCCAACGAGGCGGAACTGGCTGAGTACGAGCAGAAAATGCAGGATGCCATCGCCGCCCAGAAAGCTGCGGAAGAGGCCGCCAAGCAGGAAGCTGCCAACAATGCTGCCAACGGCGGCGGCAGCATCAGCTACCCCACAGGGGGCGGCGGTGTGGAAGGCTTTAACCCCATTTGGCCTTTGCCCGGCGTTACATACATTTCCGCCGGCTATAACGGCTATCCGGGCCACAAGGGTTTGGATATCGCCGGTCCTTATGGCACCCCCATTGTGGCGGCTGAGGACGGCACTGTGATTGAAGCAAACAGCACCGACAGCTGGGGCTATTCCTGGGGCTACTATGTGCTGATCTACCACAACGGCACCTACACCACCCGCTATGCCCACATGAGCTCTGTGGCGGTTTCCACCGGCCAGTATGTCACCGCCGGTACAGTCATCGGCTATGAGGGCGCCACCGGCAACGTCACCGGGCCTCACCTCCACTTCGAGGTGTACCAGAATGGCACCCGTGTGGATCCCATGCAGTTCCTGTAAATTGTGAAAAAAGAAAAGACGAAGCGAAAGGGAATGCCTTTGGGCGTTCCCTTTTTTTGCGTCCACTAGCCTGCCCCATTGGATAGCCCCAGCCTGGCGGGCCCCTTCCCTTGCCGTTCCTGTTTTGGGCTTTTAAATAGTTGCCTAAAAAATCTCACCTACCCATGGGGGTTCTCGTCTAATAGGTAAATACAAGATGAGAAAGGGGAATGGAGATGGAACACGTGGAAGTTTGCAGAGGACGCCAGCAGCCCAAACGGGTGCGTTGGCTGGTGCTGCTTTGCATGTTTGCCGGGGTGACCCTGTTGGTGTTGCTGTGGCAGTCCCCGGTGGTTCACGCTGCTTTGCAAAAGGGCTGGGTAGCGCCCACAGAGGCACTAGATGCCCCCTTTATCGACCAGCGGGAAAAATACCCCACCGGCTGTGAAAGCGTCACTGCGGTGATGGCCCTGCAATACGCCGGGGTGGATGTGACCGTGGAGGAGTTTATCGACCAGTACTTGCCCCAGGGGGAGGCCCCTCACCAAGACGCCACAGGGGCGGTGGTGGGTCCAAGCCCTTGGGAGGTGTTTTTGGGAAGCCCCTATTCGGAGGAGGGCTGGGGCTGCTACGCGCCGGTGATCGGGGAGGCGGTGGAGCAGCTGCTCCAAGACCGGGGGGTGGAGGGCCTTTCCGTGAAGGAGCTGTACGGGGAGGACTTGCCCCAGCTTTGTGAGGAGTATGTGTCCCAGGGGACGCCGGTGATGGTGTGGGCCACCATTGACATGGCAGAGCCGACCCCAGCAAACCAGTACTATTTGGAGGGCACCGGGGAGCTGTTCACCTGGATCTATCCCCTGCACTGTTTGCTCCTTACCGGGGAGGACGGGGAGAACTACATCTTCAACGACCCCATGGCAGGGAAAAACGTGGCCTATCCCAAAGAGCAGGTGGAAGAAGCCTTCGAAGGCGTGGGGATGCAGGCCGTGGTATTGGAAAGCACGGAGTGATCTGGAGGGAGCCAAGAGGCTCCCTCTTTTTTCCTGTTTGACAACAGGAGATTCGCTGTGTATAATTCTCTCAACAAGAGAGGTTCTTACCAGAAGAGGAGGGGGACGATATGCAGGCAGTTGCGTGGGCCGCAGCCGGGACGGGATTTACCTTTTTCATGACCGCCCTGGGGTCGGCCATGGTGTTTTTCTTTCGGAAGCGGGTGACCGCGGGGACCCAGCGGATCTTTTTGGGGTTTGCCGCCGGAGTGATGGTGGCGGCTTCCGTGTGGAGTTTGCTGATCCCCGCCATTGAAGAGGCTCAAAACTGGGGGATGCCCGGATGGCTCCCCGCGGCGGGGGGGTTCCTGCTGGGAGTGGGCTTTTTGATGGCCTTGGACTGCGTCATGCCCCACCTGCACCTGGGGGCCAAAGAGCCGGAGGGCCATTCCTCCACCTGGCGGCGCACCACCCTGCTGATCTTTGCCGTAACGCTGCACAACATTCCCGAGGGCATGGCAGTGGGGTTCTCCTTTGCCCTGGCCGCCCAGCACGGGAATGACCCCGCCCTCTACGCCGGGGCCATGGCCCTGGCTATTGGCATGGGTATCCAGAACTTCCCCGAAGGGGCGGCCATTTCCCTGCCTCTGCGGCAAGAGGGATTGCCTGCCTGGAAGAGCTTTGTCTACGGAGGCCTTTCCGGCATTGTGGAACCCATTTTCGGCATCTTGGCAGTGCTGGTGGCGGGGAGCATCCAACCCCTTCTGCCCTGGCTGCTGGCCTTTGCTGCCGGCGCCATGCTCTATGTGGTGGTGGAAGAGCTGATCCCCGAGGCCCATTTGGGGGAGCACTCCAACGTGGGCACCTTGGGCGTTGTGGCGGGCTTTTTGGTGATGATGGTGCTGGATGTGGCCCTGGGCTGAAACAGGGCGTGGGAAGCGCTGCAAAAAGGGAGAGGACTGTGGCAGTCCTCTCCCTTTTCCTGTTTGAAAGCGTGTGTCCGCTGGCTGCTGTGCCTGTCGCCCAGCGCTGGGGGCAGGGGGCTGGCCTCAGCCTTTTTTGCCGTACCGCTTGGGCAGAGTGAAGCCACGGCCCCGGACCTCGTTGACCTGGCTCACCACCATAAAGGCGTTGGGGTCGATGGAGGTGACCAGCTCCGTCAGCTTGGAAAGTTCCCGGCGGTCCACCACCGTCAGCACCGTGGAGCCCTCTTTCTTGTCGTAGCCCCCTTGGCTGTGGAACAGGGTGGTGCCCCGGTCCATCTGCTTTTGGATGGCCTGGCTGATGGCCTGGTATTGCTTGCTCACCACCTTCAGCTGCATCTGGCCGGTGCCCAGCATCAGGGCCTTGTTCAGGGTGAGGGTGTACAGCAGCACCATCACCAGGCCGTAAAGCACCTGCTCCACGTTGGAGAACAGGGCCTGGAGCAGCAGGATGCAGCAGTCAAAGGCGTACAGCGACAGGGAAACCGGGATTTTCAGCTTTTTTTGCAGCACCAGGGGCGGGATATCCATGCCGCCCGTGGAGGCGCCGGCCCGGATGACAATGCCCATGCCTGCACCGATCATCACCCCGGCCAGGATGGTGGCCAGCAAAGGGTCATCGGTGAGGTGTACGTCCCCAATGGCCCCCTGGAACACCGCCAGGATAAAGGGGTAGTAAAAGGAGCTGATGACCGTAGTCAGGGCAAAGACTTTCCCCAGTACCGCCAGCCCCAATAGGAACATGGCCAAGTTGAACACCGCCACAAAGGCCGACAAGGGGATGTGGAGATAGTTTTGGGCCACCAGGCCCAGGCCGGTGGTGCCTCCGGTGATCAGCCCTGTAGGCAGCACAAACAGCGCCACCCCTAAAGAGTACAATGTGTTGCCTGCCAGCACCAGCAGGAGCTTCCAGGCGGCGTTGGCCACCTTCTTTGTGGTTTTGTTTTCCATGGTCATGGTGTTACTTCCCTCCGTTACCGTAATAAAGCACAAACAAAAAAGCGGGCCGTTTCCGGCCCGCCGTCAAGATGCAGTTGTTTGCTGGTCTGTTTCACAACAGTTCCCCCTTTGATTCCCTCCCATTATACCAGGGACCCGGGCAAAACGCAAGCCGGCCTTGCTTTTTACCGCCGGTGGGAGTATCATGGTTCCAAATACAAGGAGGGATCTTACATGAGCATCATTCCCACGCCTGCCCAGGCCATGGAGCTTGTGGGGCGTTACAACAAGGAGGAATTCCATCTGCACCACGCCAAAACTGTGGGCTGGGTGCTGGGCTGTCTGGCCCAGAGCCACGACCCCGGCCGGGAGGCCTTTTGGCAAGCGGTGGGCATCCTCCACGACATCGACTTTGAGCAGTGGCCTGAAGAGCACTGCAAAAAGGCCCAGACCCTTTTGGAGGAACTGAACATCGACCCCACCATGATCCATGCCGTGGTCAGCCACGCTTGGGGGCTTTGCTCCGACGTGGAGCCGGAAAGCCTGATGGAGAAGTACCTGTTTGCCGCGGACGAGCTCACCGGCCTTATTGGCGCCGCGGCACTGATGCGCCCCACCGGCTTTGAGGGCATGGAAACAAAGTCGGTGATGAAGAAGTTTAAGGATAAAAAATTTGCCGCAGGGTGTTCCCGGGATGTGATCTCCCAGGGCGCCCAGATGCTGGGCCTCACCGTCCAGGAGCTGGTGGGGGAAGTGCTCCCCGCCATGCAGTCCATGCCGCAAGAGTGGCCGTAACAAAAGAATGTATTTGCGGACAACCCCCAGCGGTATCCGGCTGGGGAGATAAGCGCATAGCACGAAAACGCAATGAGAACCTTCTTGAGTCGCCTTTCTTTCCAGAAGGCCGGAAGCTTCCATTGTGGGAGTTGAAAAAAAGGAACACGATCCTTTGAGGACCGCGTTCCTTTTTCTTGTTTGAAAGTGTGGTTACTCCAGCTCCAAAGCGCCGGTATACAGCTGATAGTAAGTGCCGTGGAGGGCGATCAGCTGATCGTGAGTGCCCCGCTCGATGATGCGGCCGTGATCCAATACCATGATGGCATCGGAGTTCTGGACCGTGGAGAGCCGGTGGGCAATGACGAACACCGTGCGGCCGGTCATCAGGGCGTCCATGCCCTTCTGGACAATGGCCTCGGTGTGGGTGTCAATGGAGGAGGTTGCCTCGTCCAAGATCATGACGGGCGGGTCTGCCACAGCGGCCCGGGCGATGGACAGCAGCTGCCGCTGGCCCTGGGACAGGTTGGAGCCGTTGCCCTTCAAGGGCGTGTCATAACCCTGGGGCAGCCGGGTAATGAAGTCGTGGGCGCCGGCCAGCTTGGCGGCGGAAATGCATTCCTCATCGGTGGCGTCCAAACGGCCGTAGCGGATGTTTTCCATTACAGTGCCGGTGAACAGGTTGGTGTCTTGCAGCACCATGCCCAGGGAACGCCGGAGGTCAGACTTTTTGATCTTGTTGATATTGATGTCGTCGTAACGGATCTTGCCGTCGGCGATGTCGTAGAACCGGTTGATCAGGTTGGTAATGGTAGTCTTACCGGCGCCGGTGGAACCCACAAAGGCCACTTTCTGGCCGGGTTTGGCGTACAGGCTGATATTGTGCAGCACCACTTTGTCCGGGGTGTAGCCAAAGTCCACATCAAAGAACTGTACATCGCCCTGCAGGCGGGTGTAGGTTACGGTGCCGTCGCTGTGGGGATGTTTCCAAGCCCACAGGTTGGTGCGTTCGTTGCACTCGGTGAGGTTGCCGTCTTTGTCCTCTTTGGCGTTGACCAGGGTCACATAGCCTTCGTCGGTTTCCACCTGCTCATCCATTAAGTCAAAGATCCGCTTGGCGCCAGCCAAGCCCATGATCACGGAGTTCAGCTGGTTGGACACCTGGCTGATAGAGCCGGCAAACTGCTTGGTCATGTTCAAGAAGGGCACCAGGATGCTGATGCTGAAAGCCAGGCCGGAGATGCTCAGGTTGGGGACATTTGCCAGATACATGGCGCCGCCGGCAATGGCCACAATTACGTACAGCACGTTGCCGATGTTTCCCAGGATGGGCATGAGCATATTGGCATAGCGGTTGGCCTTTTCAGCGTTGTAGAACAGGTCGTCGTTGACCTCGTCAAACGTGGCTTTGGCCTCTTCCTCGTGGCAGAAGACCTTGACCACCTTTTGGCCGTTCATCATCTCTTCCACCACGCCCTCAGCCCGGCCGATGGCCTGCTGCTGCTTCAGGAAGTACCGGGAGGACTGGCCACCAATCTTCTTGACCACCAGCACCATAAAGAACACGCCAAAGGCCACCACCAGGGTCATCCACACGCTGTAGTACAGCATGATGCTGATGACGCTGACCACCGTGACCACGGAAACCAGCAGGTTGGGCATACTCTGGGAGATCATCTGGCGGAGGGTGTCGATATCGTTGGTGTAATAGCTCATCACGTTGCCGTGGTTGTGGGTGTCAAAGTAACGGATGGGCAGGTCCTGCATATGGTTGAACATCTTTTTACGCATCTTCGCCAGGGAACCCTGGGTGATGATGGCCATCAACTGGTTGTACGTGGCGCCAGCCGCCAGGCTGAGCACATACAGCACCACCAGGATGCCTACCAACCGGCCGATTTGTCCCGCAACAGAGGCCCAGTCGCCGGTACTCCAGCTCTGTTCCACCAGGGCAATGATGTTCTGCATGAACACAGAGGGGATGGAACTGATGATGGCGTTGAACAGGATGAACACCAAGGTGATGGGAAGCATCACCGGGTAAAAGCTAAATACGGTTTTTAAAAGCCGTACCAATACGTCTTTTCGTTGGCCCTTTGGCAGGGGCACGCCGCCTCTTCTCCTCATTCGTTGGCACCTCCTTGTTCCTGGGAATTGATCCGGTTCTGAGAAGTGTAGATCTCCCGGTACACGGGGCTGTTCTTCATCAGCTCCTCATGGCTGCCGATGGCCTCGATAGCGCCGTTGTTCATCAGCAGGATGCGGTCGGCGTCCTGCACGGAGGCCACACGCTGGGCAATGATGATCTTGGTGGTTTCCGGGATGAACTTGCGGAATCCCGCGCGGATCAGGGCGTCGGTGCGGGTGTCCACAGCGCTGGTGGAGTCGTCCAGAATGAGGATCTTGGGGCGCTTCAACAGGGCCCGGGCAATACACAACCGCTGTTTCTGGCCGCCGGACACGTTAGTACCGCCCTGCTCGATGTAGGTGTCGTACTTCATGGGGAACTGCTGGATGAACTCATCCGCCTGGGA
>CAJFMJ010000008.1 GCA_904391645.1 uncultured Neglectibacter sp.
AGATGTTCAGGTACTGGCAGTTTTCGTCCTTGGGCCAGTAGCGGTGGGGGACCATGATCTCGCCCACAGCGGTTTCAGGGTCGATCATGGGGCACACATAGCCGTAGGAGTGGGCGTCTTTTACGCCGTCCCAAGGCTGGGGCGGGGTGGGCATTTGGAAGCGCTTGGCGTCGGCGTATTTAATGCCGTGGAAGGTGTAGGTGCCGTCCACCGCAAAGCCGCGCACTTTGCCGGCCGCCGTCTGGACAATGGGTTGGGTGATGGAACAGATGAATTCTTTTGCCATACTAGGTACTCCTCCTTTTTATCATTGACAATCCTGTTTTAAAAACAAAACTAGTATACAATAAATTTCGTGAAAAAGCTGTAACTTTTCCGGGAAGATTTTGTGTTTTTTAGGGCTTTTGCGGATTTCGCTTGGCTGTTTCCTGGAAACCTCAAGTTTCACTTTTCTTGGGTGCGCCCCAAGGCGCTGCTTTTCAGGGCCAGACGCAGCACGTTCTTGGCACCCCGCTGCAATTCCCCTAAGGTCAGGCCGCCCTCTTTTTGGTGGGATTCCACCGGTGCAGGATCGGCATCGGTGGCAGGCGGGAACCCAGTGCTGGGCCTGGAACCGGGCATCAGCACGTCCACCTGGGAACGAATGCGGTAGGCGCTGTCCCACAGGGCGGGGAAGTCGGGGTCCACGCTGGCGCGCATCCACCAGTCTGTGATGATGCAGCCCTGGTAGCCCCACTCTTCCCGAAGCACCGTGGTGCACAGGTCGTAATTGTAGTGGTTCCACACAGAGTTGATCTTGTTGTAGCTGGTCATGATGGTTTGGGGGTCGCTTTCCTCCACGCAGATCTCAAAGGCTTTCAGGTAGATCTCCCGCAAAGCCCGCTGGGAAACACGGGAGTCGTTCTGGTTCCGGTTGGTTTCCTGGTTGTTGCAGGCAAAGTGTTTGGGGCAGGCGGCCACACCGTTTTTCTGGATGCCCTTCACGGTGGCGGCAGCCATGCGGCCAGTCAGCAAGGGGTCCTCGGAGAAGTATTCAAAGTTCCGGCCACACAAGGGGTTCCGGTGAATGTTCATGCCGGGGGCCAAGAGCACATCGCTGCCCTTTTCTTTCATTTCCCTGCCCAGGGCTTGGGAGAGGCTTTCCACCAGGGAGAGATCCCAGGTGCAGGCCAGGGCCGTGCCGCAGGGGAGCAGGGAGGTGTAATACTGCAGCCGGATACCGGAAGGCCCGTCCGTGGTGGTGATGGCAGGCACGCCAAGGTCCCGCAGGCGTTCTGACACGCCGCCCAGAACCCCGGCGTTGCCTTTGGCCCCCAGAGGGCTTCCCATGATCAGGTCGCCCCGGCTGAGGTCGGACAGGTCCTCCGGCGTGAGTTGGGCGATGAAGTCATCCAAAGAGGCCAGCCCCAGGGCTACGTCCTGGAAGGAGATGCCTTTGTCCCCGGTAAAGGGGACTTCCTCTGGCAAGCGTTCCAACACCCTCTGCTTTAAGGAGCGGGTGGCGGTGGGCACGTCCTCAAAAGCAGGCTTCCCTTGGCGGTTGGCCATGCGCTGGAAAGGATGCTCCGGGGAAGGGGGGCAGACCTCTTCCAGCTGGCGGATCACCCGCAGCTCCGGCACGGAATAGCTTCCTGCCAGGGAGGCGTCCCGCACGTTGTTGCCCACATACACCTGGTACGCGCCGGGTTCCAGCACCCAGGCGTCCTTGTGGCCGGTGGCGCCCCTGTCATCATAACTGGCGGCGGCAGTGGCCGGGAAGGAGAGCACCAGCCGCTGGCTCTCCCCAGGCTGGAGGAGCCGTGTCTTTTGGAAAGCGGCCAAGTTCCGCAGGGGCTTCCCCAGTTTGCCCTGGGGCGGATCCACATAGACTTGCACCACTTCTTTGCCAGGACGGCTGCCGGTGTTCTTCACCAGGGCGGCCACTACCACGTTGTCCCCACGGAGGGCCACATTTTGCGCCTCCATCGCGAAGGAGGTGTAGCTCAGGCCAAACCCAAAGGGAAATTGCACCGCGTCTGGGGCAAAGGTTTCAAAGTACCGGTAACCCACATAGATGTCCTCGGTGTAGCAGTTGAATTCCAGCCCCAGAAAGTCCTTGGCGCTGGGATAATCCTCATACCGATAGGCTACGGTGTCGGTGAGGCGGCCGCAGGCGTCCACCTTCCCGGTGAGCACGTCCGCGGCGGCGTTGCCGCTTTCCATGCCACCTTGCCACAGGAAAAGGGCCCCGTCCAGGGGGTATTCTTCCAACCAGGAAAGGTCCAGAATGCTCCCCGCATTGATGAGCACCACGGTGTGGGCAAAGGCCTTTGTCACTTGGGACAGCATGGCTTTCTCTTCCGGAGTGAGGTAATAGCTTCCAGGCTCCAGGGCATTTTCGCGGGATTCCCCAGCGGCCCTGCCAATGACCACCAAAGCGGTTTGGCAGCGGGAAGCAGCCCCTTGTACCAGGCTGTCTTCCAGGGGCATCTCTTCAAAATACCGGGGCCAGTGACCCCAGAATCCCATGTCCGGGGGATTGGCAGCACTCCACTGGGTATAGGTGTCCAGAAGGGGCTGGTCCAGGGATACGCCTGCGTTTTTCAGGCCCTCCACCAGGTTGACCGTGTACGGTGGGTTCACGTCGCCCCCAGAGCCGTACCCCACGTAAAACCAATCCAGTTGGACCCGCCCGAAGACGGCCACAGCGGCCCCCTCCTGCAAGGGGAGGATATCTCCCTGGTTCTTTAATAAAACGGCTCCTTCTGCAGCAGCCTTGCGGCACAGGCTGGGCATGGAGGCCTCTACGGTTTTGTCGCCGTAAACGGTTTTCTTGGTTTGCTGGGCCAGTTCGTCCAGCAGGTGTTTGGGAAGTTTGCGTTCGTTTTCCATATCTAGTTTCTCCTTTCAGAGTGAGAAGTGCGGATGGGCCTTTCCTTTAGGAAAGCGCCCTGGGTGATGGCGGGGAAAATGTTCCTTTTCAGACACAGCTTTTGGGAATCCATACCTCTTTGATGGAACGCTTGATTTTCCCCGAGAAGCTCCGGTATACTAATACGATACCGTAAAATAGATAGATCAGACGAAGAAAAGGATGGGGTAGAGTTATGAGAATCTTATTAGTAGACGACGAAGAGGATATTTTGGAAGGGATGCTTGCAGGTATCGACTTTGCCGCCCTTGGGTTTGATTGGGTGTACACAGCCAGTAGCGCTCAGGAGGCCAGGGAGATCCTGGAGAAAGAACCGGTGGACATCCTGCTCACCGACATTGAAATGCCGGGGGAAAGCGGCCTGGAGTTGCTGGATTGGCTCCGGCAGCAAAACAGCGACATCGTCACCATGTTCTGCACCAGCTATGCCAATTTTGACTATGCGAAAAAAGCGGTGGAGATGCACAGCTTTGATTATTACCTCAAGCCCATCTCCTACGATGAGCTGAGATCCCATTTGGAGGCGGCCATCCAGGAGGTGCGCAAGAAGCACAGTGAATCCGCTTACCGGCAGATGGGTGAATACTGGCTAAAAGGGCGCCAGGAAAACCAAACCGGCTTTTGGACCGGCGTTCTCGCCTCTGTCAGCCCCTTGGCGGAGGTCATCCGCACGGGGCTGGATAAAGGCATCTCCTACCGGGAGGAGGACCGGTTCACACTGTGCTATGTGCGGGTGATGGATAAAGAGCCTCAGCCGCTGGAACAGTGGAAGATCTACGGGTTCCGCAATGTGGCGGAAGAGCTTTTCCACCAGAACGGGCTCCGTTTGGAAGCCACGATCCTCTCTAAGGAATGCCATTGGTCTTTGGTGCTCCGACAAGGGCCGGAGCAGACCTCGGGAAAGTTTTGCCACGTGGTCCTGGCATTGCTGGCACAGGCGGAAGAGCTGTTCCATGTGTCTGCCAATGGGTACTACCGTAAGGACCTGGCTTTGTCGGAAACGAGGCAGGCCTATGAAACCCTTTTGTGGGCAGACAAGGAGGATGTTTTGCGCGCCCATCCGCTGACAGACGCTTCCAGTTACCGGTCCCCAGAAGGCAGTTACGGCCCAGCGGTCATGGAAGGCTGGGCCGAACTGCTGACGGCGGGGAGAATGGAGGAAATATCCGCCGCGGCGTCATCGGTGTTGGGCCGCTGTGTGGCAGACCGCACCTTGAATGTGGAGTTTTTAAAGTCTATGCGGGCCGATCTGCAGCAGATGGTCTTTTCCGAGCTGAACCAGCGGGGGATCAACGTCCACACCTTGTTTAACAACGCCTACTATGAACAGCTGCTGGAAGGTTCCTTGGATTCCGTGGAGCGGTTCCGGGCATACCTGGAATATCTGTTTCACCAAACGGAAGAGCAAATGCGTTTTGCAGCCCAAACCGACACGGTGGTGGGCCGGGTGAAGAGCTATGTGCAGGAGCACCTCAGCGAAGACGTCAACCGGACCAACGTGGCCAAACAGTTCTTCTTAAACCCGGACTATTTGGCCCGCCTGTTCAAAAAGGAAACCGGGCAAACCTTGGGCAGCTACCTTCAGGAGCAGCGGATCTTGGAGGCCAAGAAACTGCTGTGCCAATCGGGGCTTCCCGTCAGCATGGTTGCCCAGCGGGTGGGCTATGACAATTACAGCTACTTCTCCCAGTTCTTCCACGAGAAGACCGGGATGAGCCCCAGCCAATTCCGAAAGCGTTTTGGCAGCTGATCAACCCTTCACAGCGCCCAGCATGATGCCGTCGGCGAAGTATTTCTGCAGGAAGGGGTAGAGGATTAAAATGGGGATCATGGCCACAAAAGCGATGGCCATACGGATGGAAACCTGGGGCGTCTGCATCAGGGAACCGGAGTTGGCCGAGGAATTGGCCAGCAGCGCTTGGATATCCTGTACCATGCGGTTGAGCAGCGCCTGGACACTGAGCATCCGGCTGTCGGAGATGTAGTACTGGGCGTTGGTCCAGTCGTTCCAGTAGCCAAGGCCGGAGAACAGCCCCACGGTTACCAGGATGGGTTTGGACAGGGGCATGGCAATGCGCAGATAGATGCTGGGATAGCTGGCGCCGTCGATCTTGGCGGCTTCATACAGCTCATAAGGGATGCTGGTGCTCATGTAGGTGCGGATCAGGATGATGTTGAAGGCACCCAGCAGGAAGTTGGGGAGGATGTAGGCTGCCAAGGTGTTGCGGATGCCAAACCAGGAAGTCCACATGATGTAAGAGGGCACCAAACCACCGGAAAAGAGCATAGTAAAGAATACAAAAAAGCTGAGGAACCGGCGGCCAGGCAGGTTTTTCAAAGAAAGAGGGAACGCCATCAGGGTGGACAGCAACAGGCAGCCAGTGGTGCCGATGACGGTGACCACAATGGAAATGCCATAGGCGCGCATCAAGGTTGCAGAGTTGCTGATGATGTATTCATAGGCGTATAAGCTGAACTTTTCCGGGAACAGGGAGTAGCCGTTGACCACCAGGGTGTTCTCATCCGTGATGGAAGACATGAACAGCAGCAGCAGCGGCAAGATCATGGTGAGGGTCACCAGCACCAAAATAACGTTGATGATGATCTGGTAGACCTTTTGGCCTTTGGATAAAATCATGAAATACGCACCTCCTTAGAAAATGGCGTTTTCGGCGCTGACCTTGCGCACCACCAGGTTGGTGGTCATCACCAAGGCAAAGCCTACGATGGACTGGAACACGCTGGCTGCGGCAGAACGTCCAATGCCGCCGGCAGACATCAATGCCCGGTACACATAGGTGTCAATGGTCTGGGTGACAGGGAACAGGGAACCAGAGCTTTGGGGTACCTGGTAGAACAGGCCGAAATCAGAGAAGAAGATCTTGCCCACGCTGAGGATCAGCAAAGTGATTGCAGCAGGGATCAGGAAGGGCAGGGTGATGTGGGTGATCTGCTGCCACTTGCTGGCACCGTCCAGTGCAGCTGCCTCAAAGAGGGAGTTGTCAATGCCGGCGATGGCAGCCACATAAATCAACGTGCCGTATCCAACGCCTTTCCAAAGGTTGGTGAGGATGAGAATGACCGGCCAGTATTTTGGCTCGCTGTACCAAGAGATGGGCTCCTTGCCCAACAGGGGGAGAATGGTGTTGTTCATCATACCGTTTTCCTGGCTGAGCAGGGCGAATACAATGTAGCTGACCACCACAATGGAGATCAGGAAGGGCAGCAGCAGGGAGCTTTGGTACACGGTGCGCATCCGCTTCCAAACCACATCCGAGAGGATGATGGCCAAAAGAATGCCCACCACATTGTTCACCACAATGAAGGCAATGTTGTAAAGCAGCGTGTTGCGAAGGATGATAAAAGCGTCGCTGGTGCCAAAAAGGAATTTAAAGTTTTCAAATCCCACCCAGGGGCTGCCAAACATTCCGTCATTGACGTTGTATTGCTTGAACGCCACCACGATACCGGCCATGGGAATGTAGTTGTTGATGATGAGATAGGCAATGCCAGGCAGCATCATCAAGTACAATGGTAAGAAGGGGAGAAGCTTCCGCGCCTTCTGTTTCATGCGATACACCTCCGTAAATAGAAATGCCGGTGGCCACGTTTGACCACCGGCAGGGCGGTTTTATTGTTCGGCAAGCCAAGCGTCCAGCTGTTCCTGCTTGGTATCCATGACCTTCTGGAGGCCAGCAGCATACAGCTCATCGTTGAAGGCTTTCAAAGTGGAATCAATGTCCACCACGCCGAAGGACAGGTCCTTCAGGTATTTGTCCTGCACAGCAGTCAGCTGCACAATTTCGTTGACCACACTGGTGGAGTCATAAGTGAAGCCCAGAGCTTTGGACTGGAGGCAGCTAGCGTTGTATTCCTTGTATTGCTCCCCGATATCCAGGGGGTTGCCTTCCCACACGTGGCCGGCAAACTGGTTGGGATACATAAAGCCCATATCCTGGTGGTAGCCTACGTTGGTGGCATCCACGCCTTCGGGATAGGTGGCGGTGCCGTCTTCGGCCTCTACCCAGTCTTCCCCTTCAATGCCCCAGTTGATCAGGTCGGCAAACTCACCGCTGCCGTATACCCAGTTGAGGAATTCCACTGCCTTTGCAGGGTCTTTAGAAGCATTGGCTACGGAGTAGAGGGTGGCCACAGAGTTGGTAGTGACAGCCTCGCCCAGGGGGATCACATACCAGTCATAGCCGGTCTGAGAACGCTTTTCCTGCTTCGTATTGGGCTTGTGAGCCATAATGGTGGAGAAGGTGTTGCCAGCCTTCATCTTCACTTCGCTGGCATCGGTGTTCACAGCGATGTCCTGAGAGGAATAGCCAGCATCATACCAGGTCTTACCAATTTCGCAGAACTGCCGGAACAGGTCGGATTCGTACATATTGGTCACAGTGGTTTCCTGGCCGTAGTTTGCCAAAACGCCAAAACCGTCGCTTAAGGTATCCACATAAGACTGGCCGATCATAGTGCCCATAATGCCGGTGCCATCAAAGACGGTCATTTCGGGATGGGCTTCTTTTACGGCTGCGAACAGCTCTGTAATCTGGTCAAAAGAGCTCATGTCCTCAGTGGTGACGTTGAAGTCATCCTCCGAATATCCCAACTCGTCCATAATGTCCTGCCGAGTAATCAGGGCACAGGGATAAGCGGCCTCTTTTACCATGGGCAAACCGGTGAGGAAATCCCCCACATAACCGGCGTCAATCAAGTCGCCCACGTATTCTTCAATATTGGGGATTTGATCCAGATAGGGAGAGAGATCCACAATGTACTGGGAGGTAATGAACGTGGAGGCCTGGCCTGCGGGCAAAGGCATCAAATCCATGGGTTCATTGGCAGCCAGCATCATGGGCAGCTGGGAAATGAATTCACTGAAAGTCATGGGGATCAAATTGACGGTCATATTCAACTCTTCCATGGTCAGCTCGTTCATGGCTTCCCGGACTTTATCCATATTAGAGCCGACTGAGGCAACTATATAGACAAAATTGACTTCATAGGGATCTTCGTTGGAGTTTTCATTTCCAGTATCACCGGTAGAGGTTTCATCCCCGGTGGTGGCGCTGTTGGAAGCGCTGTTGTTGGATCCGTTGTTGTTGCCGGAGCAGCCAGTAAGCAGGCTGAGGCACATCACAAACGCGAGGCCGAGAGCAAGAAGCTTTTTCATGGTTTTCCTCCATTCTGTGTCGGTTGTTCCATCTGCCCAATTCCCGGGGCCCTCGGGGATTGGAACTGTTGTGTTTACAGCATACAGCAAGAAAAGTTCAAAAACTATTAAAAAATTGGAGGTGAATTTTTGCTATCCGGACTTTTTGGCCGTTTCCCTTTGACAGCAAAAGAATGGCGACTTAAAATAAAAATACCTAAAAAAATGAGATATTTTCTAAAAAAATTCCAAAAGAATGGGGTGAGTGGATGGGGAACAAGCGACATTCATATTCCCTGCGGAAAATCTTGGCGGTAGTGTTGGCGGTTCTGGTGCCGGTGTCCCTGGGAGGGATTTTTTTCATCCTTTTTACAGTGAAAGGGACACAGAGGGAAGAAGCGGAAACTATGCAAGCTTCTGTAGAATCCCAAGTACAGCGAGTGAGCGCCGAATTGGAACGGGAGAACAATTACCTGGTGGATTTGTTACTCAACAACTTTTACATGGACGAAATACGCCAAGCCTCCGGCGTGAACCAACGAAACAATGCCGCTCGGGAAGTCCTCTCCCAATTTGAATATGATTCCATCATTTGGGGATCCAACTTCAGTTTTGCCTGCTATATGCCGGAGCATGATCTAGTATTTTCTAAGTTCAATTACAGCTTTCCCTATGAGGAAAATATGGCCCTGAAACAGTGGTTTTGCGAGCAAATTTCCCAGGGCCAGCTGGAAAGCACCTCCCTTTCCTGGACGAGTATTCGCCAAGGAGAATCCGTGTACCTGTATCAAATTTACCACTTGGAAGGGGTTTACCTGGTGGCGTGGGCCTCTAGTGAAGAGCTTTTTTCTGATATTAAAGCAAATACCCTCTCTGCGCAAGGGGAAATTTTTTATCTGCTCCCCGGGGAGGAATGGGCGGCTAAAGACGTGGTAGAGGACTTTTGCCTGAAGCTCTCCCCAGAGTACACCGATATCCAGATCGTGGTGACAGACCAGCCTTACTTGGAGTGGGGGCGCTTTTCCTTGATGATTGGCTTTGTGCTGTTCATCTTGCTGGTAGTCCTGGGAGTGTCGGTCTATACCCTCCAGTACTATCACCGCTATGTTCAGATCCCCCTGGACCATTTTGTCCAGCACGTGGGGGAATACGCCGCCCAGAGGCAGACGGTCAAACGGGGAGGGATCCAGGAGCTCAACGACGCGGTGGAGGCTTTTGACGACCTTTCCCGCCAGATCAAAAAACTCCGCATCGACTTGTATGAGGAAAAGCTGGCCTTGGCGCAAACCGAGATGGAGTATTACCAGCTGCAGATCAAACCCCACTTTTTTGTGAACTGTTTTTCCCTTATCCACGCCATGGCTCAGAAACAGGAGTACCAACGTATCCAAGAATTCTGCGTCAAGCTTTCCAACTATGTGCGCTACCTGTTTTCTCAAAGCCTGAGCCTGGTCCCACTGGAACGGGAGCTGTCCATGGTGCGGGAGTTTTTGGGCATCCAGCAGATCCGCCACCGGGTGAACGTCCAGCTGAGGGAGGAAATCGACGGTTCCATCCAGGGGTTGGCGATCCCGCCGCTGTCCCTGCTCACCTTTGTGGAGAACACGGTGAAACATGGGGGATCCAAAAACGTGGGCATTGAGATCAAGGTGGAAGTAACCCTGACAGAAAAGGGGGAGCGCCTGCGGTTGTCCATCCAGGATACAGGGGTGGGTTTCCCGGAAGAAATGCTGGGGGAGAACCCCAAACTGGAGGAAAGCTCTCAGCAGGGCCACCACCTGGGAATCCGGAATATCCAAAAACGCTTGCAATTCCTCTATGGGGAAAATTTCACCTTGGAATTTCAAAACAACAGCCAGGGCGGCCTTGTGGTTTTAGAGCTTCCCTGTACCAACGTCCCGTGAAAATGTCTGGATTTCAACAAATGGTGTGCCCTTTGCTGATAGTTTTTCAAAGGGGCTCCATGCTATGATAAAACCAGTTCGTACCTGCCGGAGTGGGCCCCTCCGCATGGGGAGAAGAGATTTTTTGAAAGGTGGAAAATCAGTATGGGTAAATTTGTTTGCAATTTCATCAGCTACGCATTAAAACGCACTGTGGACATTACCGTGGTAGTCCCCACGCCCACGTTGACCGACGGCTTCACCCTGGAGATGGATCCCACGGCCCCTGTCAGCCACAAGCCCCAGCATAAATACCCGGTGCTGTATTTGCTCCACGGCATGGGCAACAACCACGCCACCTGGACCGGATACACCAACGTGGAGATGTACGCCGAGGAGCAGCAGATCATCGTGGTGATGTTTTCCGCGGAAAATAAGAGCTACATCGACGTTCCTGGCAACGGCATTCTGCAGGACAAGTTTTTCCGGTTCCTCCATGAGGAGCTGCCCGACTTTGTCACCGGGATGTTCCCCGCCCTCACCGAACCGGAGCACACTTACATTGCCGGCCTTTCCATGGGTGGTTACGGCACCCTGGTCCATGGGTTCTCCAACCCGGAGCAGTACAAAGCCATGGGCGTGTTCTCGGTGGGCGGTTCCCTACCGCCCCAGACCGACGAAAACGGCAACCCAGTGGAGCGTGATCCCCGTTGGGAGCCTATGAAGTTGGCTCAGAAGATCAAGGATGAAGGCCGCCAGTTCCCCAAGATGTACATTGCCTGCGGCGATGCCGACCCCTTGTACCCCAGCGCCGTGAAGCTCCAGGAGGATATGAAAGCCCTGGGCGCTGATGTGACCTGGGTTTCCCGTCCCGGGTTCATCCATGAGTGGCGCCTGTGGGACGAGCAAGTGGAGGCGTTCCTCAACTGGATCCCCCGCACCGACTTCTACGCCGGCAGCAAGCGCCGCATTTAAGGGCGGACGTTTGAAACAGGAGGAGTTGTATGGGTAAGTTTGTCTGCAACTTTATCAGCTATGCTCTAAAGCGCACGGTGGATATTACCGTGGTAGTCCCCACACCCACCATCCCAGAGAGCTTTGCCCTGGAGATGGATCCCTCCGTGCGGGTACGGCATACGCCTGAGCACAAGTACCCGGTGCTGTACTTGCTTCATGGTGGCGGGAATAACCACGCCACCTGGACTGGCTACACCAACGTGGAGATGTACGCCGAGGAGCAGCAGATCATCGTGGTGATGTTCTCGGCAGAGAATAAAAATTATGTGGATATGCCCGGCGGCGGGATGCTCCAGGACAAGTTTTTCCAGTTCCTGCATCAGGAGCTGCCCGACTTTGTCACGGGGATCTTCCCAGCCCTTACCGAGCCGGAGCACACCTATATTGCGGGCTTGTCCTTGGGCGGGTTTGGGACGCTGATCCACGGACTGACCAACCCGGAGCAATACAAGGCCATGGGTGTGTTTTCGGTAGGGGGCTATCTGCCGCCCCAGACGGATGAAAACGGCAACATGGTGGAGCCGCCCGACTCTTGGCAGCCCATGAAGCTGGCCCGGAAAATCAAAGAGGAAGGCCGCCAGTTCTCGAAAATGTACATCGCCTGTGGGGAAGAGGATCCTTTGTTCCCCAGTGCCAATCAGCTGCAGGAGGAGATGAAAGCCTTTGGCGCTGATGTCACTTGGGTACCCCGGCCCGGGTTTGTCCATGAATGGCGCCTGTGGGACGAGCAAGTGGAGGCGTTCCTTAACTGGATCCCTCGCACGGACTTCTATGCCGGCAGCAAGCGGAAAATCTGATGGTGCACAACAGAAGCGCTCCCAATTTTAGGGGGCGCTTTTTTCGTGTTGCATTTCTTTTAAAAATACCGGAATATATTCCTTAAAACCGGAAAGATTTCTTGTATTTCGGAATCAAAAAGGCATGAAAAATGGCTCTACACCGGGAAATCCAGGTATAGAGCCAAATTTTTGATTGGCTGTACTGAACGAAAATGAAACCAAACAAAAAACGCGGGCAAAAAAGACACGCACCCCACAAAAGTGAGGTGCGCGACTAGGGAGCGGCAGCTTGCCGCTGGTGGAGATGGCGGGAATCGAACCCGCGTCCGAAAAAGGATCACCAAGGCTTTCTACGAGCGTAGCTTTTGTTTTAAAGTTCCCGCATCCCCACGCCCAAAAGCAGGCTGGAGGTTTTGGTAGCCCTTAAGCCGTGACGGGGGTAAGGGCGTAACCCCGTTCACGTTCACCGCTCATCGACGCTCTATCCCCGGCCGCGGTACTCCGGAGTAGAACGGCTGCTTAGTTAAGCAGCAACAGCAACAGTATTGTTGTCGTTTAATTTTAAAGTTTGCGGGTTTTATAGCGGTCCCGCACCGCTGCTCGCTTACCAGGGCTTTCCTTCCCCGTCGAAACCTTTACATCCCCGTAAAAATTAACGGTTCCGCTCTTTGATGGCCCGCTCAATATCGCGTTTGGCAGCTTTTTCCGCCATATCGGCCCGTTTGTCATAGAGCTTTTTGCCGCGGCACAGCCCCACCTGTACCTTCACACGGGAATCCTTAAAGTAGAGGGAAAGGGGGATCAGTGAGTAACCCTGCTGCTTGACGATGCCATACAGCCGCAGGATCTCCCGCTTGTGCATGAGGAGCCGCCGTACCCGCATGGGGTCAGGGTTGAAGATGTTGCCGAAGTCATAAGGGCTGATGTGGCATCCGTTTAATAACATCTCACCGTTTACCACAGAGCACCAGGCGTCCTTCAGGTTGGCCCGTCCTAAACGAAGGGACTTCACTTCCGTGCCTTTCAGCTCAATGCCTGCTTCAAAGCTCTCTTCGATGAAGTAATCGTGATAGGCTTTTTTGTTTTGGGCAATGGTCTTTGTGTTGGATTTTCCTGCCACGGTCACTTCCTCCTTCGCGCAGCGTTCTGCCGTTAAGCCCTATTATTATAGCATACCCGCTTGTCGAATGGCAAGGGATTTTCCCCCACCACAGGAAAAAGTGGGATCCAAAACACGATAAAATTCTTTTTGTCCCCCTTTCGCCTTTAATCTCGCTTTAATTTTTTCTCCGTATACTAAAATCACAGTCAAGGAACACAACAAACCATTTGATCCATAATCCAAATAGAGAGGACGGTCTTTTATGAATTGGAAATTTTGGCAAAACAAAAAAACTTTGGCGGTCACCATTGCGGCTGCAGTGGTGGTTGTGGCAGGGACAGCGGTCACCGTGGCCCTTCTTCAGCCCAAACCAGTTACCCAGGAACAAGCTCAAACCATTGCCTTAGAACACGCTGGGGTGGTGGCTGCCGATGCCGTTTCTATGAAAGTGGATCGGGATGATGGTGACTACCAGGTGGATTTCTCCACTGCAGACCGCAGCTACCAGTACACCATCCAAGGCAGCAACGGCAAGGTGGTGGATTACTCTTACCAGCCCCTCGACGACGCCCAAGGCATTGCCACAACGGATATCCAACCCCTGCCCGAAACCAGCGAAGGGCAGCAAACCGCTGCCACGGATGCCGCTGTCACGGAGGAAGAAGCAAAACAGGCCGCCTTGGCCCACGCTGGGCTGGAAGAGGCCAACGTCACCTTTTACCGGGTAAAGCAGGACTATGAAAATGGCCGGGCAGTCTATGAGGTGGAATTCTATACCGACACCACCGAGTATGACTACGAAATTGCCCAGGACACCGGAGAGGTACTCAGCTATGACAGCGACATCGAAGATTGGGCCATCCCCCAGGAGGGAACCCCTGTCACATTGGAGCAGGCAACCCAGCTGGTGGTGGACCGTGTGGAGGGCCTGACAGCCCAAGAGGTGCGCATCCACCAGGAGCATGACGATGGCCGAACGGTCTATGAAGGGGAGGCTGTGTTCCAGGGTGTCCAATACGAATTTGAAATTGACGCAGCCACAGGCGCCTTCCTGGATTGGAGTGTGGAGAGCCGCTGAGAACCAGGGAAACGCCTGGCGAAAGGACGGCAGGGGCGGCGTACCTGCCCGAACGGTGGAGCCCTTTGTTTTTTCAAATTTTGCGATTAAAACTCTTGGCAACGGGCAGAATAACCGGTGAGAAGAGGTGGGCTTTTTCGGTGCGCCGCTTTTCAAAATCTACCGGAAAACGAGGTGCCTTGTATGAACCGTTTGGAATGTCAGGTGACAAATTGCCAGCACTATCAGAACAACCACTGCAGCCTTGCCGGGATCCAGGTGGACGGCCCTGCCGCCCAGGAAGCCAGCCAGACCTGCTGCGCTTCTTTTGAGGAGCGCCGTCCTGGCAGTGCCCAGAACGCTGCCTGCAGCAAACCCGCTGTGGAAACGGACATCCAGTGTAAGGTGAAGGGCTGCACGTACAACAGCCACAACCGTTGCAGTGCCCAGAGCGTCTGCGTGGATGCCTGCTGCGGGGATGTTTCCTCCAAGAGCGGTACCCAGTGCCGCACTTTCCAGAACAAGTAAATGACCACGGGGGAAGCGGCAGGGGGGAACCTCAGCCGCTTTTCTTTTTTTGGAAATTGCGCCCGATCCCGTCCCTGTGTTATAATCGGGAAAGAATTTGGAAAATGGGGGTTCACCACATGGACATCCAGCTGATTGCTTTTGACCTTGACGGCACCACATTGACCCAGCACAAAACCATCTCCCAGGAAAACCGCCGGGCTTTGGAAGACGCAGCCCGCCAGGGGATCCTGCTAGTGCCTGCTTCCGGCAGGATGAAGGATTTCTTGCCCGAAGAGATCACCTCCTTGCCAGGGGTGCGGTATGTGATCTCCGCCAACGGTGCCGGGGTGTATGATTTGCAGACAGGGCAGGTCGTCTGGCAGCGGCTGATCCCCAATGAGAAAGCCCGGGAAGTCCAGGCGCTTTTGGACCAGTACGATTTACTTGTAGAATATTACAGCGGCGGCCGGGCTATCACTCGGACAGGGGACCCGGAGCGGGCGCTGTCCCATTTTGGTTTTCCCGAGTACAAGCTGCACTTCCTCACCAAGGACTACCGGTATTGGGAAGACCTGGGGGAGATGCTGGTTTCCACAGGACTGGAGCCGGAAAAGATTAACTTGCCCTATTTGGCCACGCCTGCTTTGCGGCAGGAAGTATGGCAGCGGGTGGAGAGTTTGGGCGGCCTTGTGCTCACTTCCTCGCTGCCGGATAATATCGAGGTGAATGCTCTAGGGGCGGACAAAGGCCATGCGCTGGAAGCCTTGGCACAGCGCTTGGGCATTCCCCGGGAAAAGGTGATGGCCCTGGGGGACAACGGCAATGACGTGACCATGTTGGAATACGCAGGGGTGTCCGTGTGTATGGGGGATGGCTCAGACAGCGCCAAAGCTGCTGCCAAATACTTGACCGCCCCTCATACCGAGGATGGTTTGGCAAAGGCCATCCGAAAGCTTGCTTTGAAAAACTGAGGGTTTTCTGCCAACAGAAACGCAAAAAAGGACTGGGGTGCTCCCAGTCCTTTTTATGTTTCAAAAGCGCAGCTTAGTTTTTTCCTGTAATGTACTCATCGATGGCTTTTGCGGCAGTTTTGCCAGCGCCCATGGCCAAAATGACCGTGGCTGCACCGGTGACCGCATCGCCGCCGGCGTACACGCCTTCCCGGCTGGTGAGGCCCGTTTCCTCCTCCACGATGATGCCGCCCCACTTCTGGGTTTCCAGGCCCTTGGTGGTGGACTTGATCAGCGGGTTGGGGGAGGTGCCGATGGACATGATGACGCAGTCCACATCCAGCACAAATTCCGACCCAGGCACTTCCACAGGGCGGCGGCGGCCAGAGGCGTCCGGTTCCCCCAGTTCCATGCGGATGCACTCCATGCCCCGTACATTGCCCTGGTCATCTCCCAGGATCTGGGTGGGGTTGTTCAGCAGGTGGAAGACAATGCCCTCCTCCTTGGCGTGCTCCACTTCTTCTGCACGGGCAGGCAGCTCCTTTTCCGAGCGGCGGTAGACGATGAACACCTCTTCCGCGCCCAGCCGTTTGGCGCACCGGGCAGCGTCCATAGCCACGTTGCCGCCGCCTACAACAGCCACCCGTTTGGCGTGCTCAATGGGGGTGTCGCTGCCAGGCAGGTAGGCTTTCATCAGGTTCACCCGGGTGAGGAACTCGTTGGCGGAGTACACACCCTTCAGGTTTTCCCCGGGGATGTTCATAAACCGGGGCAGGCCCGCGCCGGAGCCAATAAACACCGCTTCGAAGCCTTGCTCCAGCAGCTCGTCGATGGAGAGCACCCGGCCGATGACCATGTTGGTTTCCACCTTCACGCCCAGAGCCTTCAGGGTGTCAATCTCCTTCTGCACGATGGCCTTGGGCAGGCGGAACTCGGGAATGCCGTAGACCAGCACGCCACCGGCGGTGTGGAGGGCCTCAAATACAGTGACGTCATAGCCCTTTTTGGCCAGGTCGCCGGCGCAGGTCAGGCCCGAGGGGCCGGAGCCCACCACAGCCACCTTGTGGCCGTTGGAAACAGGGCGCTGGGGGGCTTCACAGACGTTCTGGTTGTGCCAGTCGGCAACAAAGCGCTCCAGGCGGCCGATGCCAACCGGTTCCCCTTTGATGCCCCGGACGCATTTGGACTCGCACTGGGTTTCCTGGGGGCAGACACGGCCGCACACAGCGGGCAGGGAGCTCTGCTGGGTGATGATCTGGTAGGCGCCCTCAAAGTCCCGCTGGGCCACCTTTTCAATGAAATCCGGGATGTTGATGCCCACGGGGCAGCCGGACACACAGGGCTTATTCTTGCAGTGGAGGCAGCGCTGGGCCTCATCCAACGCCTGCTCTTCGGTGTAGCCCAGGGCTACCTCTAAAAAGTTCTTGTTGCGCACCTGGGGCTCCTGGGAGGGCATCTCGTTTTTCTTTAAAGACATATTGGGCATCTCACTGTACCTCCTTGCGGAACAGGTTGCAGGTTTCCTCATGGGCGTGGCGTTCGAAATCCCGGTACATGGTGCCCCGGGCCATGGCCTCGTCAAAGTCCACTTCAAAGCCGTCAAAGTCCGGGCCGTCCACGCAGGCAAACTTGGTCTTGCCGCCCACCGTCAGCCGGCAGCCGCCGCACATCCCGGTGCCGTCAATCATAATGGGGTTCATGCTCACCACGGTTTTGATGTTGTATTTCTTGGTCACCTGGGTGACGAATTTCATCATCACCAGGGGCCCGATTGCGATGACCTCATCGTAACGCTCGCCGTTTTCGATGAGTTTCTCCAGGGCGTTGGTCACCAGGCCTTTTTCGCCGTAAGAGCCGTCGTCGGTCATCATCACCAGCTTGTCGCTGACCGCCTGGAACTCCGGCTCCAAGATCACCAGGTCCTTGTTGCGGAAACCCGCAATGGAATGGACCACCGCCCCCTGCTGATGGAGCTTTTTGGCCACGGGATAGGCAATGGCGCAACCCACGCCGCCGCCGATGACCGCCACTTTCTTCAGCCCTTCCGTTTCCGAGGGGCGGCCCAGGGGGCCTACAAAGTCGTGAAGGCTGTCACCCTCTTCCAAGTGGTTCAACTTTTCTGTGGTGGCGCCCACAATCTGGAAGATAATGGTCACGGTGCCTGCTTCCCGGTCGAAATCCGCCACAGTCAGGGGGATGCGCTCGCCGTTTTCATCCACCCGCAGGATGATGAACTGGCCCGGTTCGGCCTTTTTGGCAATGAGGGGCGCCTCGATCTCCATGCGCGTGACGGTGGGGTTGAGCACCTGCTTTTTCACAATTCGGTACATACGCGTTAACTCCTTTGGGGCAGAACGCTTTGCCAAAAAGGCAGCTTGGCAAGGACGCTCCTGCATACTTCTTCCTATTATACCGGAAAAACCCGGTTCTTTCAACAGATTTTTGAATTTTACAGGTGGCAAATCTGCAAGTGTGGGGGAAAGGAAACTGTGTTATTTCCACAATCCCAGCAGCCGTTACAGCTTTCCCAACACCCGGCCCTGGCACTCCAGACGGTCGTAAGGTCCCACGGGGATGGGGGCATATTTGGGGTTAAAGGACACGAGCTGCCGGTGGCCCAGCTGTTTGATGTACCCCTCACCGTTGAGGGAGAAAATGCCCACCTCGCCTTCCCGCAGCTCGCCGTTTTCCAGCCGCTGGACGAACACAATGTCCCCGTCCTTGTAGGCGGGCTCCATGCTGTCCCCGCTGACCCGCAGGCAGCAGTTGGCGCTGTCCGGCACCCGTTCCGAGGGGATCTCCAGCTTGGTGGTGTAGTAGGTGTCCCCCAAAGGCTCGCCGGTGCCGGCGGATACCGCCAGGTCGTAGCAGGTGATATAGGTGATCCACCCCCGCTGCTCCCGCTGGGAGATGTGGGTCATCCGGTCGTATTCCGCGTCCAGAACGCCGTCCACCGCCCGTTTGCCATACAGGTCCAAAGCCCTGTATTTTTGCAGCTTCCCCATCTCTTCAAAGTCCACCTGGAAGCCCTGGGTTTTGCCGTATTCCGGGTCGGTCAGTTCTTCCCGCAGGAAGTAATCGGTGGTGGTGCCAAAGAAATCTGCCAGCTTGCCGGCGGTGGAGAGCTTCAGCCCCTCGTAACCCCGCTTGTACCAGTTGTCAATGGTGGTGTAGGGGATGCCTGCCTTTGCTGAAAGGCTGCTCCGGTTGAGATGGCGCTGCTCCAATAAGCGATCCAGCTTTTCTAAAAATGTCATGGTGTCACCTGCTTTCCTGGCTTTAGAATATACCATTATGAAGAGAAAGTCAAGCAAGAATTACTCTTAAAAGTAAAAACCTCTTGACAAATACTCAAAAGAGTAATAAACTGAGGATAGAGGGCTCCTTTGAGGAGATTGTTTCCTGGAGCCCCCACAGTTTCCGCTGGGAAGGAGAGGGTACTTTTGGAATATGAGCGAATGGCAAGGGAATATCTGGAAGAGGTGGAGCGCATCGACCGCCGCCTGGAGCAGCTGCGCCAGGCCAATTACGCCCATCGGGAGGCCGACCTGTGGGTGCGCATCGGCACCTTAATGGAGATCCGGGACGACCTGCAGGTGACGGCCCACGTGCTCCAGCGCCGGGCGGTGGGGCTGCTGTGACCCGGGCAGAGTTTGAGCAGGCAGCCTACTTGGAGGAGGAACTGCGCAGTTTGGAAAACCTCCCAGGCCAGCAGGCCCGGGTGAGGGAACTGCGCTGCCTGTTGGAAGAGGCCAGGGGGATCCCCCGCCGCCTGCCGGATCCCAAGGCCCGGATGGTGGCCCAAAAGGTGCTGGAGCATGGTGCGCCCATCCCCTGGAAGCAGATCGTGGCGGAGCTGGGCTACCGTTGGACGGTGGGCAAAGCCCGCTACGCCTACAGCCGTGTATGTGCCCTCTGTTTTTCCCCGCGGGAGCGCTGAAAAAGGAGGAGTTACTTTGAACCAACTGCAAACCATCTGCCCCTATCCCGGCACCTGCCGGTATTTCCGGGCAGAGGAAGGGCGTCCCCGCTGCCTGCGGGAGAGCTGTCCTTTCCGCATCCACTTGCGGCGGCTGATCGGTGGGGAGATCCGCCGCCTGTCCCAAGTGCCGTCCCCCACCCAGGAGCAGCGCCAGGAGTTGGAGTGCATGAAACGGGAGTACGCCCGGCTGCTGGCCCCCCAGGGGAGGTGAGGCCCATGGGAAGAAACCGCCGTCCCCGCAGCCTGCGGGCCATGGAGGCCGCTGTGGGGCGTTATTTGGAAGAGTGTGGCACCCGGGAGAAACTCCCCACCGTGACAGGGCTTGCCTTGGCGCTGGGGTTTACCAGCCGGGCAGCCATGGAGCGGTTTGCCGGGGAACAGGGCGGGGAGTTTGCCGCCTTGCTGGACTGGGCCCGCTCCCTGATCGAGGAGGAAACCCTGCAGGCGGTCTACCGGAAAGAAACCGCCACCGGGGCCAGGTTCATTCTCCAAAGCAGCTTTGGCTATGGGGAGAAGGAAGGCCCTGACCTGGGCCCCATCACCGTCCAAGTGGAGGATGAGGAGCGAGGGGAGGGGGAGCCATGCGGGTGACCATCCCCAAAAGCGCCTTCAACTCCCGGTTTTACCCCTACTTACGGGACCACACCCACCGTTACCTGTTGTTTTACGGGGGCGCTGGTTCGGGGAAAAGCGTGTTTGCCGTCCAGCGGTATTTGTACCGGCTGTTGACGCTGCCCCTGTGCAATGTCTTGGTGGTGCGGGCTGTGGCAGCCACCAACCGGGACAGCACGTACGCCTTGTTCCGGCAGGTCATCCGACGGTGGGGCTTGGAAGCGCTGTTTGCCTGCAAGGAATCGGACTTGCGCATCACTTGCGTCAACGGCAACAGCGTCATTTTCAAAGGCCTGGACGACACGGAAAAGTTGAAGTCCATCACCTTTTCCAAAGGGGAGCTCACCGACATTTGGGTGGAAGAGGCCTCGGAGATTCAGGAGGAGGACTTCAACCAGCTGGATGTGCGCCTGCGGGGCAAAGGCACCCAGAAGCAGATTGTGCTCACCTTTAACCCGGTGTCGGTGCTCCACTGGCTGAAGGGGCGCTTTTTTGACCGGCAGGATCCCCGGGCGGTGGTGATGAAGTCCACCTACCGGGACAACCGGTTCCTGGATGAAGACTACAAACACACCCTGGAAAGCTACAAGGAAACCGACCCCTATTATTATTCCGTCTACTGCCTGGGGGAATGGGGCGTTTTGGGACAGACCATTTTTGATGCCCAGAAGGTGTCAGAGCGTTTGGCGTCCCTCCCCGGCCCGGTGCGGCGGGGGGAGTTCACTTTTGCAACCTGGTATAGCCCAGAGGCAAACCAGGTGCTGGTGGAGGATGCCTCCATCCGATGGGTGGAGAACCCCAGCGGCCCCATTCAAATTTACCGGGAGCCTGTCCCCGGAGGCGCGTACATCCTTGGCGCGGACACCGCCGGGGAGGGCTCGGATTTCAACGTGGGTCAGGTCATTGACCACCTGGGTGGGGAACAGCTGTGCACCATTCGGGGCCGGATGGACGAGGATCTGTTCGCCAAGCAGCTGTACTGCCTGGGGAAATACTACAACACAGCCCTGGTGAGCGTGGAGGCCAACTTCTCCAGTTACCCCATCCGGGAACTGGAGCGGCTGCGATACCCCCGGCAATACGTGCGCCAGACCGAGGACAGCTTTACCCACCGTGTCCGGCAAAGTTACGGCTTTAAAACCAGCAGCGTTACCCGGCCCCTGGTGATCGCCGGTCTGGTGGAGGTGGTGCGGGAGCACCCGGATTGGCTCAACGACCGGGACACTTTGAACGAGATGCTCACCTTTGTCCGTAATGAAAGCGGCCGTCCGGAAGCCCAGCAGGGTGCCCACGACGACTGCGTCATGAGCCTGGCCATCGCCTACTACGTCCGGGGAAGGGTTCCCGCCGGGACAGGGGAACAGGGCGGCTCGCCGTTTTTGTCCATCGAAAGGGGGGAGCGGTCGTGGACCAATGGAGCATCGTGACCAGCCTTTCGGTGCTGGTAGGGTTGGCTGCGGCAGTGACCGGCCCCATTGTCAAGCTGAACAGCACCATCGCCCGGCTTTCGGCCATTTTAGAACACGTCCTCAACCGGCTGGACAAGCTGGAGGGGGAAGACCAGCGCCTCTTAAAAAAAGGGGAGGAGGTCCAGCGGCTGTTGAGCAGCCGCATTGACAGCCAGGACAGGCGGCTGAACCAGTGCGAAAACCGCCTGTCCCTGTTGGAACAGAAGAAAGGAGAGTTTTATGAAGATTAATTGGAAAGTCCGTTTGAAAAACCCGGTGTTCTGGGCCCAGGTGGCTGTGGCGTTGCTTTCTCCCATCCTGGTGAGCTTGGGGCTCCAGTGGGAGGACATGACCACTTGGCCCGCTTTGGGAGAGGTGTTGCGCCAGGCGGTGTGCAGCCCCGTGATTTTGGTGGCGGTGATTGTTTCCCTGTGGGGGGTCATCACTGACCCCACCACCCAGGGCCTGGGGGATAGCCAGCAGGCCCTGACCTACGACGAACCAAAAAAGAGTTGATTGCGAAAAATGCGCCGGCCTTCTGCAAGGTCAGCGCATTTTTTCTGGGTAGCTCTATTTCAGCACCAGCACCAGGGCGGTGATGTCGTCCTCGTGGCCATCGCTGCGGCGGCGCCGGGCCTCGTCGGTGATCCGTTGGGCCAGCAGGTTGGGATTTTCCTCTTCATCCCATTGGAGCACCAGGTCTTCCAGCCACTCCTGGCCGCAAGCCGTCACCCCGTCGGAGAGCAGCACCATCACATCTCCGGGGGAGAGCTCCCTGCGGTAGGTGGCAAACTCCACCTGGGGCATGATCCCCACCGGCACGCTGGAGGCCTCCACCAGCTCCACTTTCCGTCCCCGGCGCAGGACCGTGCAGGCGGCCCCGGCTTTGAGGAACTCCACATTCCCGGTGAACAAGTCCACACAGGCGATGTCCAGGGTGGCCAGGGATTCATCCCCGCTTTTGGCGATCAGGGCCGAGTTGACGGTTTGCAGCATACTGTCGAACCCGATCCCCGCCTTGACCAGGCTTTCCGCCATGGCGCAGGTCATGGCGCCGTCTACGGCAGCCCGGCCGCCGGTGCCCATGCCGTCGCTGAGCACCGCCACCAGCCGGCCGCAGCCGTCGGTGAACACGCTGGCGCTGTCCCCGCAGAAGGCACCATTTTTGGCGCTGTATTGGGAAAAGCCGCGGCCCACATCGTAGGCGGGGCGCTGGCACATCTGGAGCCGGCAGGTTTCCCCGGTATCGCTGACGCAGGGGGGCGAAAACACCCGTCCGCAGGCGGCGCTCACCGCCCGGGTGAACACCGCCCGGTTCACCCGTTTCTGCCGCTGCCGGGAGATCTCCGCCTCAATGGTCATGCGGCCAAAGCGGTCCAGGCGGCAGCACACCTCCAGAGGCTCCATCCCCTGGTCCACCATCACCTCTTTCACCCGTGCGGCGGCTTCCTCGTCAAAGTTCTGGTAGTTGGAAAACTCCCCGGCCATCTCCTCTAAAATGTCCGCCGTGGTTTGGAAGTGCTCTTCCACCACCTCCCGGATCTGGGCTGCCCGCAGCTGGGCCGCCTCTTTCAACAGGTACCGGTTGTAGTTCTTGTTGATCTCGTTCCGCATTTCCCCAGACCTGCCACAGCGCTCAGAAAAGGCGGGGGTGAAGTCCAGGGTATCCACCCGGCCTTTTTCCCGGAGGATCTTGGTGAGGCCGCGAAAGTTTTCCAGGGTTTCCTCTTTGTACTTCCGCCAGCAGACTCCCCGGGCGCTGCATCCGGCACAGATGGCCTCCACAGACCGGTCATACACCCCTTGCAGGTTGGGGGCGCAGATGGTGGAGAGCTTTTGGGAAATCTCCTCCACGGAGGTGTGCACCTGGGTGAGTGCTTCCGCCGCGTGACGCAGCCGCAGTACAATATTTCCCCGCAAGGCGCCGCCGCTGAGGGTGTCTTTCCGCACACCGAAGAATTTAGAAAGCCTCTGGCTTTTGGGCAGCGCCATGTAGAGCACCGTGGCGCAGCCTACCTCAATGGCCCCCCGGAGGATATACACCCGGGAGCTTGCCCCCACCTGCATGGAGGCCACCCCGTGGGACAGGATGAAGGCCACTGCTGTGGCGATTTTCCCCATGGGGGAGAACACTCCGGCCATCAATCCCCCCAGGCCATAGGCACCGGATAAGTAGGACAACCCTGCTGTGGAAAGCCCTTGGATCGCTCCGGCGGCAACGCCGGCCACCGTGCCTCCGCCAATGCCCCCCGCCCGGGCGCAGGTGAGCACCACCAGCACCATCAGGATCCGCCCCAGGGATACGCCGCCAAAGGTGATCTCCGAAAAGGCCAGGGCCACCACCCCCAGGGAGAGGGTCAAGGCCGCCACGTCACCGCTGTCATATAGGCCGGTGGAGCGGCTTTTGCCATCCCCGGTAAGGCCCAAAAGCAGGTTGCTTGTCCGCCGGAAAAAATAGGCGCACCCAGCCCCCAAAAAGGACTCTGCCACATACAGGGCGGCGGTGTAGCTCAAGGAGCCATTCAGGAAAACCATGGCCACACCGGTGAGCAGTAAGGGCAAAAAGGCCACTACCGGAGGGAACAGGGGGTGGGTGACCACATTTTTCAATTCGGACAAAGACCATCGGATGGCCGCCGCTGCTAAAAGGGCTGCCTCGTACCGCACGGGGATGTAAATAGGGGAGGGCAGAAGGTAGCCCAAAAAGGCTCCCAGTACCGCTGCCCACAGCCCTTCCCGTGGGACGCTGGACACCAAAGCCACCCCAAAGGGGGCGAACTTTCCAAATACCAGCCCACGGGAGCAGAGCATCCCGCCTAAAAAGCTGGCCACTTGCAAGAGAGCTTTGCGGGCGTAAGGGGAGGAGAGTGCCTCCCCGACCCTTCCCCAAAACTGCCGGACTTTTGTTTCTTCCACCAAAAACACCGCCTCAAAAGTAGAATTATGGAAACCGCTATGCGGCTTGTGAAAGGATTATACCTTTCTTTAAAAAAATATCCTGTCACTTAAGGGAGGGGCATTTCTGTCGTTTCTCTAGGGAAAACTCCTGTTCTGGCTCTTTGCGGGTAGTTTGCATGGGCTGGTGGCGAAGTGGCCCGTAAAAAAGTTATGGTAACAAATTCTGTAATCTTCCGCCGATTCTATTTCCGTTTGACTTTTTCCTTCTCCGGGAGTATAATAAGGCAAATACAGAAGCGAAACCTTTGAGCGGGAGCAAGTAACAGCCCAAACCCCTTTCCAGAGAGCCGCAGCCGGTGGGAACGCGGCAGGGGGAAGGCTGCCAATGGGCCCGTGAGGGCGGGCCCCAACCCAGTATGGCTGGCAGTATGGCCCGACGTTTTCCGCGTTAAGGAGCAAAAGTGGGCAAAGGGTTCCCTTTGCCAAAGTGGGTGGCACCGCAGGTAAGTCCTGTCCCTGGTCCTTCAGTGAAGAAGGCGGGGAAGGGCTTTTTTTGTTGCCGCCCAATCAATTCTGAGAAAGCGAGTGGAATGAGCATGGAATATCAGTTTTCAGAGCGCGTGCAGAGTTTAAAGCCCTCTGCCATCCGGGAGATCTTAAAGAACTCTTCCGACCCCAATGTGATCCCCCTGTCTGCGGGCAACCCCGCCCCGGATGCCTTCCCCTATGACGCGGTGCGGGAAATCTCCCAGGACCTGCTGCAAAACACTCCGGTGGAGGCGCTGCAGTACGGCGTCACAGAAGGGTATACCCCCCTGCGGGAGCACTTGCGTTCCTATATGAAGGAGAAGCACAACGTGGGCGGCGAGGAGGACGACATCCTCATCACCAGCGGCGCCCAGCAGGTGATGGACCTGCTGACGAAAACCCTGCTCAACGAGGGGGACACCGTCCTGTGCGAGGCACCCAGCTTTATTGGGTCCTTAAATACCTTCCGTTCCTACCGGGCTAAGCTGGTGGGCATCCCCATGGAGGAGGACGGCATCGATATCCAGAAGCTGGAAGAGGCCCTGAACACCGAAAAGAACGTGAAGTACCTCTACACCATCCCCAACTTCCAGAACCCCTCCGGCATCACCATGAGCCTGGAGAAGCGGAAGAAGGTCTATGAGCTGTGCCGGGACCACAATGTCATCGTGCTGGAGGACAACCCCTACGGCGACCTGCGGTTTGCCGGGGAAGACCTGCCCTCCATCAAGTCCTTCGATACCGAAGGCGTGGTGGTGTATGCCGGCAGCTTTTCCAAGGTGGTTTCCCCCGGTATGCGGGTGGGCTATGCCATTGGGCCCAAAGCGGTGCTGCAAAAAATGGTGGTGTGCAAGCAGGGCGAAGACGTCCACTCCAATATGTGGGCGCAGATCGTCTGCCACCGCATCATGACCCAGTACGATTACGAGGCCCATCTGCGCCGCCTGCGGGAGATCTACCGCCGCAAGAGCAGCGTCCTGCTGGAGGCCATGGAGCAGTACTTCAAGCCCGTGGGCATCACCTGGAGCAAGTTTGAAGGCGGCCTGTTCGCCTGGTGCACCCTGCCCGAAGGCGTGGATATGCTGGAGTTTGTCAAGGCTGCCATGGAGCGCAAGGCCTGTGTGGTGCCCGGCACCGCCTTCCTCACCGATGAAACCCAGCCTTGCAATGCCTTCCGCATCAACTTCTCCACCCCCACCGATGAGCAGCTGCAAGAGGGAATCCGCATTTTGGCTGAAACCCTCCAGGATATGAAACGATAAGGAGATTTTCACATGGAAGCACAACAGAAAAAACGGGTCCTCAGTATGATCCAGCCCACGGGCACCTTCACCCTGGGCAACTACCTGGGCGCCCTGAAGAACTTTGTAGCATTGCAGGACGACTATGACTGCGTCTACGCCCTGGCGGACCTTCATGCCATCACCGTCCGGCAGGAGCCTGCCGCCTTCCGGAAGAACACCCTGGGAGCCTACGCCATGTTGTTGGCCATGGGCATCGACCTGGAGAAGAGCATCTTCTTCATCCAAAGCCAGGTGCCCGAGCACGCCCAGCTGGC
>CAJFMJ010000009.1 GCA_904391645.1 uncultured Neglectibacter sp.
GATATTCCAAGAGCATTGGCAAGGCTTCTTATAGGAAGAAAAGTTCTTCCGTTAACCACTTCCGCTCCCGAATCCGTTTCATGTCTTATTCCGTCAATTTCGATATATTTGTCCCCTACCGGAATTTTTACCGTTTGTCCGTTGCATGTTATTGTAACTCCTCTAAAATCGCCGTCTGTCCATTCTATACTGCTGTCGTCAATTCCAAGAGCGTTGGCCGCCGCCCTTAAAGGCACCATTGCCGTTCCCGAACCATTAACATATGGTTTTACGTCCGTCTTATAAGCCGCCGTTCCGATGTAATAAATGTCGCTTCCAACAATAAATCTAACCGTGTCTGAAACATTTTGAGAATTTTCGTTATTTTCGGCTCCGCTCGCGCCTTCCTCCGGCTGACTTTCATTTGATGTACTACCTTCTTCGGGCTTATTATAGCTTCCAAGATGGAAAGTTTTTGAAAAATCGCTGCCGTTTATTGCTGTTATGCTTATGTTTATATCTCCTGTTTGGCTGTTTACGGTAGGCTCTATAACAACATTCCTAAGCTCTATAACGCCCGTAGCGTTAGTCGTGCTGCTGTCAAGCCTTATGTAAGCCGTCTTTCCGTTATCATCTACCCTAAAATTAACTATGCCGCTGTATTTTCCGGTGCCGCTTATATCAGCTTCTCCCGTAAACACAAATCCATTGTCAAGGGTCAGTTCAAATATTCTTCCAGCCACCATACTGTATGGATAATCATCATAGAGTGTAATGTTGAAAGCGCTGTCAATGTCCGATGCTTCCAAATCCATGCTCATTGTAGGAAAACTGCTGTGAGCGAAAGTATATGTCCCGTCCGAAACCGGAGAGTTTATTGAAGATATTGTGACCTCCGACATACCTGAACCCTTTATCTCGGTATAAAGCGGAATTTCTATGTTGTTATTAACAGCGTCAAATGTACTTGTATCAACAGTTATCATTAATTCGGTGCTTGAAATTACGCTGTAATATACACCGCTTTCAATCTGTCCGCTTCCTTCATAAAGCCACTCGGCGTTTGTAAGATAAAGCGAGAAGCTGGCCTCATTTTCAAAACTCTCAAAATCAATACTGCTTTCAATTATAAGGCTTGGCATTCTGTTTCCAGAAAGCTGCATTCCGTCTCTGGCGCTTAAATCCTGAGTAACATAGTTCTCGGTATAAGCAAAAGCTCCCGTAGGAAAAGCCGCTATAAGTGATAAAACCGTTAAAACAACAGCAAATTTTTTCATACTAAAACTCCCCCTTCATTTTTTTGTAGTGCTTCCAAAACCTCCGTTTCGCACTTCGTAAACTTCATCATCGTATGTAATTCCGTATTCTGAAAAAATCCCCTGAGCAAAGGCCTCTCCGGCAGATATTGAAAGCTCTTTGCCGCCATTGCCGTCGTTGGTTACTTTAATCATTATATGTCCCTCGTTGTCGCTGAAATAGTAGTCGCTGTCTATAATTCCAACGGTGTTGTCAAGCTGAAGTCTGTACTTAAAGCCCAGCCCGCTTCTTGGATAAATTTTAAGCACCCAGCCTTCTTCAATTTTACAGCGTATACCGGTTGGTATTTTTATTGTTTCTCCGCATTTAAGAGTAAAATCAAATGGCGAATAAAAATCGTATCCGGCAGAGCCTTTTGTGGCTCTTTTAGGCATTTTTATATCTTCATATGCCTTTAAAGCTAAATTATTTTCAGGTTCAATATCAAAAGAGTCGTTTAAAAATCTTTCATGGCTCACTTTCTCAAAAGCGGCTATTCTTTTCATTAAAAATCATTCCTTTACTTTTATCACTATTTAAATTTTAGCACAAAAAACTGTCTATTAAAACATGGTTACATAATTGTAATGTTAAATTAACATTATGTTTAAAATTTTCAACAGACCTTTTAAATCAATAAAATTTTTACAGTTCTATGGGGGTTATAAACCCCTTAACAAAAAATATTATACCCTTTATACTTTTTCCATGCAAATGCGGCATTTTGCAATAATCAACAAAATTTCAATTATAAAAGTCAAAAAATATTTTATAAAAATTATTGGCCCAAATTATAGTGAATTTTTTACTCAATAAAAATTTGGACAAGCACATAATTTTATTTTTTTCAATAAAACCCATATTTTATGGTATTTATTAAAAAGCACAATTTTGTATAACTACGAAAATCATAAATATCAATATTGAAAAACACACAGAAAATTATTCACAAAAATGCGGAAACAAATCTATTTACATACGAGGCGATATTAATGGAAAACAATGAAAAAGACATTTTAAAGCAAATGATTATTGAGGAACTTAACCAAATTCCAAAGGAATTTTTGCCGGCAATGTGTTTGATTATAAATAACTATGATTACATAAAGCGTTTATGCGAAGACAAAAAGCCTTTAAAGCCCGATGAAATTGACGAAATAGCAAGCCAGGTCCTTAAGAAAAAAGATTATTTTTCATATCTGCTGTTTATATTTTATAAATATCTTCACTACGGCAAATAGTTCATAAAGCAAAGAAGCGGCCCAAAAAGGGCCGCCTCAAGCTTAATTTATTCAGTTACTTTATTTAATCAGTCTTTAAGAAGACGAAGGTAGCTGTCTGTTCTGTCTTTAGCATCCTGCTCTGCCTTAGCGAAAAGCTCCTCTGCAATCTCAGGGAATTTTCTTGAAAGCGATGTGTAACGAACTTCGCTCATTAAGAAATCTCTGAAGCTTGCTGAAGGTACCTTGGAGTCAAGAATAAATGGATTCTTGCCCTCTTTCTTAAGGTCTGGATTAAATCTGTAGCAGTGCCAATATCCAGCCTCAACAGCGGCTTTAGCGTGAAGCTGAGCGTTGCTCATTCCACCCTTAATGCCGTGGTTGATACATGGTGAGTAAGCAATTATAAGAGAAGGTCCCTTATAAGCCTCAGCCTCTTTTATGGCTGTAAGTGTCTGCTGAGGGTCATAGCCCATAGCAACCTGAGCTACATATACATAGCCATAGCTCATAGCGATAGCAGCCAGATCCTTCTTCTTGGTGGCCTTACCGGTAGCAGCAAACTGTGCCACGGAGCCGCAAGGAGTGGACTTGGAAGCCTGACCACCGGTGTTGGAATACACTTCGGTATCAAACACCAGAACATTGATATCTTCACCAGAAGCCAAAGCATGATCCAAGCCGCCGAAGCCGATATCATAAGCCCAGCCGTCGCCGCCCAGAATCCACATGGACTTCTTGGCCAGGAAATCTTTATCCTTCAAAATCTGAGAAGCCAAAGCGCAAGCTTCGCACTTGCAGCCGGGGATGACGCCCTCTTCCAGAGCAGCGATAAACGCCTCGGTAGCGGGGCCATTCTCCACACGGTCAGCCATGGTATCAAGCCACTTCTGGCCGGCTTCCTTGATCTCGGCGGTAGCGTACTCCACAGCGATCAGCTTCTCGGTAAGCTCAGCCAGACGGCCGCGCACAGCGTTCTGAGCCAGGGTCATGCCCAAGCCGAACTCAGCGTTATCCTCGAACAGGGAGTTTTCCCAAGCGGGGCCGTGGCCCTTCTTGTTCACGGTGTAAGGAGTAGCAGGTGCAGAACCGCCCCAGATGGAGGAGCAGCCGGTAGCGTTGGCGATGAACATCTTGTCGCCGAACAGCTGGGTGGCCAGCTTGGCGTAAGGAGTCTCACCGCAGCCGCCGCAAGCGCCGGAGAACTCCAGCAAGGGCTGCTTGAACTGGCTGCCCTTCACGCTGGTCTCTTTGAACTTAGCAGCAACCTCTTCCTTAGCAGGCAGGTCGATACCATACTCGAACACAGCCTCCTGAGCTCTCTGGGTGTCGATGGGAGACATCTTCAGAGCCTTCTCCTTGGCAGGGCAGGTGGATACGCAAGAGCCGCAGCCGGTGCAGTCCAGAGGAGAAATGACCATAGCAAAGTTCATGCCGGGTACGCCGGTCATGGGCTTAGCCTTGGTGCCTTCGGGAGCATTCTTCAGTTCCTCGTCGGTCATAGCGATGGGACGGATGACCGCATGGGGACACACATAAGAACACTGGTTACACTGGATGCAGTTATCCACGATCCACTCGGGAACATCCACAGCCACGCCGCGCTTCTCGTAAGCGGCAGTACCCTGGGGAGAAGTACCGTCAGCATACTTCTCGAAGGTGGAAACAGGCAGATCCTTGCCATGGAAGGAGTTCACGGGGAACACCACGTTGTTTACGTAATCCACCAGCTCAGGACGGTTGCCGGTAGCAACCTTGGGCTGAGAATCGTCCACAGCGTCCTTCCAGGAAGCGGGAACTTCAACCTTCACGTAGCCATTGGCACCACGATCGATAGCATCGTGGTTCATCTTGACGATAGCATCGCCCTTGCGGCTATAGGACTTGGTAGCGGCATCCTTCATGTACTTGATGGCATCCTCTTCGGGGATGATCTTGGCAATGGAGAAGAAAGCGGACTGCAGCACGGTGTTGGTACGGGTGCCCAGGCCCAGCTCTTTGCCGATCTTGAAGGCGTCGATGGTGTAGAAGTTGATGTCGTTGTCGGCGATGAATTTCTTCACCTTGCCGGGCAGACGGTCATTCAGCTCTTCGGCGCTCCAAGAGCAGTTCAGCAGGAAGCTGCCGCCCTTCTTCAGATCCTGGACCATGTCGTAGGTGTCCAGGTAAGCGGGGTTGGAGCAGGCCACGAAGTCAGCCTTGGAGATGTAGTAGGTGGACTTGATGGGGGTGTGGCCGAAGCGCAGGTGGGAAATGGTCAAGCCGCCGGACTTCTTGGAGTCATAGTCGAAGTAGCCCTGGGCGTACATATCGGTGTGGTCGCCGATGATCTTGATGGAGTTCTTGTTGGCACCCACGGTACCGTCGGAACCCAGGCCCCAGAACTTACAGGAAGTGGTGCCGGCAGGAGCGGTATCGGGATCCTCGTTGGCCTCCAGGGACAGATGGGTCACATCGTCCACGATGCCGATGGTGAAGCGCTTCTTGGGCTCGGCCTTCTCCATGTTGCGGTACACAGCGATGATATCGCTGGGCTTGGTGTCCTTGGAACCCAAGCCGTAACGGCCGGAGTACACAGGGCAAGCGCCGAAGGGAGTGCCGTTGATGGCAGCCAGCACGTCCAGGTACAGGGGCTCACCGATGGAGCCGGGCTCCTTGGTGCGGTCCAGGACGGAGATCTGCTTCACGGTTTCGGGCAGCACGTCCAGCAGGTACTTGGCCACGAAGGGACGGTACAGATGGACCTTCACCAGGCCCACCTTCTCGCCGGCGGCATTCAGGTAGTCGATGACTTCCTCAATGGTTTCGCAGGCGGAACCCATGGCGATGATGACCTTGTCGGCATCGGGAGCGCCGTAGTAGTTGAAGGGCTTGTAGTCGGTGCCGATCTTCTCGTTGACCTTGTTCATGTACTCGACCACCACTTCGGGCACAGCGTCGTAGTACTTGTTGCAAGCCTCGCGGGCCTGGAAGAAGATGTCACCGTTCTGGGCCTGGCCGCGGAGCACGGGGTGCTCGGGGTTCAGGGCATGGCGGCGGAAGTTGTCCACAGCCTCCCAATCCAGCATATCGCCCAGATCGTCATAATCCCACACCTCGATCTTCTGGATCTCGTGAGAGGTGCGGAAGCCGTCGAAGAAATGGAGGAAAGGTACCCGGCCCTTAATTGCGGAAAGATGGGCCACGGCGCCCAGGTCCATGACCTCCTGGGGGCTGTTGGAGCACAGCATCGCATAGCCGGTCTGGCGGCAGGCATACACGTCGGAGTGATCGCCAAAGATGTTCAGAGCATGGGTGGCCAGGGTCCGAGCGGACACGTGGATGACGCTGGGCAGCAGCTCGCCAGCCATTTTGTACATATTGGGGATCATCAGCAGCAGGCCCTGAGAAGCGGTGTAGGTGGTGGTGAGGGCACCAGCCGCCAAAGAGCCGTGCACAGCGCCGGCGGCGCCAGCCTCGGACTGCATCTCAGTGACCCGGACCTCTCTGCCGAACAGGTTCTTGCGGCCCGCAGCGGCATACTTGTCGGTTTCATCCGCCATCACGGAAGAAGGCGTGATGGGGTAGATGGCAGCAACGTCGGTGAACGCATAAGAAACGTGGGCAGCGGCGCTGTTACCATCCATGGTTTTCATTTTTCTAGCCATGAAGTATTTCCTCCTTTTAGGATGATCGGAACGGATGTGACGGGCCATTTCAGAGATCAAGTCCAAATAGTCCCGTGCTGTTTTATTCTACCATCTTTTTGGCGGCGTGTAAAGCCATAAAAGGGGGGATTTGTGAACTTTTTGACGTGGGACCTCCCCTTCCCCGTTTGACATTCCAGGAGGTTTCGAGTACAATAGGAGCCAAACCTATAAGATGGACTTTATATTTAGAAGAACACTATACGCATTGTTGTTATCGAAAGGGGTTTTCATTTCTCATGCCATCCGATCCGGACAGTATTCTTATCCTGACTCTTGTTTGCACCTTTGCCTGTTTGGTGCTGTCATCCTTCTATGCCGCCGGCGGGGCTGCCGTGGATTTCCTCTCGGAGGCCCAGATCAAGCGGGAAGCCCAAGAAGGCGACCCCACTGCCAAGCGCCTGCTAAAGCTTGTAAACTGGCAGAAGGCGGCGGTTTCCCCTCTGCAGGCCGGCCTTGCATTCTTTGGCCTTTTGGGCCTTTGTTTTGCCCTGTACTCCTTTGGCTGGATGATGGAGCGGGCCCTGGCCTCTGTGGCAAGTGAAACGCTGCGGGTGCTTTTGGCCGACCTAATTGTCACGGTGTGCTACCTGCTGGTATTTTTCATCTTTGGCGACCTGCTTCCCAAAAAGAGCGCCCGCCACAATGCCAAGGATTTTGCCAGCCGTTTTGCGGGGCTGCTTTGCGTGCTGCAGGGGCTTGCCTTCCCCTTCTTGAAGCTGTGTGCCCTGATCGTCAACGGGATCCTGCGGCTGTGCCGGATCGACCCCCACGTGCTGGACGACCCGGTCACCGAGGAGGAGATCCTGCAAATGGTGGGTGAAGGCGAGGAAAAAGGCGTCATTGAGGAATCTGAGAAAGACATGATCACCAACATTCTGGATTTCAAGGACACCACTGCTGAAGAAACCATGACCCACCGCACTGACATCGTGGCTGTGGAGGACACCGACACCATCGCCCAGGTGGTGGAGGCCTCTGTGGAAAACGGCTGTTCCCGGATGCCGGTATACCACGAGGACATCGACACCGTGGTGGGCATCTGTTACATCAAGGACCTGCTGCCCTATGTGGGCCGGGAGGTACCGGACTTTATCAAGATCACCGACCTGATGCGCCCCGCCTACTTTGTACCGGAAACCAAAAAGTGCAGCCAGCTCTTCACGGAGATGACCGAGCGGAAAGTGCAGATCGCCATTGTGCTGGATGAATACGGCGGCACTGCCGGGCTGATCACCTTGGAAGACCTGGTGGAGGATATCGTGGGCAACATCCAGGATGAATACGACCACGAGGAGGAGGAAATCCACCGGATGAGCGAAACGGAGTTCACCGTGGACGGCACCGCCTCCATTGACGAGATCTGCGATATGGCAGACGTGAAACTGCCTGAAGGCGACTATGACACCATTGCCGGGTTCGTCACCGAGCGGCTGGGCAGGCTTCCCAAGCCCGGGGAACATCCCCAGGTGAAGGAGGCAGGACTGACCATCACTGTGTTGGAAATGGAAGAGCAGCGCATTGCGCGGCTGCTGCTGGTAAAAGACGGAAACGATTCCGCCCAGGGAAAAGAGGCATCGGAACACAAATGAACGACCAGCTGAAAACGCAAGAACAAAAAGAAAAACCATCCCCCCAGGAAAACGCTTTGGGAACAGCTCCCATTGGGAAGCTGCTGTTTTCCTTGGCAGTGCCGGCCATCACCGCCCAAGTGGTGAATATGTTGTACAACATCGTGGACCGGATTTACATTGGCCACATCCCAGAGATCGGCACCGCGGCCTTGACCGGCGTGGGCATCACCTTCCCCATCATCACGCTGATCAGCGCCTTCAGTTCTCTGGTGGCCATGGGCGGCGCACCCCGGGCCTCCATCGCCATGGGCGCCCACCACAAGGAGCGGGCCGAGCGGATCATGGGCAACTGCTTTACCACCCTGCTGTGCATCTCCGTGGTGCTCACTGCCGTGTTTTTGATCTTCCAGGAGCCCATCCTGTGGGCCTTTGGCGCCAGTGAGAACACCATTGGCTATGCCACCAGCTACATGGGCATTTACGTGTGCGGCACCGTATTTGTCCAAATCTCCCTGGGCATGAATATGTTCATCACCTCCCAGGGATTTGCCAAGTTCAGTATGTTGACGGTGATCATTGGGGCGGTGCTGAACATTGCCCTGGACCCCGTGTTCATCTTTGCCTTCGGCCTGGGAGTGCCGGGCGCTGCCATTGCCACCGTGTTCAGCCAAGCGGTTTCTGCTGCGTGGGTGCTGCTGTTCTTGACCGGCAAGCGCACCACCCTGCGGATCAAGCCGAAATGCATGGTGGTCCGGTGGAGAATCTTGCTTCCGGTTCTGGGGCTGGGCGTTTCCCCCTTCATCATGCAGAGCACGGAAAGCCTTTTAAGCGTGGTATTGAATACCTCCCTTCTGCGCTATGGCGGGGACACTGCTGTGGGCGCCTACACTGTCATCGCCAGCATCATGCAGGCGATCAACCTGCCGCTGCAGGGGCTCACCCAAGGCGCGCAGCCCATTACCAGCTTCAACTACGGCGCCCGAAACATGGAACGGGTGCGCAAATCGGTGCGGCTGCTGCTCACCTGTACACTGACCTACAGCACTGTATTTTGGCTGGCCATCATGTTGGTCCCCCAGGTGTTTGTGAGGATCTTCACCAGCGACGCCAACCTGATGGACACCGCTGTTTGGGCAGCCAGGATCTTCCTGTTTGGCTGCTTTGCCTTTGGGGCGCAAACAGGCTTCCAGCAGTCCTTTTTGGCGCTGGGCCAGGCAAAGGCCTCCCTGCTGCTGGCACTGCTGCGGAAGATCATCCTGCTGATCCCCCTCATCTACATCCTGCCCCTGTTCTTTGGGGACAAACTGTTCGGCGTGTTTGTGGCCGAACCCATTGCAGACATTTTGGCGGCTTCCACCACCACTGTGTCCTTCCTGATCTGGGCAAAGAAAAACCTGCGGGACAAAGCTCCCCTAAAGCAATAAAAAACTGGGCCGCGGCATTGCCGCGGCCCTTCTGTCAAGATTGCTTACCAGGGGAGTCCTGTCCCAAGACATTGCTGCAATAGCGCATCAAATCCTCTTTGGTGTTCAGTTCAGCGCTGCTCTGCATCAGCTGCTCTTGGAGCACCGGGGGCAAGGAATTAAAATACAGCTTGGCTTCCAAATTCATTTTGCTGGGTTCCGGCATGGGGATCCCTCCTTTTCCAGTTTCTGATGGATAGGATACCCTGTCCCGGCCCTCCTATACGCCGGAAAGGAGTTGCTATGACCAACATCACTTCCCTCCCCCTTTTCTCCCACATGGAAGAGGCGGAGTGCCAACATATGCTGGAATGTTTTCAAACAAGCCCCCGGTCGTTCCAGGCAGGGGAAACCGCTTTCACCTATGGGACCGGGGATGGCCGGGTGCTGGGCATCGTCCAGGAAGGACAGGCTGCCCTGGTGAAGATTGACGCGGCAGGTGGCCATACTGTGCTGGAACGCCTGGGGCCAGGCGGCGTGTTCGGCGAGCTGATCGCCTTTGCCAGCCTTCCCTGCGACAGCGTCACGGTGGTGTGCGAAACAGACTGCACCATGGTGTTCCTCCCACAGGACAAGCTGGCAGCACCCTGTGTAAAATCCTGCCCCTGCCACAAGCAGCTGCTGGAAAACCTGCTGGCCCTGTTCTCCCGGAAAGCCTTTGCCTTGAGCGAACGGGTAGAGGTGCTCTCCTGCCGGACCACCCGGGAAAAGCTGCTGTGTTATTTCCGTATCTGCGCTTACGAGTCCCGGAGCCTCAGCTTCACCCTGCCGTTCACACTGAGTGCTTTAGCTGATTACATCTGCGCGGACCGCAGCGCCATGATGCGGGAGTTAAAGCGTCTGCGGGAAGAGGGCTTTGTGGAGGTGTCCGGGCGGAAAGTGCGCTTTCTGGATGAGAGGCCTTTTGGCAAGGCCAACCTCTGTGCGGCCAGCTGGAAAGAGTGAACAAAAATAGGCCATAGGGGGCGCTGGGAAGCGCTCCTTTTTCTTTTTTCCGGCAGGCCGGAACTGGGGGGAATGGGGCACGTCAAATGCCCGTTAAGATTTTCTGTCGAAAATCTTAAGAAACCCGCTAGCGGGTTGCCAGGGCTTGTTAAATCAAGTACAATGTTCCCGTCCTGATTTCTCAGAGAGTATTGGAGGGAACGAATATGCTATCCATCAGCGGCGTGACCAAGCGCTACGGCAAAACCCTGGCAAACGACAACATCAGCTTTGCCGTGGGGGACGGGCAGATCGGCATTTTGCTGGGGCCCAACGGCGCAGGAAAGTCCACCATCATCAAGTGCATTACCGGCCTTTTGCGGTTTACGGGCCGGATCGAGATCAACGGGTATGAGAACACCTCTTTGGAGGCCAAGGCACAGCTGGGGTACATCCCTGAAATGCCTGCGGTATACGACCTGCTCACTGTGGAGGAACATCTGGAATTTATCCGCCGCGCCTACAAGATCGAGGATGAAGCCTACACCAACCAGCTTTTAGAGCGGCTGGAACTGGACGACAAGAAAAACAAGCTGGGCAAGGAGCTTTCCAAAGGGATGCAGCAGAAGCTCTCCATCTGCTGCGCCCTGTGCCACAAGCCCAAGGTGGTCATCTTCGACGAGCCCCTGGTTGGCTTAGACCCCCACGCCATCAAAGAGCTGAAGGAGATCTTCCGGGAGCTAAAGGCAAGCGGTGCCACCGTGCTCATCTCCACACACATGATCGACAGCGTGGAGGACTACTGGGACGTGGCCAACATTATGATGAACGGCCGCTTTGCCGCCACCAAATTCAACGACGGCAGCGAAGGGCAGTCCTTGGAGGACCTGTTCTTTGCCATCACGGAAGGCGACGGCGCTGCCAAGGAGGGATGACCTATGAAAAGCCCTCTTGTCTATCTCACCGTCACCAAGCTGAAAAACCAGCTGATTGGCGTGGTGAAAAGCCCTGCGAAACTGATCTACGGGATCTTTTTGGTGGCTATTTTCGCACTGAGCGCCGTTTCCGGGAAGTCCATGGAAATGGATGCCCTGCGGGACCCCCGGGAACTGGTGGCCATCCTGACCCTGTTTTTCACCATGATGTTCCTGCTGGTGTTCGCCTCTGGCAGCAGCTCATCCAACTCCCCCATGTTCACTTTGTCGGATGTGACGTTGCTCTTCCCTGCACCGCTGAGTTCCAACAAGATCCTGGCTTACGGGCTGGTACGGCAGTTGGGGCTTTCGTTGCTGCTGGGATTTTTCATCCTGTTCCAATACTCCTGGGTTCACGGTGCATATGGGGTGGAACCCTGGGGGTTGCTCCTGATCATTGTGGGTTACGGGTTGACGCTGTTTTTCGCCCAGCTTTCCGCCATGGCCTCTTACGTGCGCACCAGCGGCAACCAAAAAGCCGCCAAGATCGTACGGTACTGCGTGTTTGGCGCGGTGGGGGTCTATGGGGCGCTGGCCGTGCTCACCTGCCGGGAAGACCTGTTTGCCCTGGCCCAGGGCGGCAGTTTTGAGCCGCTGCTTGCCTCTGGGGCAGCGTTCTTTGGGGCAATGCCGGGGCTGCTTTTCCCAGTGACCGGCTGGAGCGCCGGGTTAGTGGGCAGCATCTTTTCCGGTGACTGGGCCCTTGCCGCCCTGTTCGGCGGGCTGCTGGTGCTTCTGTTCGGGGCACTGCTGGGGCTGATCCTCTCCTGCAAGAACAATTACTATGAGGACGTTTTGGAAACCGCCGAAACAGCCCAGTCCGCCATCACCGCACAGAAGGAAGGGCAGCTCAATGAGGTGGTCCCCAAAAATGTGAAGGTGGGCAAAACAGGCTTGGGAAAAGGCTGGGGCGCTTCCGCCATTTTCTACAAGCACAAGGTGGAAAACCGCCGCAGCGGCGTGTTTTTCTTCTCCAATATGTCCCTGCTGTTTGCAGCCATCATCATTGTGGCCTCCGTCTTTATGAAGGACACCGGCCTGGTGGGGATCTTTGCCTTTGCCACTTATATGCAGCTATTCACTGTGGCCCTGGGCCGGTTTAACCGGGAACTGATCAAACCCTACATCTACCTGATCCCGGAGCCGCCGCTGAAAAAGCTGCTCTATGCCATCCAGGAGAGTATGCTTACCAACTTCTGGGAGGCGGTGCTGATCTTCGTCATTGTGGGGGCGATCCTCCAGGCTTCCCCCTTAGAAATCGCCCTGTGCATCCTGGCCCGGGTGAGCTTCGCCCTGTTGTTCACTGCCGGCAATGTGCTGGTGGAGCGGGTATTCGGCATGGTTTCCTCCAAAACGCTGATCTTCTTGTTCTACTTTATCGTGCTGGCGCTGATGACCATTCCCGGCATTGTCGCGTGCGTGGTGTGCTCCATCTTCTTCCCGGCTCTGGCCACTGTGGCAGGCCTGTTGGGGATGTCCGTGGTAAACGGAGGCATCTCCGTGCTGGTGCTGTGGCTGTGCAGGAATTTGCTCCAGTATGCAGAACTGAACAACCGGTAAACATAAGGGAAATTCCTCCTGTGTATGAAACAGGAGGAATTTTTTTGCGGCATTGGGGGGCATTGTCAAAACCCGCCCATCCCAACCTCTCTTGACAAGGCGGTGGCACTGTGTTACAATTTGTCGGTATCAAAAATATCGTGCCCGCCGTCGGGTGGGTTTTTGCATTGGATTCGTATCCGCAGGCCTTTAGGAGATACGAAAATCCAGTGCTTTTTTATTGCCCGGGGCTGGCTTTTTGGAGGGATTTCCATGTTTCCAGAGATGAGGCGGATCAAACAACAACTTTCTGACCAGGCTGCGGAAGCGGTGCTCCTGCGGGGTACCAGCGGGGTGTTGTCCCTGTTGGGAGAAGACGGGTATCCCTATGGGGTGCCTCTGAGTTATGTCTACCAAAATGGGAAGCTACTCTTTCACTGCGCCACCAAGGGCCACAAACTGGACGCCCTGCGCCGGGAGGAAAAATGCTCCTTCTGTGTGATCGACCAGGATGAGATCGTCCCTGAAAGGTACACCACCCGCTATCGCAGCGTCATCGCCTTTGGCACAGCTAAGATCTTAGAAGACCCCACCCAAAAACGAGCTGCCATTGAGGCGCTGGCCACCCGCTTCAACCCCCATGACCCAGCCGGCCGGGAACAGGAGATCCGGGACTCTTGGGACCATTTTTGCCTGGTGGAGATGACCATTGTCCACATGACCGGCAAACAGTCCAAGGAGCTGGCACAAGAGGAGGGCAGCCTATGAAGGGCCTCCTCCGGGAGTTTGCCCGGTACACCTCTTTGAACGTCCTGGGGATGCTGGCGCTGTCCTGCTACATTTTGGCAGACACGTTTTTTGTTTCCCTGGGGCTGGGAGCTGACGGCCTAGCCGCCTTGAATTTGGCCATTCCCATCTACAGCTTTATCAATGGCAGCGGCTTGATGATCGGCATGGGCGGCGGCACCAGGTATTCCATCTTGCGCAGCCAAGGCAACCGCCAGGAGGCTGACCAGACGTTCACCCAGGCACTCTATCTGGCTGGGGCGTTCTCCCTGCTCTTCATGGCGACCGGGGCGCTGTTTGCCGGGGATATCGTCCGGCTGTTCGGCGGCACCGGCCAGGTGTTCACCATGTCCCGGACTTACCTGCGGGTGATCCTCCTGTTCTCCCCTGCGTTCCTCATGAACAATGTCCTGCTGTGCTTTGTCCGCAACGACGGCGCCCCCCAGCTGGCCATGACCGCCATGATCGTGGGAAGCCTGTCCAATGTGGTGCTGGACTGGGTATTCATCTTCCCCCTGGGCATGGGGATCTTGGGGGCAGTGCTGGCCACTGGCTGGGCGCCCATCCTCAGTATGGCCATCCTGTCCGCCCATTTTTGGCGGAAACACAACCAGTTCTGTCCCGTTCCCTGCAAACCCCAGGGGCGGTTGTTGGGGCGCATCCTTTCCAGCGGTGCCCCTTCCCTGATCACCGAGGTTTCCTCGGGGATCGTCATGATCGTTTTCAACACCCTCATCCTCTCCCTGGAGGGCAACATCGGCGTAGCAGCTTACGGGGTGATCGCCAACCTATCCCTGGTGGTTATCGCCATGTTCACCGGGATCGCCCAGGGGATGCAGCCCATCCTCAGCCAGGATTACGGGCGGGGGGATACCAAAGGCCTCTCTTCCATCCTCCGCTATGGGCTGCTCACCACTGTGGTGCTATCGGCTCTTATTTACGGGCTGATGGCAGCCTTTGCCCCTCAAATCGCCTGGGTGTTCAACAGCGAAAACGACCCCACCCTGCAAGAGATCGCCACCCAGGGGCTGCGGCTCTACTTTACTGCTTGCCCCTTTGCCGGCTGCAACGTGGTGCTCTCCCTATACTTCACCTCCACCGAGCGCCCCCGGCCTGCCCACGCCATCTCCCTGCTGCGGGGCTTTTTCGTGATCCTGCCCCTGGCCTTTGGGCTGGCCTGGCTGGGCGGGATGACGGGCATCTGGCTGGCTTTCCCAGTAACGGAATTTCTGGTGGCTATTCTGGCCGCCGTGCTTTTGATTCGCTGCAAACGGCCTGCTAAAAAAAGCTGACCCAAACAAAAAACAGGTTCCTTTGAAACGCTTCTTCCGCGTCAAAGAAACCTGTTTTATTTTTAGCGTATCACGGTACGGGCTTTCCCGCCTCACTGCTTTGGATTTTTGTACCGCTCCGGGTGGGCGAAGTATTCCTCTTTCAGGATGGAATAACACACGTCGTCGAAGATCTGCCCATCGCTGCGCTGGAAAGCCCGGCGGATGGTGCCCTCGTACTGAAAGCCACACTTTTCAATCACCCGGCGGGAGCGGTCGTTTCCGGCAAAATGCCCGATGGCCAACACGTCCAGGTTTTTCCGCTCAAAGGCGCACTGGATCATGGCCCGAAGCGCTTCCGGCATATAGCCGTTGCCCCAATAGGGCTTTGCCAGCTCGTAACCGATGGACAGGGCGTTCACCTGGAACCGGCGGATATCCTTTTGAAACTTGATCTTGCCAATGGCACGGCCGGTTTCCTTCAACACGATGGCATAACACCCGCTGTCCCACAGGGCCCTTCGGAAAGCGGTTTCCCCTTGGGCAGGAGTGACTGCCGGCGTGGCGCCAGAGGCCAACATCACCTCGGGGTCCGCGGCAAAGGAGAGGAAATCCTCCAAGTCCATGGGATTCCAGTGCCGCAGGAGCAACCGGGGCGTTTCCATGTCCCCCCGGATCCGGTGCAGCAGGTTCATGGCCGGTCCCCTCCCCGGAAATACTGGTAATACTGGCACTGGATCATGCCATTATACAGTTTGCGGCGTTTGTCCGCTTTCCGGCCAAAGAGCTGCTCGAACTCCACCTCTGGGGTGATGACCCCAAAGCTCCAGCCCCGCTGGGGGTGGAAAAGCCTCCCCATCACCCGGTACAGCTCCTGGGCCTGGCGGATATCCAACAGCCGTTCCCCATAGGGCGGGTTGCATATGACACAGCCGTACTGACCTTCCTGGGAAAAGTCCCGGATGTCCCGGACGGCCGCTGACACGCAGTCGGCCACCCCGGCTTTTTTAGCATTCTCCAAGGTCAGCTCCACAGAGGCAGGGTCGATATCAAAGCCCTGGGCCACAAAGGGGGCATCCCGGCGCTCCAGGGACTGGGCACGATCCCGCTCCTGACGCCAAACCTCTTGGGGGATGTTCCCCCAGCTCTCGGCGGTAAAGGAGCGGTGCAGCCCCGGCGCAATGTTTTTGGCCAGGAGCGCCCCCTCCACCAACAGGGTACCGGAGCCGCAAAAGGGATCGATGAGCCGGCCGTCGGAACGGAGGCGGCTCAGTTTACATAAGCTTGCCGCCAATGTTTCTTTGATGGGCGCTTCGTTAGACTGTGCCCGGTAGCCCCGCTTGTGCAGCCCCTCACCGCTGGTGTCCACCATCACGCTGACCTGGTCTTTCAGGATGCGGAACCGGATCCTGTGCAGGGGGCCACTTTCCGGGAACCAAGAAAGGCCGTACTTGGCCTTTAGCCGCTCCACCACCGCTTTTTTGATGATGGCCTGGCAGTCCGGCACACTGTGGAGCTGGCTGGAAAGGCTGCTGCCCGTCACGGGGAAAGCATCCTCTTTGGCCAGGAAAGCTTCCCAGGGCAGGGACTTCACCCCCTGGAACAGCTCCTCAAAGGAGCGAGCAGGGAAGGTTTTCAGCAGCAGGAGCACCCGCTCCCCAAAGCGGCTGTTCAGGTTGGCCCGGACCATGGCCTCCCAGCCGCCGGAGAACAGCACCCTGCCGTTTTCCGCCTGGACGTTTTCCAATTCCAGATCCCGCAGCTCCTGGGCCACAAGCCCCTCCACCCCGAACAGGCAGGGCACGCAAAATGTCATTTCCCTCATAGCTCCTCCTTCTAAAAAAGCCGCAAAAAGAGGGGGCCCGGACGGGTCCCCTCCCCGATTGCGCACAGTGTGTCGTTTTTATTTGCCTTCCGGCACCAGCAGGCCATAATCGCCTTCTTTGCGGCGGTAAACCACATTGATCTCCCCGGACTGGTCGTCCCGGAACATGAAGAACTGATGGCCCAGCATATTCATCTGCAAAATGGCCTCTTCGGGGGTCATCACCTTCACAAAGAAGTGCTTCACCCGGGCCACCTGGATCTCCTCGTCGGGCTCGTCGTAAAGGGCGTCGGGGAAATCGATCTCCGCGCTGACTTTCTTGGCACGCTCCAAGCGGGTCTTGTTCCGGCGGATCTGCCGGCCCAGGGCCGCGATGACGTGATCCAGGGCCTCGTTCATCTCCAGGGAGGTTTCCTCTGCCCGGTAGATCATGCCCCGCTGCTTGATGGTGATCTCTACAGTCTGACGGTTCCGCTCCACCGTTACGGTAACGGTGGCCTCGGCATCCTCGTCGAAAATACGGTTAAATTTGGAAAGCTTGCGCTCTGCCAGCTCTTTAAAATTGTTGCGAAGATTCACTTTCCTTCCGACAATGGTGATTTTCATACCATGCACCCGTCCCCGCCCAAAACTCCCCATGGACGGTGGACTTTCCTTTCGTCAGATTTGGAAAGGCCAGGAAGCCTTCGCCTATCCGGGAAAGCCTCCTGCTTTCCTACACACATTGTAGCACACCATCCAAAATATTGCAATACAAACGGGAATAAATTGTATTGGATTCAACAATTACAGCACAACGGTCTTGTGACGGGTGACATGGCATCCCACGTTCACCGCCATGGGCAGCCCTGCGATGTGGGTGGGATATGTTTCGATGTTCACAGCCAGGGCGGTAGTCTGCCCGCCAAAGCCCTGGGGGCCCACCCCAGTCCCATTGACGGCTTCCAGCATCTTCTGCTCCAAGTCCGCGTAATACGGGTCGGGGTTCCGCTGGGAAACGCTGCGGCACAGGGCCTTTTTGGCCAAGTAGGCCACCAGCTCAAAGTCGCCGCCAATGCCCACGCCCAACACCACCGGCGGGCAGGGGTTGGAACCTGCCAGTTCCACCGTTTCCTTCACAAAGGCAATGATGTCCTCTTCCTTGGCAGCAGGGGTGAGCATTTTCAAGCGGCTCATGTTTTCGCTGCCAAAACCCTTGGGGGCCACGGTCAAGGTCAGCTTGTCCCCAGGGACAAGGCGGGTATGGAGGATGGCCGGAGTGTTGTCCTCTGTGTTGCCCCGACGGATGGGGTCTTTCACCACGGAGCAGCGAAGCAGCCCCTCCACATACCCCTGGCGGACACCTTCGTTGACAGCCTCTTCAAAGTTCCCGGCAATGTGCAGGTCCTGGCCCACCTCAGCGAACACCACAGCCATCCCCGTATCCTGGCAAATGGGGATTTCCATTTCCCGGGCGGCATCCAGGTTGCGGCACAGATCGCACAGGATGGACTGGGCAGTGGGGTCCTCTTCCTGCTGGGAACAGGTGTGGATGGTCTGCTCCAAATCGGCAGGAAGCACCCGGTTGGCGTCGATACACAGCTGCCGTACAGCGGCGGTGATCTCTTTGGCGGTGATCTCTCTCATAGAAGGCAAACTCCCTTTCTGTTTTTCAAAGCCAAAAAAAGAGCCCCACAGGGCTCCTTTTCCGGAGGTTTTATTTCTGCTGTCCCCGGCGGGAATATCCCCGGCGGGACTCGTTGCCACGCTTCAGGTCGGACATCTTTTCGTCGCTGGTCTGCTTAAAGCGGCTCATCATTTCCTCAAAGGTGCCGGTGTCGTTCCGGCGGGACTGCCATTCAAAATCGCCGGGACGGGCAGGGCCAGGCTGGGGAGCCGGACGGGGCTGCCGGGGCGGGCGAGGGCCATCCCTGCGGCCGCCTTCCTTGTGGAAGCCTTCCTTACGGCTTCCATCACGACGGGGGCCGTCAGGCCGGCGGCTGGGTTTGCGCTGCTGGTCTTCAGGCAGCGCCTTCTTCATGGAAAGGCTGATCTTCCCTTCTTCGCTGATAGAAAGCACTTTGACTTTTACCGTTTGCCCTTCGGTGACAAAATCGTGGATCTCCGTGACGAATGTGGGGGCGATTTCAGAGATATGCACCATCCCTGTCTGGCCGCCCTCAAAGCTGACAAACGCGCCAAACTTGGTGATCCCTGTCACCTTTCCCTCGTAAATTCCTCCAACCTCAAGCTGCATAATAAAGCAAATTCCTCCTCGGCTGTGCCGGATGTAAAATAAACCGCGGCAAAAAGGCGATCATGCCCCTCCGCCCATATCAATGAACACCCGTTCCCCGGGCTTGGCATAATCCAGTTCACTGCGGGCTTTGCGCTCGGCATATTCGGCCATGCCGCCGCTGTTTTCCAAAGAATTTTGGATCTCTTCGTTGCGGGCGTTTTGGGTACTCAGCTGCTGCTGCAAATCTTCCAGCTGCTGGCGTTTATCCATGATCTGGAACTGCTGGCCAACCAGTGAAACCAGGATGAACACAGCAAAGCAGAGCACCGCAAATTTTAACAGAAAGCTTCCCTTGTACTTGTCGATTTTCAATTCGTGCAAAGAGCCCGCCTCCTATCTTGATGGTTCCCACGCGAAAGAGTTCCTATAGTGTTTTTTATTATAACCCGGTATACATAAAGTTTTCAAGTCTTTTTTCTCTGTTTTTTCGCCTTTTTTCCAGCTTTTTTCCCCGGTTGTCCCGAGGGGGACGCTCTTGTTGGAAAAAGCCCCCGCAGGAAGCCTGCTCTTCCCACCAGAAAGGCCCAAACCTTCCCAAAAAATTTTTTTAGGGCCTGGCTCCCCTTGAGCACCCAAGGGCCCAGGGCAACGACAACGCACCAGGCACCCAATCCCTGCAATACGGCCTGGTACAGCCGCAAATGGCCATTGTCCACTGCCAAAGCGCAGAGAAACACAACGCCCCCGCACAGGCAGCAAAAAACGGCGTCAAAAAGGCCGGTGGCCAACCGGCCCAACCCAAGCAGCAGAGAAATCCCCCGGAACAGCAAAAAGAGGCAGCCCAGGGCCGCCCCCGTTGCCAGGCAGAAAAACGCCACAGCCATGACCTGCCCGCTCATCGGAACAGCCTGCCAAAGAAAGAAAGGGCGGGCCCGTTTTCCGTATAGGAGAGGGCAATCACCTTGCCACGGGCCAGCAGGTCGCCAGAGTCAGCGTCTAGGCTTTCGATATGCAGGCCCTCCCCCTTGATGTGCAGCTCCCCCATGTCTGTTTGGGCGGAGATCAGCTCATCGCTGAAAAAATTCACCCTGGAAATGCCAGTGGCCCGCAGGGTTCCTCGGTCCTCCAACTGCAGGCTGTGACTTCGCTTCGGTTTTTGCGCTTCTGCCATATACCATACCCCTTTTTCTGGTTTTTGGGGATGTATATGTGGAAAAGCCGTCCTTTATTCCTCGATCATCCGGTAGAGGCTGGTGGCCTCCTCCTTTTTGGCATATTCCGTCACAGAGAGCACCTGGGCCTTCAGCACCCGCTCCCCCAGGTGGAGCTCCAGCACGTCGTCCACTTTCACGTCGTAAGAGGCACGGGCAGGTTTGCCGTTCACCAGCACACGGCCGGCGTCACAGGCTTCGTTTGCCACCGTGCGGCGCTTGATCAATCGGGATATTTTCAAATATTTGTCCAATCTCATTGGTAGGTTCCTCCCAAAATGTGTGGTAATGAAAAAGCGGACCCGGAATTCCTCCGGGCCCGCGGAAACAGCCTTGTTTTTACTTGCCGTTCACAGTGTCCTTCAAAGCCTTGCCAGCCTTAAAAGCAGGGGCCTTGGAAGCAGGGATCTGGATTTCCTGGTTGGTGCGGGGATCGCGGCCGGTGCGGGCGCCACGCTCGCGGACTTCGAAGGTGCCAAAGCCAACCAGCTGCACCTTGTCGCCCTTCTTCAGGGACTCGGTGATGGCATCGATCACGGCAGTGACAGCAGCGTCTGCGTCTTTCTTGGTAATTTCAGCCTTAGCGGCGACTTCGGCGATCAATTCAGACTTATTCATGATAAGACTACCTCCAAAAAATTTGATACGATACGGTGCGGGGCTTTTTCTTTCACCAAAGAATCAGCCGCCAGGACCATGCGTCCCCCGCGGAATCCCCGCCATGAGCCTATAGCAGTAGACATGATATCATATCCAGCCCTGTTTTTCAAGCGTTTTTGCAATTTTTTGTCCCATTGGCAAAGATTGGAGATCGCTCTTATCAATTCCCCGCAAAAGCAGCAATGCCGCGGTATACACCGCTGCCCCGAAAACCACTGCGCCCAATACTGCCAGGGCCTCCCCCAAACGCCCGGCAGGGAGAATGTGCCCCAAAATTCCCCAGGCCAGCCACGCGCTGGCGCCGCACAGCAAGGCGCAGGCCAAGGGACGCAGGAAAACCCGGCCGATGGAGAGGGGCACCCCCGCTGCCCGGCGCAGGCAGCGGAACTGGAACACCGTTAAAAACAGGTAGCAGAGCAGGGTGCCCACTGCGGCCCCCTGGATATTGAGCTCTGGGATCCCGCAAAGCACCCAGTTGGCCCCCAGTTTGATGGCCATAGCACCCAACAGCAGTTTCACCGGCAGGTCCGCCCTGCCCACGGCCTGCAGCATACTGGAAAGGGGGCCGCTCATGGCGGCAGGCAGGGAAGCAGCTCCCAAAAGGAAAAGGCACCGGGCAATGATGGGTGTAGACTCCCCATGGCCGTACAGCAGTTGGGTCAAAGGAAGGGACAGGGAAGCCATCCCCACCCCGGCAGGGAAACAAAACAAGGCCGTCACCCGGACCACGGCCTCCAACTTGGAGCGCAGTTCCCATTTATTGCCCCGGGCATAGGCGGCGGTGACATTGGGCAAGGCACTGGTGCCAAAGGCCTGGGTGACCCCGGGCACCAACAGATAGATGGTCATAGCCAAGGTGTAGCACCCGTAGAGGAAGGTGGGGATAGCTTGCGGGTTCTCCCGGTACGTATCAGGGATCTGTCCTGGGTATGCCGCCAGCAACCGCTGGGGGGCTTCCCGGAGGACATCCCCCACCCGGCTTTGCAGGATCGTGGCGTCGATCAGCCCTGCTACACTGGTTGCCAAAGAGCCCAAAGCAATGGGCAAGGTGATCGCCCACAGGCGTTTCCTGGTTTCCCGGCGGTCCCTGGCGGGGGGAGAGTCACGGTACAGCCGGGGCACGGTCCCGTCCCCGTGGAACCGGAACCGCAGAGCCAAATACCCCAAAGACACCAGGGAGCCGGCAGTCACCCCCACAACCGCCCCAGCAGCACCCAGGGACAACGTGAGGAACATGGCCCCCTCTTCCCCGGAAGGCGTCAGCCCCAGGACCGTCCCACGGGCGGCATATTCTCCCTGGCAGTGGGAAACCATCCCCCAAGCGGCTGCCAAGCCCAGTCCCAGCTTCACGGCAGCTTCCATCACCTGGGAAACAGCGGTGGGAACCATATTCCCCAAACCCTCGTAATACCCACGGTACACGGACGTGGCACAGGCCAAAGGGATGGCTGGCGCCAAGGCCACCATGGGGACCAAGGCATAGGGCACTCCGGTGACCCACTGGCAGTAGAAGGGCGCCAAACAGGTGAGCAGCACCATCCCTCCCACGCCGATGGACAGGAACAGGGGCATGGCCACCCGCTTCACCTGCCGGGCATCGTTCCAGCGGCCCAGGGAGCTGTTCTCCGACACCAGCCGGGACACGGCAATGGGGAACCCAGCAGTGGCCAGGCTGAGCACCGGGGCGTAAAAGTGGTAGGCCACGTGGAACAGCCCAATGCCATATTCCCCCACTGCGTAGGTCAGGGGGACTTTAAACAGCGCCCCCATCACTTTTACCAGGGCCATCCCCCCGGTGAGCACCAAAGCCCCCCGCAAAAAGCTCTGGCGACGCCGCCCTTGGCCACCGTATTTCCCCATGCTTTGCCCTCCTCTGTTTTGGAAAGATCCTTCTTCCCCATGTCTATGAAACAGGTGGGCCGGATATTTGCAGAAGCCCTTCTTACAAAATTATAAAGTTTTTTCTTTTATCTTGACTTTCATTTTATTAAAGCTTATACTCAATATAGTGAAAGTTTCCTGAGAAAAGGAGGGAAAACCTGTGGGGATCCAAGTGGTACCGGACTGGATGGCCGAGCTGGAAGAGGAAGACGTGGCCTTTTTGAAAAACTTCCTGCTGTGTTCCGGGTCCTTAAAGGAGATCGCAGGGCTGTACGGGGTCACCTACCCCACCGTGCGGCTGCGGTTGGATAAGATCATCCAAAAGGTGCGGCTGGGGGAGGAATACGCCGGGGACCCCTTTGTGGCCCTGGTCAAACGGCTGGCCTTAAACGAGAAGCTGGATTTCGACACGGCAAAGCTTCTCATCACCGAATATAAAAAGCAAAAAGGAGGTTCTTGAGATGAATATGATAAATGTATTGATCCTTTGGATCTTCCCCATCCTGTTCATCCTGGCACTGGCCATTGGGCTGGTTGTCTTTCTGGTGGTTCGGAAAAACGAGCAGAAAAAACGGGAGGAATTTCTTCGGGCAGCCCAGCGGCGTGCTCAAGAAAAAGAGCTGGAAAAGATGAAGATTGACGACCTATGACCCTCCCCCTGGAGGAAAGGCGCAGCAAAAAGGGCCTGTTGCATTTTGCAACAGGCCCTTTCGTGGCGTTGGAAAAAGTTTTACTCTTCGCTGTCCAGTTTCGCGCCGCAATTGGAGCAGAAAGAAGCAGTGATGGGGCTCTGTTTGCCGCACACGGGGCAAACCACCTTGTTCTGCTTATCCACCAGCTCTTTGGTGAGGGCATTGCGCTGGTTTACCAGCTCGTCGATCTCAGCCATTTTGCCCACAGACTCGGCGTCCTCTGCCAAGCACTCCCGGCAGTTTTCGTAAATATATTCGCCCAGGGCCTCGTAGCGCTTGCTCAGCTCGGCGTTGAGCTCGGCCACGTTAAAGCGCAGCTTGGAAACATCCACGATCTGGCCAGCCTTCTTCCCCACGACTTCCGCCGCAGTTTTGGCGTTTATCATCACGTCATCTAAAATTCCCATGATAGTAGTCCTCCTTTTCTCAATCCAATCTGGAAGCGTGCTTCCTATGGTTTCATTATACCTTAGATTTGGAAAAAGTCAAAGCATTTTGCCTTTCAAATCTATTAAAAATCCCTTAAGATTCCCCACAGCTGGAGGGTTTCTCCAGGGATTTTGCCCTTTTGGGGCTGTACCCTTTCCTTTGCCCTAGCGAAAGCCCCTTCACCCTTGTTTCGGCCCTAAAAACTCCCGGAGCATAGAGTTCTCCGGCACCAGGGCAGGATCGATGGGTTCAAAGCGCATCAGCCGGGATTCCAGATCCCGGGCCTTGCGGTAATAGGGGCTGTCCTCCGCGATGGCGCGCAGCAACGGGATGGCCATCATGCGCATGACGCAGGGCTCGTAGATGTGGATAGAGTTCACGGTGTAATCGGCGGACAGCCGGTAAGGGCGAATGTACCGGTCCTCCCCCTTCACCACCTGGGACCACATGGAGATGGTGCGCTCCGGGGTGGTGTCCCGGAATTGGACGTCCCGGACGATACGGCGCACCAGCCGCAGGTCCATGGGGGAAAACACCTCTCCGTTGGCGGACTTGATCTGCTGCTTCACGCTGACGTACAGCTTCACACAGCTGCCCTCCGGCAGCTCTTTGGTGAACACAGGGTTCAGGCCGTGAATGCCCTCCACGATGACCATTTCATCGGGGCCGATCTCATAGCGCCGGGGTTCCCCGTCAGGGCGGCCCAGGACAAAGTCGTAATAGGGCACAGAGAATTTCCCAGTAGTGGTGATGTTCAGCAGGCACTCTTGGATGGCTTCCCGGTCCAGCGCCTCTACCGACTCGTAATCGAACCGGCCGTCGGGCAGCTTGGGCGCAAGGCCCACCCCCCGGTAAAAGTCGTCCAAGGACACAATGGTACATTTGGCCCCGTATTCGGTGAGGAAATCCCGCAGCAGGTGGGCGGTGGTGGTCTTGCCGCTGCTGCTGGGGCCGGAAAGCATGATCACCCGCACGCCCCGATGATGCCGGGTGATGTTCCGGGCAATATTTTCCAGGTGGTCATGGTAGGCGTCCTCCACCTCTTCGATCATCCGGGCGGGATCGTTCACTGCCGCGTCATTGATCTGCTCCAGGTGATTGATATATTTAACGTAGCCGCTGGCGAAATTGCTCATACAGTTGGGTGACACCGTCCTTTCGGCTGAGGANNNTTTCGGCTGAGGATCTCTTCGTTGCGGGTGATGTACTCGGTGGGGTATTTAAAGTTGAAGATCCGCTCCAACCGGCCGCTGTAGGGGTCTTTCAGCTTGGATACCCCTCCCGCCCCACAGGCGATCACCGAGTTGGATTCATCCATGGTGTAGATATTGTACCGGCAGATGGAACCAGGCTTGGCCCACCCGGTGTTTTCCAGGTTGCCGGCCATGCGGGTCTGGCGGTAGAGGTAATAGGGTTCAAAGCCTTCCTTGGTCAGCCGGGCAATGGAATAATCCATCATGGCGGCGGTTTCCTCGCTTTTGGCGTGGAGGGACAAATCGCCCCCGGGAGCATTCAACCGGGCCGACCGCTTCAGGGCCAGGGAGTGCACCGTCACGTTGGAGGCCCCCAGGCCAATGACCCCTTCCAGGGTCTTTTGGAAGCTTTCCAGGCTGTCCCCCGGCAAGCCCACGATCAAATCGGCGTTGATGTTGGTAAAGCCCAGCTCCTTGGCCAGAGCAAAGGCTTCCAGCACATCCTGGGCGGAATGGCGGCGGCCGATATTCTTCAGCACCTGGTCCGACAGGGACTGGGGGTTGATGCTGATGCGGCTGATGCCGGCTTCCCGCAGGGCCAGCAGCTTCTCCCGGGTGATGGTGTCCGGGCGGCCGGCTTCCACGGTGAATTCGGTGCACCGGGAGAAGTCAAAGGACTGGCGGATCTTCCGGCACAGGGTGGAGAGCTGAGAGGCACTCAGGGTGGTGGGGGTCCCCCCGCCCACATAGACTGTGGCAAGGGTGAGGCCCAGGTCCTTGGTCACCTGGGAAACCTTCTCGATCTCTTTTAAAAGCAGCTCAAAGTAGGGATCCATCAGTTTTTTGGCGTGCTCCACATCTTGGGAAACAAAGGAACAGTAGGCGCACCGGGTGGGGCAAAAAGGGATGGACACATACAGGCTGAAGTCGTTGTCATCCAGGGCCTCCACCGCGGGGGCCTGGGCTTGCAGCACCCGCCGGGCCAAGTCCGCCCTGGCTGGGGTGACGTGGCAGTGGGTTTGGAAATACTCCACGCCGGGGGCTTCCCCCCGCTCCTCCACATACTGGCGCAGCAGCTTTACCGGGTGGATCCCGGTGAGCATCCCCCAGGCTGGATGGACACCCAAAAGCTCTACAAAAGCACTGTAGAGAAGGTTGGTCATGGCGTACTCCAGCAGGGCGGGACCCTGGTCCTGGCGGGAGAGCTGCCGCTGCCCATCGGACACCGTGACCCTATACTGATACGCCCCTTCCCCCTCCACTATGACTGCCCAAGCCCAAGGGCCTTCCCCAGGCTTAGGCGGGGCGGGTTCTTCCCATTGCTCCACTTTGACAGGGCTGTAAGGGAAAAACAGCCGACACAGGTTTTCACATTCATAGCGGAAAGAAGGTCCGCTGAGGAACAGCTCCATGGTTTACCTCTCTTTTCAAATCAGCTCCGGTCTATGGAAAGCACACCGGGGATCTTGCTCAACCGTTCGATGATATTTTGCAGCTGGGGCAGGCCATTGATGGAAATGGTGGCCGAAATAAAGGCATTGTTGCTGCCCCGCTCCTGCCGGGAATTCAAAGCGTGAATGAAGATCTTCATATTGGAGAGCTGCTGGGTCACGTCTGCCAGCAGGCCGCCCCGGTCCACCGCCACAATGTGCAGGGTGGACTTGAAATCGTCCTTCACATCCCCGGCCCAGTGGGCATTTACCCAGCGCTCCGGCTCGGGACACTGGGTCAGGTCCCGGGGCACATTGTTGCAGCTGCGCTTGTGGATGGACACCCCAAAGCCCCGTGTGATAAATCCAATGATCTCGTCCCCGGGCAAGGGGTTGCAGCAACGGGAGAATTTGATCAGGCAATTGTCCATACCGTCCACCAGCACACCGCTGGCCACCCGCTGTTTGGGCTCGGGGGAAATGGGCGGGGGCAATTCCTCCTGCAGCTCGGGAGAGGCCAGCTTCTGCAGGCGAAGGGCCTCCTCTTTGACGCGGGGCAGCACCTTCCACAGCTGGATGCCCCCATAGCCGATGGCCGCATAGAAGTCGTCCTCGGTGGAGCAGTTGTGGCGCCTACCCACGCTTTCAATCATATAGTCCATCAGTTCCCGGGTCAGGCGGATATTGCTGCGCTTGAACTCCCGTTCCAGCTCCGCTTTGCCCTCGATGATGTTCTCCTCACGTTTTTCCTTTTTAAACCAAGCGCGAATCTTGTTCCGGGCCTCACTGGTGCGCACCAAGGTGAGCCAGTCCCGGTTGGGGCCTTTCCCCGCCTCTTTGGTGGTGATGATCTCGATGATCTCGCCGGTCTTCACCTTGTAATCCAGAGGGACGATCCGTTTGTCCACTTTGGCGCCGATCATCCGGTTGCCCACGGCGCTGTGGATGGCATAGGCAAAGTCAATGACCGTGGAGCCCATGGGCAAATTGATCACATCCCCCTTGGGGGTGAACACGAACACTTCCTCAGGGATCAGGTCGCTTTTGATGGAGTGGACCAGATCGGTGACGTCCTCGCTTTCCGCCTGGTTCTCCAACATCTGGCGGATCCAGGCCAGACGGTCATCCAAAGCGGAGTTGTCCGAATCTTTGGCCGACATCCCCAATTTGTACTTCCAGTGGGCCGCGATGCCGTATTCCGCAGTGTGGTGCATTTCCCAAGTGCGGATCTGCACCTCGAAAGGCACCCCGGCCTTGGTGATCACGGTAGTGTGCAGGGACTGGTACATATTGGGCTTGGGCATGGAGATATAGTCTTTGAACCGGTTGGGCAGGGGCTGGAACATATCGTGGACAATGCCCAGGACGTTATAGCAGTCCTCAATGGTGTCCACAATGACCCGCACCGCAAACACATCGTAGATCTCTTCAAAGCTCTTGCCCTGGACGAACATCTTCCGGTAAATGCCGTAAACGCTCTTCACACGGCCTTCAATATACACATTGGGGATGGAGATCTCCACCCGGCTGCGGATCATGGCCTTGGTGTCCTCGATGAACTGCTTGGCGCTGTCGCTGCGGGAGGAGAGGTCGTCCTCGATCTCCTTATAGGCCAGAGGATCCAGGTACTTTAAGGAGATGTCCTCCATATACTCCTTCACAGTGCGGATACCCAAACGGTCCGCAATGGGGGCATAGACCTCCAGGCATTCCACAGCCTTGTCCCGCTGCTTCTGGGGGGACATGTACTCCAGGGTG